>CAYYXP010000273.1:0-36479 GCA_964475685.1 uncultured Gemmatimonadaceae bacterium | reverse complement strand
GGTTGGTTCCGATGGTGAAGTCGCCGAGACGCGCGGTGCCATTGGTGACCGTTGCCCGCAGGGTCCCGCCGGTGGGGCGCAGCGCCTCCCTGAGTTTCCCTTCGACTTCCGGGGGCTTGTTCAAGTCTGCGAGGCTGATCGGTGCGCTTCCCTCCGGGGCGGGCGGGATTGCCTGCGCCGCGGGACTGGGCTGCTGACCGTGTTTCAGGGTCCGCGCCAGGGTCGAGACCTCGGAGACGAGCTGTTCGATTCCGTTGACGATGGCGGCTGTTCGTGAGTCGCCGGGCTGCCCAGGCGACGCGGCGACGGTGGTGGCGGGGATTCCCAGGCAGAGCGCCGCCACCACGGCGCCTACTTGCCTAGAGGTTGGCATGAGCCACTCGCGGCATCGGCAAGGCCAGGAGCCGGCGGAGCGCCACCACGCCGAGGAGGTACGCGAGCGAGGCCAGCGCCGAGAGCGCGCCCCAGCGGACGGGGTGCTCGAGCGAACCCCGGAGCGCCGCGTACCACGGTTGCTCCATGAGGTTCGACGCCGCTCCGCGAAGGGCGACCCAACCCGCCTGTGCTACCCATGACCCGGCCGCCAGAAGCGTTTCCCGGTGCCCCAGGCTCCACACGATGCTCGCGGTCATCGAGCCCACCAGCAGCAGGGCGATCGTTGCGGCGAGGGCGGCGGCCTTCGGCGTGGCCAGGAGCTTCCGGCGGATGCTCGCGAGCGAGCGGAGCGAGAAGGGGTCGGGCATGACGACGGCGTGCATGACCCGGTCCGCGAAGTCGGGAGCGGGGCGCAGGACGGGAAGGCTCGCCAGCAGGGCGACGATCTCGCGTTCCGCATCGGCCTGCTGGCGGCATTCCGCGCACTGGTCGAGGTGGTTCCGAGCGTCCGGTGCGAGTGCGCCGGCCAGCCACGCGTCGAAATCGTCGGGTGAGAGATGTGGCCCGGACACGGTGTTCATGAGTGGACCCTCTTACGGTTCCGGCGGAGCCAAGGTTTCATTCTCGCACGTGGGCCAGCGCGAGTCGCAGCTCGTTGCGGGCCCGATGGATGTAGGTCTTTACCGTACCGAGCGGGAGGTCGAGGATTTCGGCTATTTCCTCGTAGGCCCGTCCCTCGACGTGGCGCAGCAGGATGCACGAACGGTATTCCGGCCGAAGGCGCCCGATGGCGGCCTCGATGGTCGCGCCGAGCTCCTTTGCCTCCACGGCGTCGAGGGGTGATTCCTGGCGTGCCCCGACCTGCAGCGCCGTGGCCTGTACCGCCTCGGGCGTTTCCGCGTGGGGCGAGCCGTCCAGCGAGAGCGTATCCAGCTCCCGCCGGCGGAGGTGATCGATAGCCGCGTTGTTCGCGATCTTGAAGATCCAGGAGGAGAACTTGAATTCGGGGCGGTAGGACTCGATGGCGTTGAGCGCCTTCACGAAGGTTTCCTGCGAGAGATCTTCCGCCAGCTCCCGGTCGCGAACCATCCGGAACACCAGGGCAAAGACGGGGCGCTCGTACCGGCGGACCAGCTCCCGATACGCCGCTTCCCGCCCTCCCCGGGCGAGAAGCACGACCTGCTGGTCGGTGAGGGTCGCCCATTCGGGCGCGCTAGCCACGACGGCGGTGCCTTGCCAACGGTCTCTCAGCGGGACTACATTGAGCGCCTATGTTAGCCTCGGATCGTGAGTTACCCGTTGCTGGCGGTCCGGAGAAGCGGGCCTACGTCCGCGAAGTCTTCACCGCCATCGCCCCCACCTACGACCGAGTGAACCACGTCATCAGCCTTCGCTTCGATCTACGCTGGCGGCGACACGCGGTCGGACGGCTGGGGTGGGAGCGGGCGCCCGGAGGAATCTATCTGGACCTCTGTGCCGGAACACTCGATTTTGCAGCGGCGCTCGCCCGGCAGCCCGGCTTCCGGGGCCGGATCGTCGGCGCCGACTTCGTCCGCGACATGCTGAGACTTGGACGCACCAAGTCGAACAGGGTGCACCCCGTGGCGGCCGACGCCCTCGAGCTTCCATTTCCGTCTTCGGCGTTCGACGGGGCGATGGTGGGATGGGGAATCCGGAACCTCGTGGACCTCGACGCCGGCCTTGCCGAGGCAGCGCGGGTCCTCCGGTCCGGAGCCAGGCTCGTCATCCTCGAGATGACGCTTCCGCCACAGCGCCACTTCCGGCGGGTCTACCAGCTCTACCTCCAGCGTGTCCTGCCGTGGATCGGACGCCGGATTTCCCGGCATGCGACCGCCTACGATTGGTTGCCGGAGTCCACGCAGGCATTTCCCCCGCCGGAGGAGTTGTCGCGCCGGATGACCGTCAACGGTTTCGGCGACGTCTCCTACCGGCTCTTCCTGGGCGGCGTCTGCGCGATGCACGTGGGGACGAAGCGGTGAGCCTCGACGATCTGCGGCAGTTCATCTCGGCCATCGAGGGAATCGGCGAGCTGACGCGCGTCACCCACCCGGTGCGCGCGCGGCTCGAGATCGCGGAGATCGCCGACCGCTGCATGAAGAGCCCCGGGGGCGGCCCGGCGTTGCTCTTCGACCACGTCCTGCTGGAGGACGGCCGGCGGAGCGCGCTTCCGGTGGCGATCAACCTGTTCGGGTCCATGCGGCGAATGTGCCTTGCGCTCGGGGTGGACCGCCTCGACGCGATAGGGGAGCGCATCGCCGATATGCTCGACCTCAAGGTGCCCGACAGCCTGCTCGGAAAGCTGGCCCTGCTCCCCAAACTCGCCGAAATGGGAAAGTTCCCCCCCAAGGTCAAGGGGGGGAGGCCCGCCTGCCAGGAGGTGGTGCTGCGGGGCGATGCGGTGAACCTCGACCAGATCCCGTTCCTCACCACCTGGCCGGGGGACGGCGGCCGCTACATCACCCTGCCGATGGTGATCACCATCGATCCGGTGAGGGGAATCCGGAACGTCGGCATGTACCGCGTCCAGGTGCTGGGCCGCGACACGCTGGCGATGCACTGGCAGCGCCACAAGGTCGGTGCCGCGCACTGGCGCGAGATGGCGGAGCGGAAGGAGCGCATGCCGGTGGTGATCGCCATCGGCGGCGATCCGGCCAGCGTATACTCCGCCAGCGCGCCGCTCCCGCCTACCATAGACGAGTTTCTCTTCGCCGGTTTCCTGCGCCGTTCGCCGGTGGAGCTGGCCCGGGCCGTGACCTGCGATCTCGACGTCCCCGCCGAGGCGGAAGTGGTGCTGGAGGGGTACATCGATCCGTCGGAGCCGCTGGTGCTCGAAGGGCCCTTCGGCGATCATACCGGCTTCTATTCACTTGCCGACTTCTATCCCCGGGTCCACGTCACCGCCATCACGACGCGCCGCGATCCCATCTATCCCGCCACGCTCGTGGGCCGCCCGCCGATGGAAGACTATTACCTCGGCCACGCCACCGAGCGCATCTTCCTCCCCTTGCTCAAGCTGACCGTTCCCGAGATCACCGACTACCACATGCCCGCGGCCGGGATCTTCCACAACCTCGTCTTCGTCGCGATCGACAAGCAGTACCCCGGCCAGGCCTACAAGGTGATGAACGCACTCTGGGGGCAGGGGTTGATGTCGCTGGCCAAGGTGCTCGTCATCGTGGACAAGCACGTCAACGTCCAGGACCCCGACGAGGCCTGGTGGGTGGCTCTCAACAACATCGATCCCGAGCGTGACGTGCGCTTCACGATGGGCCCGATGGACGTGCTCGACCACTCCAGCCGCGGCTTCACCTACGGCAGCAAGATGGGCATCGATGCGACGCGAAAATGGAAGGAGGAAGGCTTCGATCGGGAATGGCCGGAGATGATCGCCATGGACGCGGCGACGAAGTCCCGGGTGGACGCGATGTGGTCCCAACTGGGTATCCGCCTGTGACGGGCACCCTGCGTGAAGGCCAGACGTTCGCCGGCGACTCGCTCCTCGTCCGGTACGTCAACCTCGTCAAGCTCCCGCACACGCTCTTCGCGCTGCCCTTCGCGCTGCTCGGTGTGCTGGCCGCCTCCCGGGTGGCGTCGGTCACCGCGCGCACGGTGGCACTCGTCGTGATCGCGTTCTCCGCCGCCCGCTGGGCCGCGATGGGCTTCAATCGGATCGCCGACCTGCCGTTCGATGCCCGCAATCCCCGCACGATGAACCGGGAGCTTCCCCGCGGGGCGCTCACGACAGCCCAGGCACGGACCTCGGTGACGGTGGCCGCCGCCCTGTTCGTCCTCTCGTCGGCGCTTCTTAACCCGCTCTGCATGGTCCTGAGCCCGGTGGCCCTCGCCTGGGTGCTGGCGTACAGCCTCTCGAAGCGCTTCACCTGGTGGCCCCATCTCTGGCTGGGCATGAGCCTGGCCATCGCGCCTGTGGGAGGGTACCTGGCGGTGACGGGGCAGTGGAGCCGGCCGGCGTGGCTTCTTCTTGCCGTGAGCGCGGCGGTCGCGACCTGGGTGGCGGGGTTCGACATCTTCTATGCGCTCCCTGATGCCGTGTTCGACCGCGACAACGGTCTTCGGAGCGCGGTGGTCCGGCTCGGTGAGAGGAGGGCCATCCTGCTGGCCAGGCTGCTCCACGCCGCGACGATTCCCTGTCTCGCGCTCTTCGGCTTCGGGGCGGGCTTCGGGGGGTGGTACTATGCCGGTCTCGCGGTGGCCGCCGGCATTCTCCTGTACGAGCATCGCCTCGTCCGGCCCGGCGATCTCTCCCGGCTCGACGCGGCGTTCTTCACCATGAACGGAGTCATGTCGGTGACGGTGTTCGCCTTCGCGCTGGTGGACCGCACACTCGCATGACGGCCGCGGCGCGCCACCCCCTCGTGGTCGCCCTCACCGGCGCTTCCGGCGCACCCTACGGATTGCGGCTTCTCGAGGTGCTCGCCCGCGGGCGCATTCCGGTCTGGCTCATCCCCTCGAGCCACGGCATGCGCCTGCTCCGGGACGAGTGCGGGATCGACTCGCTCGACGGCCTCAAGTCGGCCACCGGCGGCGACTGGTCCTCGGTGACCGTGTTCCCCGACTCCGACCGGGGCGCCCTTCCCGCCTCCGGCTCGCGTCGCACCAGCGGCATGGTCGTGTGTCCCTGCTCGATGGGGACCGTTGCCGCCATCGCCGCCGGCACCAGCCGCTCTCTCGTCGAGCGGGCGGCGGACGTCACCCTCAAGGAGCGCCGTCGGCTCGTCCTCGTGCCGCGGGAGACTCCGCTGTCGCTGGTGCACCTGCGAAACCTGGTGTCGGTGACGGAGGCCGGAGCGGTCGTCATCCCCGCCGCCCCGGGCTTCTACCACCGGCCGACCCAGGTTGCTCAGCTGGTGGATTTCATCGTGCAGCGAATCCTCGATCACCTCGACATCGACCTCGAGGTCGCTCCTCGCTGGACCGGCGACACCGCCTGAGCCGGCCGGCGTGCGCCTTGGCGTGATCTCCGACACCCATGGCCTCTTGAGGCCGGAGGTGTTTCAGGCCTTCCGGGAGGTGGACCACATTCTCCACGCCGGGGACGTCGGCCCGGGGTCGCTCCTCGAGAAGCTCGAGACCCTCGCGCCGGTGACGGCGGTCTACGGGAATACCGACGGCCGGGAGCTTCGCGGCCTCCTGCCCGAGGTGGCCCGACTCGAGCTCGACGGGTTCAACATCGTGGTCACTCACGGGGACCGGTTCGGCGTCCCTACCCCCGACAAGCTTCACGCCGAATTTCCCGAAGCGGAAATCATCGTGTTCGGACACACCCACCGGCCGCTGCTCACCCTGGTGGATGTCGTGGTGACGGTGATGAACCCCGGGGGCGCAGGGCCCCGCAGGTTCGATCTTCCGGCTTCGGTCGGGATACTGGAGCTGGAGGCGGGAATCCCGCCCAGAGGCAGGCTGGTGCCGTTGACGCCGCTCTAACGCCCTGGCCGCAGTCCCGCGGCGGTCCCCTCTCCCGACCACATCCGCACTATCCGGTCCAGTCCGCGTACGGCGTCGTCCGGCGCAGGGCGTCCGGGTGCGCGCGGAACCACGCGGTGAGGAGGAGAATCTCGTCGATGGACTCGAGAGGCAGCGGCCCGCTCGAGGCGTCGGGTCCCGCCTCCTCCTCCGCCACTACCGCGCGGAATGCCTCGCGCTCGATGGGAGTGGAGGGGTAGGGGAACGATGCGCGCACCACGCCCTGCCGGACGAGGTAGACCCGGTCGTCGCCGTAGTCGCCGGGATCGCGGTAGACGAAGGTCAGGAGGTCGCGGGCGGTCCGCGCCCTGCTCGTCGCGGCCACCAGCCACTCCAGATGCTCGAACCGTTCGCGCCACTTCGCCGCCAGCTCGAAATGCCCGGCGTCGCCGGCCTCCTGCATCGAGCGCACCACCCGGTCGAGTGGCTGGAGGGTCCTCCCCTCCAGAAACGCCGCCGCCGTCTCGACTCGCCGGCGATAGTCCCACTCCGCCACGAACCCCGCGCACGGGCCGGTGCAGGAGCCGAACGCGTGGCGCATGCATCCCGCCTGCCGGGATGGCCCGAAGAGATCTCCTTGCCCCGCGAAGATCGCCGGCATCCGAGCCGCGCAGTCCCGGAGCCCGAGGAGGTCGTTCAGGGTGCGCACCGCCTCGTCGGTGCGGGAGCGGGAACGGAAGGGGCCGTAACATCCGGCGTCGTCCCGCGTGACGCTCGAGCCGGCGTACACGCGCGGGGCGGCTTCGTTCGAGATCTTGATGAGCACGGAGCGGCGGGTGGCGTTGCCGTGACGGTTGAAGTGGGGACGGTACTGCCGGATCTGGCGGAGCTCGGTGAGATAGGCGGCGAATTCGCTGGGCACGTAATCCCAGGTGATGGCCGAGGCGGCGTGGAGAATGCGCGCGGCCTTGTCCTCGGGATACGAGGCCCGGAAGTAGCTGAGGAGCCGGGTGCGGAGCCGCTTGGCCTTGCCGACGTAGAGAATCCGGCCTGTCGAATCGAGGACCCGGTACACCGCTGGACGGTTTTCCGCGAGCGCGTGCACCCGGTGTCGGAGGCCCGCCAGGTCGGTGGTCGGGAGAAGCGCGGCGCGCTGGGCCCGGCGGGAACTCACCGCTGGCACCGGAAGCAGAACACGGTGATGCGGGCATCTATGTCGTGGGTGCCCGCGAGCCGGGTGCCGCACCGGACGCACGGCTTGCCCTCCCGCTCGTACACCAGAAGCTCGAGCTGGAAGTTCCCCGGCTGGCCGGTTCCCGTCCGGTAGTCGCGCACCGTGCTGCCCTTCGACGCGATGGCGGCCAGGAGTATCCGCCGGATTTCGGCGTGCAGCCGCCGGTGGTCGTCCGGAGTCAGGCGGTTGGCGGGTCGCGACGGATCTATCCCCGACGCGAAGAGGGCCTCGTTCGCGTAGATGTTGCCGACGCCGGCCAGGTACCGCTGGTCCATGATCACCTTCTTGATCGCCTGGCGGGAGCGAGCGAGCGCCGAGCCAAGGTGTTCCGGCGTGAAGGCGGGGTCGAGAGGCTCGGGGCCGAGCGCGGCGGTGTACGCCTCCCAGCCGCGCGGGGCAAGCAGGAGGAGGGTGCCGAGGCGCCGGACGTCCTCATAGACGAGCTCGCGACCGTCGTCGAGCCCGGCCCGGAGCACCGCATACGGCAACTCTTCAGGAGGAAGGGGCCGATCGTAGACCACGAGCGAACCGGTCATGCCGGGCTGTACCACCAGCCGGTGGGTTCCCACGTCTATGACGGCGTGCTTGGCCCGGCGGAAGACGTCGTACACCCGCGCGCCCCGCAACTGTCGCAGGAGTCGGCGACGGGTGACGCCGCGCAGGACGTCGTCATGACTGAGGGCGATCCGTCCGAACCGGCGGTCGAGCAGGGAAGGGCGGATGTCGCGGACGATGGTTTCGACTTCCGGCAGCTCGGGCATCGAGCCGGAATCTAAACCGGTGTCCGCTCCGCCTCCCGCCATCCGATATCGCGGCGAAACACCTTGCCGTCGAATCGGATCGCGTCTGCCGCCGAGCGGCTCAGGAGCCGGGCCTCCTCGAAGCTCGGCGCCACCGCTGTCACGTTGAGGACCCGCCCTCCGTTGACCCTGAGGACACCCTGCGGGTCGCGCACCGTCCCCGCGTGGAAGACGGTGACTCCATCGGGCAGCTCGGCGGGGATGGTGATTGCCGCGCCTCGCTGAGGCGCATCGGGGTATCCGCTGGAGGCGAGGACGGTCGTTACCGACGCACCCGGGCGCCGGCGAATCGGGGACACCCCCTCGCCATGCGCCACCCGCCAGAGACAGTCCGTGAGTCCATCCGACACGAGCGGCAAGACCACTTGGGTCTCCGGGTCGCCGAGCCGGCAGTTGAACTCGACCACCCGGGGGACACCCGAATCGTCCACCATGAGGCCGGCGTAGAGCACGCCGGTAAACGGAGTCCCCTGCCGCTGCATTGCCTCGAGGGTCGGCACGAGCACCTCGCGCCCCACCCGCGCCAGGAGCGAGGGTGTGGCCACGGAGACCGGACTGTACGCCCCCATCCCTCCGGTGTTCGGGCCGGTATCCCCCTCGAGCAGGCGCTTGTGATCCTGGGAGACGGGCAGCAGCTCGAAGTCGCGGCCGTCGGTGACCGCCAGCACCGAGATCTCCTCGCCCTGGAGGAAGGACTCGATCACCACGGTGCGGCCCGCGTCGCCGAACTTGCCCTCGCCGAGCATGGCCCGGAGGACCCCGGCGGCCTCCGCCCGCGTGGCACACACGACGGCGCCCTTGCCGGCGGCCAGTCCCGACGCCTTGACCACGAGCGGCTCGGGATGACGGTCCGCGTACCGGAGGGCCTCGGCGAGATCCTGAAAGGTGGCGCTCACCGCCGTCGGCACCCCGGCGGAGGCCATGACTTCCTTGGCGAACGCCTTCGACGCCTCGAGTTGCGCGGCGGCGCGGCTTGGCCCGAAGGCGGCGCGGCCTTCCGCCCTGAGCCGGTCGGCGAGGCCGAGCGCGAGCGGGATCTCCGGCCCGATGACGGTCAGATCGATCCCGTGCATGTCGGCGGCGTCGGCGAGGCGGTCGATATCGTCGGCAGGGATGGGGAGGTTGGTGGCGAGCTCGGCGGTGCCGGGATTGCCCGGTGCGCAGTACAGGTCGGCGTCGGGATTCTCGCGGCGGAGGGACCAGCAGAGCGCGTGCTCCCGTCCGCCGCCGCCGACCACGAGAAGCCTCACGGTTGCTTCTGCGCGTTCCGGAAGGCCTCGCGGGCCCGCTCCGCCGCCCGCTTGGCGGCCTCCGCGACCTGGGTGGCGATCTCGCGCGCCTCGCCGGCGTAGTAGCTCCCCGCGGCGCCCACGTCGTCCTTGAGAGGCCGGGCGCTCGCCTCGGCACCGCGGCGGACGTATTCCCCGCGGACGATGCGGTCGTAGTCGCCCGTCCCCACCCATCGCTGTAATTCTGCCGCCCTCACCGTATGCATCGGATGGGTGAGCGCGAGGGTGCTCAGCAGCTTGTACACCACATCGAGCCCTTCGCCGGCGGCCACATACTCGTGGGCCTGCTCCATGAACGCGTCCACGTTGAGCTCAGCCGCGAAACCGCTGCCCCGGCCGCCTCCGGCCATCTTCATGTCGAGCCGCTGGGCGGCCACGACGTCCTGCGCCCCGAGCAGCCCGGCCCGGTCGGCGGAGAGCTCGGACTTCCGCGACCATTCGAGGAAGGCGAGCCGGATCGGCAGCACGGCGAGCCCCGCGAGAATGGGAAGGGCGCCGAGGCTGATCAGGGCGAGGATCGCGGCGATGGTGCGGTAGAGCGCGTGCCCGCTCATGACGTGACCGAGCTCGTGGGAGAGAAGCACCCGAAGCTCGTCGTCATCGAGCAGCTCGATCGCCGCCGAGTGGATGACGATGAACGGCTTGTCGATGCCGTAGGCGCCGGCGTTGAAGAACGGCGTCTGCGACACGTACACCTCGGGGACATCGGACCAGTCGAAGGTGGTCACCACTTCGTTATGCAGATGCCAGAGCCTGGGGAACTGGCGGGGGCCAAGCCGGACGGCGTTGCCCTGAAAGAGAAGCCGGACGCCGCGCTCGCCTCCGATGAACGCGAGCACCTTTCTGATGATCTCATCGACGCCGGGCACCGCGCGGAGCGCCTGGAGTGCGGCGCGATCTGCGGGGTGCTCCCACGACACCGCGGCGATCAGGGGGAAACTGCGCCGGGGGCGCGGCGCGGGAAGTGAGGTCGTCATGGGTGGCTCGTGGTTGGGGGATCGGCGCCCCTACGCGTGCCTCGATCCCACGGTTTCATGTTGGAACAATCCCTCAGGGTTTCGCCGAGAGCGCCTGGTCGAGATCAGCCAGAAGGTCGTCGGCGTCCTCCACGCCGCAGCTCAATCGCACGAGGCTGTCGGTGAGTCCCATCGCCTGGCGCATGGCCGGCGGAACCGACGCGTGGGTCATGGTGGCGGGATGGCCCACCAGGCTCTCGACGCCCCCGAGGGACTCGGCCAGGGCGAAGATCCTGGTGTGCTCGACGAAGTGCCTGGCCCGCGCTGCGTCGCCGAGGTCGAAGGAGATCATGCCGCCAAAGCCGCTCATCTGCCGGCGGGCAAGGTCGTGCTGGGGGTGTGTGGGAAGGCCGGGGTAATACACCTGCCTGACCTCCGGGCGGTGGGTGAGCCACGCCGCCACCGCGCGCCCGTTCGCGTCGTGCTGCCGCATCCTGAGCGGGAGCGTCTTGATGCCACGAAGGGCGAGCCAGCAATCCATCGGCCCGGGAACTCCGCCCGCCGCGTTCTGAATGAACCCGAGCCGCTCGGCCAGATCGTCCCTCGCCGTGACCAGAATTCCCCCGACCATGTCGCTGTGGCCGTTCAGGTACTTGGTGGTCGAATGGAGGATGATGTCGGCCCCCGACTCGAGGGGCCGCTGGAAGAATGGCGTGGCGAAGGTGTTGTCCACGACGTAGAGGTACCCGCGGGCCTGCGCCAGGTCTCCCACCGCGCCCAGATCGGCGAGGTACATCATCGGGTTGGTGGGGGTCTCGCAATAGAGCATGCGGGTGGCGGGCGTCACCGCGCGCTCGATGTTGGCGACGTCGCGCATGTCGACGAAGGTGAAGCGGACTCCGAACCCGGTATACACCTGGTCCATGAGCCGGTGGGTGCCGCCATAGACGTTGTCGCCGCAGACCACGTGGTCGCCCGAGCGCAGGAGCTTGAGGACCGCATCGAGCGCGGCCAGGCCCGAACCGAACGCGAAGCCGTGGGTCCCGCCCTCGAGGCTGGCCACGTTGCGCTCCAGCGCCTCGCGCGTTGGGTTCTGTGTCCTGGCGTACTCGTAGCCCTTGTGTTGCCCGAGCGCAGACTGGACGTAGGTGGACGTCTGGTAGATGGGCGTCATGACCGCGCCGGCCAGCGGCTCGACGATCTGGCCGGCGTGGACCGAGCGGGTGGCGAAGCGGTGATCGTGATCGTGCGGCAGGATGCGGGTCATCAGGGGCCGGGAGAGTGAAGGTGGGAGAAGCGTAATGGCGCGAACGGCTCGGTTGAAGAGGGGGGTCTCTCCCGGTTAGCTTCGGGTCGTGACAAGTCCCCAGCCCGGCGGCATCGCGGTGCATTGCCTGATCGTAATCGAGGACGACGCGCTGCGGCGAACCCTGGCTCGTGTGCTCGAGGGTCATGGCCTGGGCGTCGCGCAGGCGGGGTCGGGGAGCGAGGCGCTGGCGTTGCTGCGGGAGCAGGGCGACGTGCCTCTCTGCATCTCCGACATCAGCCTGCCGGGGATGGATGGGGTCGCCTTCCTCCGCGAGTCACTAAGCTTGTGCCCGGATATGGCCGTCCTGATGTTCTCAAGCGGGTTCGATGTCACCAACGCGGTCGAGTGCCTGAGGATCGGCGCCCTCGACTATCTCACCAAGCCGGCAAGGGTCGAAGAGATCCTGGCACGGGTGGACAAGGCGCTGGAGAAGCGCGAGCTGGTCCTCAAGAACAGGTTCTACCAGTCCAATCTGGAGGCGCGGGTCCGCGAGCTCGACCGCCTCAACCGGCAGTCGCTGATCAACGGCGTACAGATGCTGGTGCATGCGCTGGAGGCGAAGGACGCCTATACCAGCGGCCATTCCGCCCGCGTCGCCCGCTATGCCGTCAAGACCGCCGTGCAGCTGGGCCATACCGGCGACCGATTGGATCACATCCGGCTCGGCGGAGAGCTGCATGACATCGGGAAGATCGGCACGAGGGAATCGGTGCTGCACAAGGCGGGGCCGCTGAGCCCCGAGGAGTTCGAGCACGTCAAGGGCCACACGGCGCTCGGCGAGCGGATCCTCGCGCCGTTCCTGTCGGACTCGCCGATCGTGCTCGGCATCGTTCGCTCCCACCACGAGCGGATGGATGGGCACGGCTTTCCCGACAATCTCACCGGCGACACGATCCCGGTCGAGGCGCGCATAGTGGCGGTCGTGGATGCGTTCGACGCCATGACCACCAGTCGCGCGTACCGTCCGTCGCGGACTCCGGTGGGCGCCCTGGAGGAGCTGCAGCGCAACGCGGGAGCGCATTTCGACCCGGCCGTGGTGGACGCGTTCGCCCGCGCGTTCAGCGACCTTTCCGCTCTTCCGCTCGCCCTGTGAGCGCCGCCCCGGCACCGGCCACCATGTCCGATACCCTGATGATCAGCGTTTCCGGGATGCGTGGCCACGTCGGCACCGATCTCACACCCGAGCTCGTCGCCCGCCACGCGGCCGCGTTCGGCGCGTGGGTCCGCGAGTCCGCGTCCGGGGTCCGTCCGCCCTCGGTGGTTCTGGGCCGCGACGCGCGAACCAGCGGGCCCATGTTCACCCGGGCCGCGGCGGCGGGGCTCATGTCGGTGGGAGTGGATGCGATCGAGCTTGGGATAGTGCCGACGCCCACCGTGCAGATGGCGGTCGAGCACCATCATGCCGGGGGCGGGCTGATCCTCACGGCGAGCCACAACCCGATCGAGTGGAACGCGATCAAGTTCGTCGGCCCGGACGGGATCTTCCTGGACGCTGATTCGGGCGCGAGGGTCCGCGCCCTGGCGGCCCAGGGCCCGCCGCGCATGGGATGGAAGGGGTTGGGCGAGGCGCGAGAGGATCCCGGAGCGATCGCCCGCCACCTCGACGCCATCCTCGCGCTGTCGATCATCGATGTCGCCGCCATCAGGCGCTGCCGACTTCATGTTGCGCTCGACTGCGTTCGGGGGGCCGGAGCCACCGCGATGATCCCCCTTCTCGACCGGCTGGACTGCCGGGTGTCGGGGATCAACCTCGAGACCGATGGGCTCTTCCCCCGCGCCCCCGAGCCGGTCCCCGAAAACCTTGGCGAGCTCGGCCGGCTGGTGCAGTCGTCCGGCGCCGCCATCGGCCTGGCGGTGGATCCCGACGCGGACCGGCTCGCGCTGGTGGACGAAACCGGCCGGCCGATCGGGGAGGATTACACTCTGGCGTTCGCGGTGCGCGCCGTGCTGGATGGGAGCCGCGGCCTCGATCGGGGGTCGAGCACGGCAAATTACCCGACCGTGGTGGCGAACCTCTCGACCAGCCTGGTTGTCGAAGACGCGGCGAGGGCGGCCGGGGCCCGTCTCCTGCGCGCCCCCGTGGGAGAGGCTAACGTGGCCAGGGCCATTCGGGACGAAGGGGCTGTGATCGGAGGCGAGGGCAACGGGGGCGTCATTCTTCCCGCCCTTCACATCGGCCGGGATGCCCCGCTGGGTCTGGCCTTGATATTGCATCTCCTTGCCACTACTGGATTAACAGTCTCCAGCCTGGTGGCGGCGTCGCCCCGGTATACCATCGTCAAGGCAAAGGGCCCCCGTGGTCCGGAACTCAGGCCCATGTACGACCGGCTCAGGCAGCGCTTCCCTGATGCGGATGTGGACGAGAGAGATGGGCTCCGGCTCTCGTGGCAGGATAGCTGGCTCCATGTACGCCCCTCCGGTACCGAACCGATTGTCCGACTGATCGCCGAAGCTCCGACCGCGGAAGCCGCTGAGCGTCTGGTGGGAGCAGCTCGAGAACTCTTGCTCTGAGGTTCATGGCTCGATGTGTGGGATAGTGGGATACATCGGACCCCGGCAGGCCGCCGGGCTGTTGATGGAAGGGCTCAAACGCCTTGAGTACCGCGGGTACGACTCCTCCGGCATCGCGGTGATCAACGGGTCGGGCCTCAAGATCGTCAAGGCCGCCGGGAAGCTGTCCGTCCTGGAGCAGGAACTGAAGGACCGGATGCCGACGGGCACCGTGGGCATCGGCCACACCCGCTGGGCCACGCACGGCGCGCCGACCACGACCAACGCGCATCCCCATACCGACCAGTCCGGCCGCATCGCGCTCATCCACAACGGCATCATCGAGAACTCGAACGCCATCCGGAAGACGCTGGAGGCCCGCGGTCATACCTTCAAGTCGGAGACCGATACCGAGGTGCTGGCCCACCTCGTGGGCGAGTTCTATCAGGGCAACCTCGAGGAAGCGCTGGCGGCGGCGCTGCGCGACGTGGACGGCGCCTATGGCCTCGCCCTCCTCTCGTCCGACGAGCCGGGCGTCCTGGTGGCGGCCCGGAAGGGCAGTCCGCTCCTCGTCGGGGTCGGCGAGAACGAGTTCTTCGTCGCTTCGGATGCCTCCCCGCTCCTCCAGCACACCCGCTCCGTGGTCTACCTGGACGACGGCGAGATGGTCGTGCTCACCCGCGAGGGCTACCGGGTGCGGAACCTCGAGATGACGCGCATCAGCAAGCCGGTGAACCAGATCGAGTGGGACCTGGCGATGGTGGAGCGGAACGGCTTCCCCCACTTCATGCTCAAGGAGATCTACGAGCAGCCGGAAAGCCTCTGCAACACCATCCGCGGCCGCCTGCTGGACGACGAGGGGACGTCGCGGGTCACCGGCCTCAACCTCAGCGACGAGCAGCTCAAGGGGGTGGAGCGGATCATCATCACCGCGTGTGGCACCTCCTGGCATGCGGGGCTGATCGGCGAATACATGCTGGAGGAGATGGCCCGGGTGCCGGTGGAGGTGGAGTACGCTTCCGAGTTCCGCTACCGGAACCCGGTGGTCGATCAGCGGACGCTCGTCATCGGCATCTCGCAGTCTGGCGAAACGGCCGACACCCTCGCCGCCATCCGCGAGGCCAAGCGTCGTGGCGCCCGGACGATCGGCCTGGTGAACGTCGTGGGCTCGACGATCGCGCGCGAGGTTGACGGGGGCATCTACCTCCACGCCGGCCCCGAAGTCGGCGTGGCCAGCACCAAGGCCTTCACCAGCCAGGTGGCGGCGCTGGCGCTGGTGACCCTCCGCATCGCAAGGCTCCGCAACCTGAGCATCCTCCAGGGGCGCCAGTTCATTCACGCCCTTCGCCAGCTCCCCGACCAGGTCGGCCAGCTTCTCGAGCGAGCCGGCGAAGTCGAGCAGCTCGCCGAGCAGTTCCTTGGCACGGCGAACAACGCGCTCTACCTCGGCCGCGGGGTGAACTTCCCGGTCGCCCTCGAGGGGGCGCTCAAGCTGAAGGAGATTTCCTACATCCACGCCGAGGGCTACCCCGCGGCGGAGATGAAGCACGGGCCCATTGCGCTGATCGACGAGAACATGCCGGTGGTGTTCATCGCGCCGAAGGACGCGGTCCACTCGAAGATCGTGTCGAACATCGAGGAAGTGAAAACCCGGGGCGGGAAGGTCATCGCCCTGATCAACCAGGGTGATACCGAGATCGAGCGCCTCGCCGATGCCACCTTCGTGATCCCCGAGACGCTCGACATGCTGACGCCGATCCTCACGAGCGTCCCGCTGCAGCTGCTCTCGTACTACGTGGCGGTGGCGCGAGGCTGCAACGTGGATCAGCCGAGGAACCTGGCCAAGTCGGTCACCGTGGAGTAGCCGGCTCTTGGCGCCCCCGGGGCGCCGCCCACCCCGAGAGCCGGTCGCCCATACCCATGAAAGTCGTCCTCCAGCGAGTCTCCAGCGCCTCCGTCCGCGTCAGCGGCGAGGTCGCCGGCGCCATCGGCCGCGGCTTCTGCCTGCTGGTCGGGTTCACCCACACGGACACCGAGGCGCAGGTAGATTGGATGGCGGAAAAGGTCTCCGGCCTGCGGCTCTTCTCCGACGATGCGGGAAAGATGAACCTCGGGCTCCGCGACGTGGGCGGAGCGCTGCTCGTCGTGTCCCAGTTCACCCTCTACGCCGACGTGGAGAAGGGGCGCCGCCCCTCGTTCATCGCCGCTGCGAGGCCGGAAACGGCTATTCCGCTCTACGAACGGTTTCTGGCCGCCTTGCGCGCCCAGGGGCTCGAGGTCGCCGCCGGCCGCTTCGGGGCCGACATGCAGGTCGAGATCCTCAACGATGGTCCCGTCACGCTGATCCTGGAGCGGAACGCATGACCCGGGAACCGCTCATCCTCGCCTCCTCCTCTCCCCGACGCCGCCAGCTGCTGGAGATGCTGGGCATCCCGATCCGGGTGGTTCCGTCGAACCTGCCGGAGGTGCGCCGCCCGGTCGAGACACCGATCGACTACGTCGAGCGGTTGGCTCGGGAGAAGGCGCTCAGCGTGCCCGGCCCGCTCGTGCTGGGTGCCGACACGACGGTGATCGTGCGGGACCAGGTGCTGGAGAAGCCCACCAGCGCCGCCGACGCACTCCGGATGTTGCGCAAGCTGCAGGGAAGGACCCACCAGGTCGTGACGTCGGTGGCGCTGGTGGCCGACGGGACGCTGCACCAGGCGACCGACATCACCAACGTCACCTTCCGGAAGGCGGACGACGCAATGCTGGAGGCGTACGTCGCGACGGGAGAGCCGATGGACAAGGCCGGGGCCTACGGAATCCAGGGGTATGGCGCGGCGCTGGTGGAGAGGATCGACGGAGACTTCTTCAGCGTGATGGGACTACCGATCCGGCTGGTGCTCCGGCTGCTGGAGCAGTCGGGGCATCCCTACCGCTTCGAGGGCCGGGCGGGGGCGGCGGAGGTGACCGGGGCTCGTTGATCCGGCCTGGCCGCCAGCGCCAGCGCGAGAAGCACCGCCCGCGCCTTCGCTTCCGTTTCCTTCCATTCGGCGAGCGGGTCGGAATCGGCGACGATGCCGGCGCCGGCCTGGACCCAGGCGCGGCCGCCGCGCATGACGCACGTGCGGATGGTGATCGCGGTGTCGAGAGTCCGCGCGCCCCACCCGATGTAGCCCACCGCGCCCGCATACGGGCCGCGCCGCACCGGCTCCAGCTCGTCGATAATCTGCATGGCCCGCACCTTCGGAGCGCCGGAGACGGTGCCCGCCGGGAAGGACGCGGCGAGCGCGGCGACGGCGTCGAGATCGGGGCGCAGGCGTCCCCGCACCTCGCTCACCAGATGCATGACGTGAGAGTAGCGCTCGATCTCCATGAAGGCCGTCAGGCGGACGGTTCCGAACTCGGCCACCCGGCCGACATCGTTGCGCCCGAGATCCACGAGCATGAGATGTTCCGCCCGCTCCTTCGGGTCGGCGCTCAGCTCCGCGGCGAGCGCGGCGTCCTCCTCGGCCGTGCCGCCCCGCGGCCGGGTGCCGGCGATGGGCCTGAGCGTCACCTCGCCATCCTCCACCCGGATGAGAATCTCGGGGGAGCTTCCGATGACGTGGATGTCGTCGCAGTGGAGATAGTACAGGTAGGGGGCCGGATTGAGCGCGCGGAGGTAGCGATAGGTGAGAAACGGATCGGGCGCGGCCACCTCGAGCCGCCGGGACAGCACGGTCTGGAAGGTGTCGCCCGCGGCGATGTACTCCTTGATGCGCCGCACGTCGTCCTGGAAACGGTCGTCGGCGTAAGGCGAACCGGTGATCGGCAGTGGCGGCCGCTCCTCCAGCGCGAGCGGTCGCGTGGTGCCCGGTTCCGCAAGGCGAGCCAGCCAGTCCTCGATGGTCGCTTCCGCCACGCGGAAGAGGCGGCGAAGCTCCTCCTCACCGGCCTTCTCCGGCACCTCCACGTTGGCGATGACCGTTGCCCGATTGTACAGGTTGTCGAGCACCAGGAGCGTGTCGGTGACCATCATCACCGCGTCGGGCAGCTCGCGATCGTCGGGGGCCGCGTGCGGGAGCGACTCGATCGTGCGGACGATGTCGTAGCCGAGGTAGCCGACGGCGCCGCCGGTGAACCGCGGGAGCCCGGGAACGCTGACCGGCGGGTGCCGCCGGAGCAGCCGGCCAAGATGCTCCAGCGGAGCGATGTCGCGTTCCACCACCCGCCAACCGGTGACCCTGGTCCACCGGGAGCACTCGCGCCCGCGGTAGCGGAAGACCTCGCGCGGGTCGGTGGCGAGGAAGGTGTAGCGGGCCCACCGCTCGCCGCCCTCGAGCGACTCGAGGAGAAAACCGTACGGGCCCCGGTGCAGCTTGCTGAAGGCGGTCACCGGCGTGTCGCCGTCCAGCACCACCTGGCGGGTCACCGGCACCATTCCCGCGCCCGAGCGAGCGCGCTCCGCGAATGCCGAGAACTCGTCGCTCATTGAGCCGCCGCGACGAGGTAGCCGCCGCCGGTGGTGATCGCCGCCCGCAGGTTGTCGTAAGCCGGGCGCGTGGAGGGAAGCAGCCCGATCTGGTCGTCCGGCAGCACCTGGCCGATCGCCAACGCGCGCTCGAACTGCACGTCGTCGCCGTAGACGGCGCGGGCCCGGGCGGGCGCCAGGAAATAGCGTCCGTACTTGAAGGCAAGAAACGCGCGCTCGCGTAGCGGCCGGCTGATCCGGATATCCACCGCATAGAGCCCCGGCCGGGGCCGGATGTCCACCTGGACCGCGCTCCCGCTGTCGGCGAAGGCGGCCGGCGGAAAGGTCAGCTCGGCGAAGACGATGTTCTCCGGCGGGCCATGGCGCAGGATGATGGTGCGGAGCTCACCGGCCATGAAGGTGACCGAGGTGTCCGGCGGTGGCGGGCCCGCGGTCTCCAGGGCGATCGCCTCGGCGACAGGGACGATCCGCACGGCAGTCGGCCCCACCTCTGCCGTGCCCGGAGCGGTGGCCCGCCCGCCGCACGCCAGCGCCGCGAAGCCGATCCAGCTTGCCCGTCCCAGCCGGCTCCGGGATATTCCCGTCATCGGTCCGTGGTCTTCCCCATGAAAAGCGGTGAGGTCGAGCGGTGAGGCGTCGGGTACGCGCGCTGATGGTGCCATGCATGCTGACCGCGCATGCCTCGCCCGTCGTCGCGCAGGCGTGGAATTCGGCGGACGCCCTCTCGCTCGTCCGCCAGGCCGTGGATCGCCGGGAAGCCGCCCGGGCCGATTCGTCGCTCGCGAGCTACCGGACCAGGGCACACGGGTTCGTGTTCTTCCTGGCCCAGGTGGGTGAGGGTCTGGCCGGGTCTCCTCGCCTCGTCAAGGCCGATGAACTGGACGTGGAAGTGTATTGGCAGGCCCCCGACCGGAGCAAGCAGGTCATTCTCGGCTGGCGCGACGGGCGCTTCCTTCCCACCGACATCAACTACCACCGCGACCACCTGGGCATCGTCACCAACGATTTCGGCGACGTGATCCGCATCGGCGAAGGCGACGAGGTGCGCGACGTCGTCCACCCCCTCTCCCCGGCCGGCCTGGAGGCATACGAGTTCGCCGCCGGAGACTCGCTGGAAATCCGGTCCGCGCAGGGGCGGACCGTGGTGCGCGAGGTGCAGGTCCGTCCGCGATCCTTCAGGCTCCCGCTCGTCGTCGGCACGCTCTTCCTCGATGCCGAGACCGCCCAGCTGGTGCGGTTCCGATTCAGCTTCACCCCCGCGGCCTATCTCGACCGGCAGCTCGAGGACATCAGTATCGTGCTCGAGAACGCGCTCTACGACCAGCGCTACTGGCTGCCGTGGCGGCAGGAAGTGGAGATCAGGCGCCGCTCGACCTGGCTCGACTTCCCGGCGCGCGGGATCATACGCGGCCGGTGGGAGATCGGCGGGTACGAGCTCAACCTCTCGATCCCTCCCCGGGTGTTCGCCGGGGCGGCCATCGGCGGCCTCGTGAAGCCGCGCCCGGACGATTCGACGTGGGCGGAGCCGCTGGGGCAATCGATAGCCGGAGTGGCCACCCCCCTCAACCAGCAGGACATGGACGCCCTGAGGGTGGAAGTGGAGCGCATCGCGGGCTCGCGCGCGCTGGGGGGACTGTCGTCCACCCGTCTTGCCGCGGGTTCGGTCAGCGACCTGGTACACGTCAACCGGGTACAGGGCCTCGCCTTCGGCGCCGGAGCCGTATGGGGATTCAGCGAGAGCCGCGCCCAACTCCGGCCCTCGATCGGCTACGGCACCTCGGACGGACGGATCACCGGCGGGGTGACTCTCGCACTCGGACGGGGTGCCACCCAACTGTCCCTCGGCGCCTCCCGCCGGATCCGTGACGTGAGCGACCTGCCGGTCATCGCGCCGGTGACAAACTCGCTCATGTCGCAGGAATCGGGCGATGACCATGGCGACTACGTCCTGCTGAATACCGCTGGACTCGGTGTGCGCCGCCGCCTCAGCGGGCGTACCACCCTCGGCCTCGGAGTGAGTGTCGAGGAGAGCCAGTCGGTCGGCGTGAGCGCGTCGCCGGCCAACGGGCAGTATCGCGCCAATCCGTCGCTGGGTACCGGGACCCGCGGGGTGGCGAGGCTCGACCTCGAGCGGGCCAGCGGGGGCATCGCGGTGCGCCGCGATCTCCAAGGGCGCCTCTCGCTGGAAGCGGGTGAAGGCGCGAGCGACTACCTCCGGGCGACCGCGGAGGGTCGCTGGGTGGTGGGCCTGGGATCGAGCGAACTGCTGTCACGGGCCTACCTGGGTGTGGGCACCGATGGGCTTCCACCGCATCGGAGCTTCGTCATGGGAGGACGGGGGACGCTCCTGGGTGAGCCCTTCAGGGCCTACGGCGGACGGACTGCGGCTCTCGCGCACGTCGAATGGCGGTTCGAGGTCCCGCTCCCCGCGGTCCCCTTGGGGTCGTTCGCCTCCACCGGCCGGCGGATGACGGTGGCGCCTTTCCTGAGCGCAGGGTACGCCGACAGGCTGCTTCCGGGGCTTCCCTGGGCGGGGACGGCCGGGGTGCGGCCGGTGGCGGGAGTGGCCCTCGAGTGGTTCATGCGACTCATCAGGGTCGAAGCCGGTATCGGCTTGCGGGACGGGGGTTTCGGACTGACGGTCGACGTGCACCGGGACTGGTGGGGCCTCCTCTAGCGCGCTTATCTTCGACCCATGCAGTTCAGCGACGAGTGGCTGGTCCACACCCTCGAGCCGTTGTTGCCCGATCTGACGATCGCAGCGCTTCGGCAGGAAGCGAGTCCGGCCACGGCCTCGCTGTGGGAAACGGTCGTCCAGCGCAAGCTGCTCAGCAACGAACAGATCCTCGGCGCGCTCGCCGGCCGGTTCCGGATCCCGGTGGCCGATCTCGACCGGGCCGACCTCAAGCTTTCCCAGTCGGTGCCGGAACAGGTGGCGCGCAGATTCAACATTGTCCCCCTCCGGCAAACGGATTCCATCCTCGAAGTCGCCACCGCCAATCCGTTCGACATTGACGCCGAGAAGATGCTTGCCTTCGCCACCGGGCGAGAGGTGCGGATGCTGCTGGGGTCGCCCGCGCGCATCCGGGAGATGCTGGACGAGATGTACCGCCAGGGCGAGGTCGTCAACCGCCTGCTCGAGGGCTTCAGCGGCGATTTTGACGTCAAGGAGATCAAGGAAGAGGAGATCGGAGCCGCGAGCGCCGAGGAGGCGAGCCAGCGCCCGATCATCCGGCTGGTGGACATGATGCTGGCCGACGGAGTCTCCAGCCGGGCCAGCGACATTCACGTCGAGCCGATCGAGGGCGGCGTCGCCGTGCGGTACCGCATCGACGGCGTTCTCCGCCAGGTGATGAAGATCCCGCGGAACGCGGGCCTGCCCCTCATCTCGCGGATCAAGATCATGTCGGGCCTCGATATCGCCGACCGGCTCCGCCCGCAGGACGGCCGGGCGCGCGTGTCGGTGAACGGCGAGGCGGTGGACCTCCGCATCTCCACCCTCCCCGCGTCGCTGGGCGAGAAGGTGGTCATCCGAATCCTGAGCCAGCGGTCCACGGTGCTCACGCTCGAGAGCCTGGGCATGCACGAGGACGAGTGCCGGGCCGTCAAGAACCTGCTGGGCAACAAGGAAGGCATCATCCTCGTGACCGGCCCCACCGGTTCGGGGAAGACGACGACGCTCTACTCGGCCATCCGCCTGGTGCAGGGCGAGGGCGTCAACATCGTCACCGTCGAGGACCCGGTCGAATACCGCCTGGGCGAGAACATCGTGCAGGCGCAGGTGCACGAGAAGGCCGGGCTCACCTTCTCGTCGGCGTTGCGGTCCATCCTGAGACAGGACCCCGATGTCGTGCTCGTCGGAGAGATCCGCGATCAGGAGACCGCACAGATCGCGGTGCAGGCCTCCCTGACCGGCCACCTCGTCCTCAGCACGCTGCACACCAACGACGCGCCGAACGCCGTGACCCGTCTCGTGGACATGGGCATGGAGGCGTACAAGATCGCCTCCGCGCTGCGCGGCGTGGTGGCCCAGCGACTCATGCGGCGCATCTGTCCCAAGTGCTGCGTTCCGGCCACCGATCCGATTCCCGAGCGGGCGGCGCCCTTCATTCCGGCCGGGACCAAGCTCCTCCGCGCGGTGGGCTGCCCCGAGTGCACGATGACGGGGTATCGCGGGCGCTTCAGCATCGTCGAGGTGCTCACGATGAACCCGGAGCTCGAGCACTTGATCGGCAAGGGCACCACGGCCGACCAGCTCACCGAGGCGGCCGCCGCGGGAGGCATGCGCTCGCTCTGGGACAGCGGACTCCGCCACGTGCTCGCGGGCGACTCCACCGTCGAGGAGCTTCTCCGGGTCACCGATCCGCCGCAAGCGCAGGATCGGGCCGGTGCCGCGACGTGGCGCGCGGCGGGTGCCGGTCAGGCCGCGGCAAGCCCTGTCGCGCCTCGCCCGTCTCCCGCCTCCGCCTCACCCCCGCCCAGCCAGCCCGGTGCGTCTCTGGACTTCATGACGGAGATGGAGCTGGTGGACGAGGTGCCGTCCGCGGCGCGCGGCATAGGCACCTGCGTGCTCCTCGTGGAGGACGAGGAACCGCTGCGCCGAGTGATGAGGGATCTTCTGGAGCGCGAGGGCTACACGGTGGCGGAGGCGGGAGATGGGGTCCAGGCGCTCGACGAGGTCGACCGGAAGGCGCCGGACGTGATCATTCTCGATCTCAATCTCCCCGGGCTCGACGGTTACGGCGTGCTGCAGCAACTGCGCTCGCGGCCGGCCACCCGAACCATCCCGATCATGGTGCTGACGGCCAAGGGAGACGAGGACAACGAAGTGCGCGTGTTCGAGCTCGGGGCCAACGATTTCATCACCAAGCCGTTCCGCGCCCGTGCCCTCTCCGCACGACTCGAGGCGGTTCTCGGCCGCCACCGCGCGTGAGCGGCTCGCTCACTCCGCCCTCACAAACCCCGCCCGCCCGCCCGATAGCTGATCAGACCCCCGGCCCGGCGGGTGTCCCGCCGGACGCGGCGGAAGGCCTGGCGCTCATCAAGCCGTCCGTGCGGGCACAGACGGCGTATGCCCTGAGTTCTCCGCCCGCCCGGCGAAAGCTCAATCAGAACGAAAGTCCGTACGACCTGCCCTCCGAACTCAAGGCCGAGGTCCTGGCCGAGGTCCGCGCGGCGCCGTGGCAACGCTACCCGGAGTTCGCGCCGCCGGCGCTGCTCGAGCGGCTCGCCGGGCATTACGGCTGGCGGGCCGACGGGATACTGGTCGGGAACGGCTCGAACGAACTGATCCAGGCTACGCTCTCGGTTGCCCTCGGCGCCGGCGACGTCGTCGTGGCCCCGTCGCCCACGTTCTCCCTGTACCGCCTGCTCACCAACGTGCTCGGCGGCCGCTATCGCGCCGTGGCGCTGGGCAGCGATTTCGAGTTCGACATCGACGCCCTGGTCGAGGCGGCGTCTCGCGAGCGGGCGAGGGTGGTGGTGCTCAACTCGCCGAACAACCCCACCGGCTCCGCGCTCCCCGATGGGGCGGTCGAGCGCGTGCTGGAGGAAACCGGCGCGCTCGTCGTCTGCGACGAAGCCTACCAGGAGTTCGGCGGGCCGACCGCCATTCCGCTGCTCGGCCGGACCTCCCGGCTCATCGTCCTGCGCACCTTCTCCAAGGCGCTTGGCATGGCGGGCCTCCGGTTCGGGTGTGCGCTCGCGCACCCCGCCGTCGCCCGGGAGCTGGCCAAGGGCAAGCTCCCGTACAACGTGAATCGGGTGACCCTCGCGGCGGCGGCCGCCGCGCTCCGGCATGCCGAGGTGCTCGCGGCCCGGACACGCGAGATCGTGGCGACGCGGCAGCGCTTCCTCCGCCGGCTGAAGGGCGTCAGGGGACTCACGTCCTACCCCAGCGCGGCCAACTTCGTGCTGATCCGTTGCGAGCGCGCCAACGCGAAGGACGTCTTCCGGAGGCTCCTCGAGGAGGACGGCATCCTCGTCCGCGACGTCTCGGGGGCCCCCCAGCTGGCGGACTGTCTCCGGATCTCCGTCGGCACTCCCGACGACATGGAAGCGGCGGCATCGGCCCTGGAGCGGATACTTGGGTAAGCGAAAGGAGGAGCGCGTGGCGCGGAGCGGCGAGATCCGGCGGGCCAGCAAGGAAACCGACCTGCACGTGCGGGTGGACCTCGACGGAAAGGGGGACGCGCACATCCACACCGGCATCGGCTTCTTCGACCACATGCTGGAGGCGCTGGCCCGCCATGCGCTGCTCGACCTGACGGTCGAGGCGCGAGGCGACCTGGGCGTGGACGGGCACCACACCGTCGAGGACACGGGGATCGCGCTCGGGCTTGCCATCGCGCGGGCGCTCGGCGACCGTGCGGGAATCCGCCGCTACGGCGACGCGCTCGTCCCTCTCGACGAGGCGTTGGTCCGGGCGGTCGTGGACGTCTCGGGCCGCCCCTATCTCTCCTACAACATCGACATCCCCAAGTGGCAGATGCTGGGGGACTACGATGTGTTTCTCACCCCGGAGTTCTTCCGGGCGCTGGTCCTCAACGCGGGGCTCACCGCGCACCTGGACCTGGTGCGGGGCGACAATCCGCATCACATCGTCGAGGCGGCCTTCAAGGCCTTCGCGCGAGCGCTCGACGCGGCCACCGCACTCGACCCGCGTGTCCTCGGGGTGCCGTCCACCAAGGGCGCACTGTGATCGTGGTCGTGGACTACGGCGTCAACAACCTCAAGAGCGTGGTCCGCGCGCTTGAAGCGGGTGGTCACCAGGCCACGCTCACGGCGGACCCCGACCAGGTACGCCGCGCCGGGCACCTGCTCGTTCCCGGCGTCGGGAACTTCGGCCAGGCTTCGCGCACGCTCGAGTCCTCCGGCCTCGGCGCGGCCATCGGCGACGTGGCGCGGAGCGGGCGGCCCGTCATGGGGATCTGCCTCGGACTCCAGCTCTTCTTCGCCGGGAGCGAGGAGGCGGCCGATGCGCGCGGCCTGGACATCCTGCCGGGCCGGGTGTCCCGGTTCGTGACCGGGCTGCCGGTGCCGCACGTGGGCTGGGCGCGGGTGGATCTGACCGAGGCGGGGCGGGCACATCCGATGCTGAAGGGGCTCGGCGGCGAGGCGTGCTACTTCTATCACGTGCACAGCTATCACCCCGCCGATGTTCCCGAAGCGGCCGTCCTGGGCACGGGGGAGTACGAGGGCCGCTTCCCCACGCTGGTCGGAAGGGGCAACGTCATCGGCGCGCAGTTCCATCCGGAGAAGTCGCAGCGGGCGGGCATCGATCTCCTCGACGCGTTCGTGCGGTGGCGCCCGTGACCTCGATCCGGGTCGCGCCGCGCGCATGCTAGCCCGACGGATCATTCCCTGCCTCGACGTCGAGGGCGGCAGGGTGGTCAAGGGAGTGCACTTCGAGTCGCTTCGGGATGCGGGCGACCCGGTCGAGCAGGCGGCGCGGTACGACCAGGAAGGGGCCGACGAGCTCGTCTTCCTCGACATTTCCGCGAGCCACGAGGCGCGCGATACCACGCTCGAAATGGTCGGACGCGTGGCCGAGTCCATCTTCATTCCGTTCACGGTCGGCGGCGGCATCCGCTCGGTGGCCGACGCCGGCGCGGCGCTCCGGGCGGGGGCCGACAAGGTGGCGGTCAACACCGCCGCCGTCCGCGACCCGTCGCTCGTCTCCCGGCTGGCGGAGAGCTTCGGCTCGCAATGCGTGGTGGCGGCGGTGGATGCCAGGCGCGCGGAGGGACGGCTCGTCGTGATGGTCAACGGAGGACGGGAAGCAACCCCGCTCGATGCCGTCGACTGGATACGCCGGCTCGAGTCGCTCGGCGCCGGAGAAATCCTTCTGACGTCCATGGATCGCGACGGCACCGGCCTCGGGTACGATCTGCCGTTGCTCAGGGCGGCGACCGGCGCGGTGTCCATTCCGGTGATCGCGTCCGGCGGCGCGGGATGCCTGGAGCACCTGGCCGAGGCGTTCGAGGCCGGCGCCCACGGCGTCCTGGCCGCGACCATCTTCCATTTTCAAGGCTCGTCGTTGCCGGAAGCGCGCGCCTACCTGCGCTCGCGCGGGTATCCGGTGCGGCCGTGAGCGTGGCCGGGTTGGCGCTATCCGCCCTGATGGCGGGAACGCCGATGCCACCGATGCGGCCGCCAGCCGAGGCTCCATGCGTCCGCCCGACCCGCGCCGGCACCCAGGTGCAGGGGGACGTCCGGGTCTGCCCGGGCCGCTACCGGATTCCCGACCCCGGAGACCGCGGGGTGATCATTGCCGCCGCCTCGGGAACCCGGATAGATCTCTCCGGGGTCACCCTCGAGAGCGGCGACTCGGTTCCGGGCCGCTACGCCGGCATCGGGGTCTCCAGCCGTGGCGTGGACGGGGTGACCGTGCTCGGCGGCGTCGTTCGCGGATATCGCTTCGGTCTCAGGATCGAAGGAGGCCGAGGGCACCGGGTGAGCGGCATCGACCTCTCGGGCAGCCGCGCACAGCGGCTCCGGTCCACCGCCAGCCAAGCCGATAGCTCGGACCGCCTCGACCCGGTGCATCTCCGGGCCATAGACGGCTACGGCGGCGGCCTGCTCCTTCAGGGCACCGTCGGCGCGACCGTGACCGGCGTGACGGCGCGAGGTGCGCAGAACGGCCTCGGACTGGTGGATGCCCGGGACAGCTACGTCGCCGACAACGACTTGTCCGGCAACTCCGGCTGGGGTATCCACCTCTGGCATTCCTCGCACAATGAAATCGTCCGGAACAGCATCGTGCACACCCGCCGTTGCGAGGGCGGCGGCGGGTGCTGCGCGGCGGCGGTGCTGCTCCGCGAGGGCAGCGATTCCAACACCATCGGCGGCAACGATCTCAGCGCCTCGAGCGCCGGCGTTATTGTCGCCGGCGAACCCCCGCTCACCCGGCCTTCCGTCGGCAATCTCCTCCATCGCAACGACGCGTCCGGTGCGCTGGAGAACGGGTTCGTCGTCCGGCACACCTGGGCGACGACGTTCCTGGAGAACCGGGCCGACAGCGCCGACACCGGATTCCGCCTGATCCGGGCGAGCGGGACCACTTTGCGGGGGAACACGGTGATCGGCTCGCGCAATGCCGGCATCGCGGCATCGGGAGGCGCCGACAACATGTTCCAGCGGAACCTGCTCGCCGGGGGGAGGGTCGGCGTCGAGGTGCTCGCCGGAGACGCCTCGGAGCCGTCGAGTCGCGGCTACCGGATCGACGACAACGTGATCTCCGGCACGACGCATGGCATCGTGCTCACGGGCGTTGCGCGCAGCAAGATCAGGGGCAATGTCATCGACAGGGTGGACGACGCGCTGGTGATCGACGCGGCGGGGCACGCCACCGAAGTCACCGGGAACGTGTTCCTGCGGGCGGTCCGGGCCTACATCGTCGCCCCGGATCTGGAGGCGGGCGGAAACTACTGGGCCACCGCCGATGCCGCTGCGGCCGCCGCGCGGGTCCGCGGGCGGATCAGCGTGTTGCCGTGGAAGCCGGCGAGCGCGGCGGGGTACTAGTCGTGCTGGCTGACCCGCTCGGTCGTGTAGGCCTCGGGCGGGGCGTTGGGCTTGACCCGGATGGACTTCGCGGGGATACCGACGTTCACGTGGAACGGACGGACGTTCTTGGTGGCCACGGCGTTCGCTCCGACCATTCCGTTGCTCCCCACCCGAACGCCGGCGAGCACCGTTGCGTGGTAGGTGATCCGGACGTCGTCCTCGAGCACCGTCCTCGCGTTGGTGACGTCCTTCTGGTCCACGATGCTGTGGGTGTGGCTGTAGATGTTGGCATAGTCCGAGATGCTGACCCGGTTGCCCAGGGTGAGGCCTCCGCGGTCATCGAGGAGCACGTGCCGGTGGACGACGCAGTCGTCGCCGACCTCGAGGTTGTAGCCGTAGGAGAACTCCACGAAGTGAAAGCACTTGAAGTTGCGGCCGCAGTGCTTGAAGAGGTGCTGGGCGAGGATGCGGCGGAAACGGACGCCGAGGTGCACGTTGCCGGCGCCGGGCGGCGAGCGATCGAAACTCTGCCAGAGCCAGTGCAGCGGCTTCAACCGCGCGTAGCGCTCCGCATCCACGTCGGCGTAGTACTCCGGCTCCAGCGTCACGTTGTGGGGGTCGAGGGCCAGGAGGGCGGCGCGGGTGGCGGGAGGCGTCCGGGGGTCCTGGAGGAGCGAGTCGTAGTCGCCGAGCCCGGGGTACCAGAGCTCGAAGAGGATGTCCCGGGTGAGCCGGTACCAGTCGGCGCCCGGCTCGGCGAGCCGGGCTTCCACCTCCGCCAGCCAGTGGTCATAGGCGTGGTCGGCGGCGGCGGTGACCTGCACGGAGCGGAGGGGGAGATACGCCATCGGGGCCTCGTTGTGCCGTCATGCGAGTGGGAGCGGGGGCTGTGCTGCAATGATGGCCGCGGCGCCGTGTTGACACCAGTCCGAATGGGGAGTAACGTGATAGACATTCGTGATGAAAATCATTCTCAACTACTTTAGTCCTGCCGAGGCTTCGAGATGCGACCGTCGCTGCCCGCAGCCTTCCTCCTCTTGTGGGCCGCCGTTCCCCTCGCCGCCCAGCAGGCCGATGAGGCGGAGGAGGAGCGCACCTCGATCGGCGGATACGGCGAGGTCCACTTCCAGAACGCCAGCGGGCCGGGCACGCCGGCCGTCGTGAGTGTGGCGCGGTTCGTCGTCTTTCTCTCCCACCAGTTCAACGACAGAATCGCCTTCCGCTCCGAGCTCGAGGTCGAGGACACGAAGATCGAAGGCGGGAAGGAGGGTGGTGAGGTAGCCCTCGAGCAGGTCTATCTCGACTACATGCTCTCGCCGGCCTTCATTCTCCGGGCCGGTCTCGTCCTCTCCCCGATCGGCATCCTGAACGAAACGCACGAGCCGCCGACCTTCAACGGGGTCGAGCGTCCGGCCTTCGACCATGATGTCATCCCCACCACATGGCGCGACATCGGGGTCGGCGTGGTGGGAACCATTCCCGGGAATTGGGGACTCGGCTACCGCCTCTACCTTGTCAACGGCCTGGTCGCGAGCGGCTTCTCCGCGGACGAGGGAATCCGTTCCGGGCGGCAGGAAGGGAAGAACGCGAGCTTCGCCAACCCATCGCTCACCGGGCGCCTGGAGTGGGCGCGCCCCGGCCTCCGCATCGGGGGGTCCTTCTGGTACGGCGGCAGCGCCAACCAGGACCCCGCGCTCGGAACCGGCCTGTCCGACAACGCCGTCTCGCTCCTCGCGGCCGACGCGCGCCTCGACACGGGCCCGCTCAGTTTCCGCGGTGTGGTGGCCACCATCGGCATCGCCGACGCGGACGAAATCAACGCCGCATACGGCGGGCAGGTGGGCAGCCGGATCGCGGGCGGGTATGTCGAGGGCGCCTGCAACATCCTCGCGGTCCTGGCTCCCGCGTCCGTCCAGCGTCTCGATACGTTTGTTCGCCACGAGCGGTTCGACACCCATGCCGGCGTCCCCGTGGGAGTCACCCGCGACGGCGCTCTCGCGCGGCGGATCACCACGTTTGGCCTCACCTACAAGCCTCTCTACAATGTCGTCTTCAAGGGCGACTACCAGCTCCGGCGGAACCAGGCGGGCGCCGGGGAGGACCAGCTCTTCAACCTGGGGGTGGGCTATCAGTTCTAAGGCCTTCGGTCACCCCCGGCGTTCGAGTCTCGTGTTGCTTCGCCTGGCTGCCGCCGGCGTGCTCGCTCTCCTTTCCGGTCCCCTGGCGGCGCAGACGGCGCCGGCGGAGCGGGTGACGGAGTCCATCGGGCGCGTGTTCGGCGGCGGCGTCACGATCGAGGCCGTTCTGGTGGACAGTACCGAGGTCTTCCGGATTTCGAGGGAGAACACGCTCCTCGGCTTCGCCGAGGTCAGGAACGTGAAAGGGAAGGAACGGCCGATCACGTACCTGGTGGCGGTCGACACCAGCGGGGCCACCCGCGACATCGACATCCTGGTCTACCGCGAGTCCCAGGGGGGAGAGATCGCGAACGACGCGTGGCGGAAGCAGTTCCGGGGGAAGACCGCCGCCGACCCGCTCCAGGTGGGGAAGGACATCCGGAACATTTCGGGCGCCACGATCAGCTCGAACGCGGTCACGCGAAGCATGCGGCAGGCGCTGGCGCGGCTTGCCGCGTGGCGCGCCGAGGGGAAGCTCCCATGACGGAGGGCCCCGTCTTCTCGTGGCGCAGCGCGCCGTCGCCTCTCCGCGCCCTGGCGCTCTGGCTGACGATCGTGCAGGTGGTGGGCTACACCACGTCGCTGCTCTTCATCTACCACACGACCGGCATGACACCCCCCGGCGTCGCCTCGCACTATCGAGGGGTGGATCCCGCCGCGAGCGACGCCGCCATGCAGTTTCCGAAGACCTACCAGGAAATGCTCACCATCACCCACACTCATCTCCTCGCGCTGGCGGCCATCCTCGCTTTCAGCGGTGTCGCGCTCGCCTTCTGCGCCCGCCCGTCGCCCCGGTGGCGCCGATTGCTGATCGTGGAGCCGTTCGTGGCGCTCCTCGTCTCGTTCGCGTCGATGTGGCTCATGCGCTATGCGGACCCGCGCTTCAGCTGGCTGCTCTCGCTTTCCAGCATGGTGATGGCGATCACGTTCTACGTCCAGTCATTCTTCGTCCTGCGGGAGCTGGCGGGGGGCGAGGAGTTGGCGTGAGGCGGCGGGAGTTCGTCGGCGCGCTCGGCCTGGGATTGGCCGGTCTCCGGATGCCGCGGCCCGCAAGCATGGATGGCGGCACGTTCGTCGAGCGCGGGTCGTGGGCGATGGGGCAATCCGTTCACCTCCAGCTCTTCGCGGTGGACGAAGCCGCCGGGCTGGAGGCGGCGCAGCGCGCGCTCGCGGAGCTTCGGCGGGTGGAAGCGGCTCTCTCGCTCTTCGACGAGGCCAGCGACCTGAGCGAAGTCAACCGGCGGGCTGGAGCGGGTGCGGTGCGCGTCGGGCCCGATCTGGTGGCGGTACTCGAGGCCGGGCTCCGCTTCGAGCGGGCGACGGGTGGGGCGTTCCATCCGGCCGTCGAGCCCCTCATGCGGGCCTGGGGCTTCCATGCGCCGCGCATCCGTGAGCCGGACGCGGGGGAGATCGCGGCAGCCCGTGAGGCGGTGCAGGCGGCGAAGATCGAAATCAAGGGCGAGCGGGTGGCGCTGCCGGTGAGGGGGACGCGACTCGATTGCGGAGGAATCGGCGTGGGCTACGGGCTGGACCGGGCCATCGGCGTCCTGCGCCGCGCCGGGATTCGCCGCGCCTTCCTCGACGTGAGCGGAGACTGCTTCGCGCTCGGCGCGCCTCCCGGCGAACGCGGATGGCGCGTCGGCGTGGCCGATCCGCATCAGCCGGGGGAGGAGATCGCCTCCACCCGCCTCCGCGACCTGGCGATCGCGACCTCGTCCAACAGCGCTTCGGTGGTCCGCTACGGGCGGGCGGTGCGAGGGCACGTGATGAACACCGTCACCGGGTGGCCCGCCACCGCCCGGGTCCAGGTGACGGTGGTGGCCCGCACCGGCCTCGAGGCCGACGCGCTTTCGACTGCGATGCTGGTGTCAGGCACCTCTCTGCCGGGCGTTCTCCGACACTACGCCGTCTGAGGCCCCGCCGGCTCAGGGGGCGCTGTCTGCCACCGTGCTGTCGACCACTGCGCTGTCGAGGCTCGCGGCGCGAGCCCGGCTGGCCACGCGCGCCCGCTCCCGATCGAGCTTCTGCTGCCGTCCCTGCCAATCGTCCGACGTGATCCCCGCGTACGAGATGGTGAACGAGTCGTTCACCGGCAGGTCCTCCTCGAAGAGGAAGATCGCGCTCACCTGCTCGCGCACGCTGAGCTGCTGCGCGGTGAACCGGGGGGTGAAGGGGACGATGCCGAGCGGCTGAAAGACGCGATTGCGCGTCTGGACCGTGAGCGTCTGGGGGTCGAAGCGGGCGTTGGCCCGCTGGCCGAAGAAAGTGACGAGCGCGAGGCCGGGGCGGCTGACTCCCCTCGTCCGTGCGACCGAATCGATGGCGGCCCTTCTCGATTCGACGAGTGCGCTCAGCGCTTCCCAGGAATCCCTGGCCAGCAGTGCCGCCAGGCGCCGGTCGAGCGGAACGAACCGCATCTCGATTTCGTCGGTGCGGATTCTCACCGCCAGATCGTCCTGCGTCAACGACCCGTATCCCGGGGGCGGCAGCGGCGCGGCCGCTCCCCCCGGTCCGGCGTCCTGCGCTTCCACCGCGCCCGCGGCGGCCAGCCACCCGCAGACGCAGGCCCCGAGCAGCACGGCTCTCATCGAGTTTCCTCCACGGCGGCAACGACGCTCGCGGCAAGCTCCCCGATGCCGAGCCCCGTGCGCGAGCTGGTGACCTGTATCTGGTCCTGCGCCAGGCCGAGCGCTTCGGCCACCCGCCCCGCCCGTTCCGCGGCCGCCGTCCGGCTCAACTTGTCGGCCTTGGTGAGCACGGCCAGCACCGGCCGGCCGCTCCGGATGAGGAGCCGCTGCATGTCGAGGTCGTCATCGGAAGGATCGTGCCGGATGTCGAGCAGCCAGATGACGCCGTCGAGCGTGGGCCGCTCTCCGAGGCACCGGGTCACCAGGCTCCGGTAGCCTGCGCGGGCGCTCTTGCCGGCACGAGCGAAGCCGTAGCCCGGGAGGTCGATGAGGTAGAAGCCCGGGAGACGATAGGCATTGAGCAGCGTGGTCTTCCCCGGAGTGGCGCTCACCCGCGCCAGTCCGGCGCGGCCGACAAGAGCGTTCAGCAGACTCGACTTGCCGACATTGGAGCGGCCGACGAGGGCCACCTCGGGGAGAACCGGGGTCAGGAGGACGAGAGGGTCTGGAAAGGAGCCGACAAACTCGGCCGGGGCGGGGACGGCTGGGAGCCGGCGAGCGGCCCCGCGGGTCACGCTTCGCGCTTGGTGCGGGCCCGCTCGGTGACGATGAGCGGCGACGTGCCTTCGAGGATCGCCTCCTTGGTGATCACGATCTCCCGGACATCGTCCCGGTTGGGCAGGTCGTACATGATGTCGGTCATCATCGTCTCGAGGATCGACCGGAGGCCGCGGGCCCCGGTGCCGCGCTTGAGCGCCTTCTGGGCCACCGCGCGGAGGGAATCCGGGTCGAAGGTGAGACCCACGTCCTCGAGCTCGAAGAGCTTCTTGTACTGCTTGGTGAGCGCGTTCTTGGGCTCGACCAGGATGCGCATGAGCGAGTCCTCGTCGAGCGCCTCCAGCGACACCACCACCGGCAGGCGTCCCACCAGCTCGGGGATCAGGCCGAACCGCAGCAGGTCGTCGGGCTCGACCTCGGCGTACGGGTTCTTGGCGTCCACCGAGCCGGCCTGCGCCCTGGCGGTGGCGCTGAAGCCGATCTGCTGCCGGCCGGTGCGCGCCTCGATGATCTTCTCCAGCCCATCGAACGCCCCGCCGCAGACGAACAGGATGTCCTTGGTGTTGATCTGGATGTACTCCTGCTGCGGGTGCTTCCGCCCGCCCTGTGGCGGCACCGAGGCGATAGTGCCCTCGAGAATCTTGAGAAGCGCCTGCTGCACCCCTTCGCCCGACACGTCGCGGGTGATGCTGGGGTTCTCCGACTTCCGCGCGATCTTGTCGATCTCGTCGATGTAGACGATGCCCCGCTCGCACTCGGCGACGTTGAACTCGCCGGCCTGGAGCAGGCGCACCAGGATGTTCTCCACGTCCTCGCCCACGTACCCTGCCTCGGTGAGGGTGGTGGCGTCGGCGATAGTGAAGGGGACATCCAGGGTGCGGGCGAGGGTCTGGGCGAGGAGGGTCTTGCCGACGCCGGTGGGGCCGAGGAGCAGGATGTTGGACTTGTCCAGCTCGACGTCGGTGTCCCGGCCGTTCGAGGCGTTGATGCGCTTGTAGTGGTTGTAGACGGCGACGGCAAGGGTGCGCTTGGCGCGTTCCTGACCGATCACGTACTGGTCGAGGACGTCCTTGATTTCCGCGGGGGTCGGGACCTGGGTAATGCTGTCCGCAACATCGCGCTCCTCGTCCTCCGCCAGGATCTCATTGCAGAGTGTGATACACTCGTTGCAAATGTAGACCGATGGCCCGGAGATGAACTTCCGGACGGAGTCCTTCGATTTGCCGCAAAAGGAGCAGCGGAGGTGCTTGTCGTTGGACATCAATCCAGGTCGCGATGGAGGTGAGGGGTGCCGGAAAGGTGGGTCCCGGCGCCCGGGGCGTCAAGTCTCCTTCTTGCCGTCCGTCTGCGGCACGATGGCCGCCCGGGGCGTGAAGACGATGTCGATCAGCCCGTAGGCCTGCGCCTCCTCCGCGCTCATGAAGCGGTCGCGGTCCATGTCGCGCTCGATCGTCTCGATCGGCTGGCCGGTGTGCTGGGCGTAGAGGGCGTTCATCTTGGCGCGGAGGTAGAGGATCTCCCGCGCCTGGATCTCGATGTCGGACGCCGTGCCCTGGGTCCCGCCCGATGGCTGGTGGATCATGATGCGGGAGTGGGGCAGGGCGCTGCGCTTGCCCTTGGTGCCGGCCGCGAGGAGGAACGACCCCATCGAGGCGGCCATCCCCATGCAGATGGTGTTCACCGGCGCCCGCAGGTGCTGCATCGTGTCGTAGATGGCCATCCCCGCGGACACTGTCCCGCCCGGCGAGTTGATGTAGAGATAGATGTCCTTGTCGGGGTTGTCGGCCTCGAGAAAGAGCAGCTGGGCGATGATGATGTTGGCGACGTCGTCGTTGATCGGCGCGCCCATGAACACGATCCGGTCCATCAGGAGCCGCGAGAAGATGTCGTAGGTGCGCTCGCCCCGGCTGGAGCGCTCGATGATGTACGGCGGATAGAGAGTGGACATCGTCAAGTTCCGGCCTCCTCGACTGTAGACTGCTGCAGCAGGAATGCGAACGCCTTCTCCTCCGTGATCGAGCGCTCGAGCTCGGGGAGGCGATTGGCCTTCTGCAGGGAGCCGTAGAGCTGGCCCGCGGGAATGCCGCGCGCCTCGGCCAGCCTGCCGATCCGCTCGTCCAGCTCCGACTCGGTGGCGCGGAGGCCGTTGGCCTCGACCACGGCGTCCAGCACCAGCTCGCGCCGCACCTGGGCCTCGGCCACCGGGTGGAACTGCTGCTCGAACTGCCGCAACTGCTCCTCCGGAATGCGGTACATCTCCGCGTAGCCGTGCATCATGCGGTGCACCAGCGACTCGGGAGCGGGGACGCTGTTGGCTTCGATGATCTGGTTGAGAAGCGCCTGGCGCACCTGGCCATCGGCCTCCCGCGCCGCTTGGTGCTCGAGGTCGCGACGGACGGCGCCCCGCAGGGCCTCGACCCCGTCGAAATCTCCCACCTCGCGGGCAAAGGCGTCGTCGAGCGCCGGCAGCTCCTGGCGCTTCACCTCGTGCAGCGTCACCCGGACCTTGCGGGTCTGGCCGCGCCTCGACTCGTCGGGATGATCGTCGGGAAACGTCACTTCGGCGTCGGCGCCCTCGCCGGGCAGGAGCGTCATGATCCGCTCCTCGAGGTCGGGGATCGCCTGGTTCTGCCCCAGCACCAGATCGTACGGCTGGGACGCGCCCGGCGAGCCGTCCGCGATGGGCGCCACATCCACCCGGACCATCTGGCCCGGCGACGGCCTGGCGCCCTCCACCGGAATCCACGCCGACTTCTGGTCCCGCAAGCGCCCAAGCTCATCCTCCACCGCGCTGTCGGGGACGGCGGCCACCGTCCGGGTGACGCGGAAGCCGCCGGCCCGCACCAGCGAGATCTCGGGCCGCACCTCGACCAGCATGTCGAACTCGACGGGGCTACCGGTTTCGAACTTGAGGTTGCGGATGGAGGGGTCGGTGATGGGCTTGAGCGACTCGCTGGACTTGGCCGTTTCCCAGCTCTCCCGGATGATCTCTTCGAGCACCGATTGCCGGATGGCGTCGCCGAATCGCTTCCGGACCACGGCCTCGGGGGCCTTGCCCTGGCGGAAGCCCGGAAGCCGGGCCCGCTGGGCGTAGTACCTGACCGCCTTGGCCTCGGCCTCCTGCACGCGGTCCACCGGGACGGTGACGCGCAGCGACTTCGAGGCGGGGTCCTCGGCGGTCTTTTCGACGGTAATCTGACTCATAGGCCGGGAATCTACCCCTGTGGCGTCCCCAGGGTCAATTTTGGCCCGCGGCCCC
>CAYYXP010000272.1:0-4093 GCA_964475685.1 uncultured Gemmatimonadaceae bacterium | reverse complement strand
GTCAGGGTGATCCGGTCGGCGAGCGCGGTGATGGCATCGTCGAACGGCAGCCCGAAGCGCTGCTCCTCGAAGGTGCGGCGGAACTCGCTCGAGATCGGCTCCTGGGTTTCGTCCGCCACCATCTGCATGCCGGATGACAGGGGGTGCCCGGCGCGGATGGCCCGCCCGAGCAGGTCGATCGCTTCGGGAAGCCCGGCCTCGAAGGCGCTGAACCGCTTGTCCCGGCGCCGCCTGATGACGACGTAGGGCAGCACGCCACCGAGGAACGCCGCGAGGGCCGCCAGCGCCATGATGCGGGTGGCCAGCAGAGCGCACAGCCCGAACGCGACCGCGAGCCCGACAGAGAACAGTACGAAGACTTCCACCGTCCAGCTGGCGCCGGCCTGCTGCAGAATCAGCTGGAGGTCGGCAAAGGCGGGCGTGCGGGCCGCGATGGCCTGCATCCACGGCGGGGCGCCGGCACCGGACCCGCGGAACAGGCCGCTGCCCCCCTCGGTGAGCATCTGATCGAAGCTCCGCAGCTGGTCGATCACCTTGCGATGCCGGCCCCGCTCCTGCACCCACTCAAGCAGGAGCGCCAGTGAGACCGCCCCCAGGGCCACCGCGACGAAGATCAGCCCCGCCTGGAGCCAGGTGTTGAGCGGAAGACCTACCATCGTCCGCGCCCGCCGGGGGCCGGCGTCTCCAGATTCGAGAAGAGCACCGACGACAGATCGACGCCGAACACCTTGAGCCGGTCGGAGAACCGGGGACGGATGCCGGTGGCGCGGAAGCGCCCGAGGACCTTGTCACCGTCCATGCCCATGCGCTCGAACAGGAAGATTTCCTGCATGGTAATGACGTCGCCCTCCATCCCGACGATCTCGGAGACCTGGACGACCTTGCGCGCGCCGTCGGAGAGACGGCCCACCTGGATCACCACCTGGATGGCGCTCGCGATCTGCTGGCGCATACCCCGTTCAGGCAGGTCGAGGCTGGCCATCGCGATCATCGTCTCGAGGCGGCTGAGCGCGTCGCGCGGCGAGTTGGCATGCAAAGTGGTGATCGAGCCGTCGTGGCCGGTGTTCATCGCCTGCAGCATGTCCACCGCCTCTCCACCACGCACCTCGCCCATGATGATCCGGTCGGGCCGCATGCGAAGCGCGTTCACCAGGAGGAGGCGCTGGGAGACCTCGCCTTCGCCCTCGATGTTGGCGGGGCGCGTCTCCAGGCGTACCACGTGCGGCTGGCGGAGCTGGAGCTCGGCGGAATCCTCGATCGTGACGATCCGCTCGGTCGGCGGAATGAACGACGAGAGGATATTCAGCAGCGTGGTCTTGCCGGCGCCGGTGCCGCCCGAGATCAGGATGTTGAGCCGGGCCTTCACGATGCCCTGGAGGAGCTCGAGCATCGGCTTGGTGAGGCTCTCGGTGCGGAGCAGGTCCTCGCCGGACAACGCGTCGCGCCTGAATTTCCGGATCGAGAGGTGCGGACCGTCGAGCGCGAGCGGCTTGATGATCGCGTTGACGCGCGAGCCGTCGGGCAGGCGCGCGTCCACCATCGGCGACGAGTCGTCGATCCGGCGCCCGACCGCCGAGACGATCCGGTCGATGACCTGCAGGAGGTGGCGGTCGTCCTGGAACCGGACATCGGTCCGCTCCAGCCGGCCGTTGCGCTCGATGTACACCTGCTTGAACGTGTTCACCAGGATGTCGGAGACCGAGGGATCCTGCACCAGCGGCTCCAGCGGCCCGAGCCCGAAGATCTCGTCGAGGACCTGTTTGACCAACTCCTCGCGCTCCTCGAAGTTGAGCGGCGCCGACTCCTGCGAGAGCAGATCATGGACCACCTTGCGGATGGTCTCGACGACCTGGTCCCGCGTCAGCTTGTCCAGGTTCGAGAGGTTGAGTCGCTCGATGAGCTTGCGGTGGACCCGCCCCTTGATGGCCTGGAACAGCGGCTGGACCGATGGGGGAGGCGCGGTACCCGCCGCTTCCGGCCGCGGCGGTACCGCGCCGTTTTCGTCGGGCGCGGGCACCTGCCAGGGAAGCTTGGTGGGCTGCGGTTTGGTCGGCTCGCTCATGACCCGATCTCCTTCGGCTTGCGCCGCACCTTGCTGAAGAGGCGTTGGACTACGCCGCCCGACCGTCCGTTCCTCCCGACATCCCCGGTGACCCCGCCAAGCCGAGCCCCGAGCGCCTTGAGATCGCGCGAGTAGGCCGATTTACCGTTCAGGACGATCGGCTTCCCGGTGTTGATCGCGGAGATCACGGCCTCGTAATCGTTGCTGATCGTCCCGTACACCTTGAGTCCGATGGTGCGCTCCACGTCCTCGAGTGAGATGTCGTTGTTCGCCTGGTAGCGGTTGACGATCAGCCGAATCTGCTCCTCCCCGCGCGGCAGCACCCGCTTGAGCATGGGCAGGCCGCGCTGGATGTTGCGCAACGACGGCAGATCCACGTTGGTCACCAGGCACACGAGGTCAGACTGGTCGAACGCCGCGAGCGTGCCCGGCGAGAACGACTTCGGGGTGTCCACGATCACGTACTCGTAATGCTGGCGGAGGAAGTGCAGGATCCGCCGGATCTCCTCGCCGCTCACGACCTCGGCTCGCTCAGGATGGAACGGCGCCGACAGTAGATGGACGCCCGAGTCGTGCTGCTCGATGTACGAGGCCAGCAGCCCGGCGTCCATCCGGTGGAAGTTCTGTACCATGTCCACGAAGTTGAACCGGGGCTGCACGCCAAGCAGCAGGGCGACCTCGCCGAGCTCCAGATCCAGGTCCACCAGCAGGGTACGTTTGCCGGTCAGGCGGTGGAGCACGACCGCGATGTTGGTCGCGACGCTGGTGACGCCTGAGCCGCCCTTCGGGCTGAAGAAGGTGACCATCTGGCCGTGGCTCTTCTGCTTGGCCGCGGTGAGCCCGAGCGAGTGCGAGACCCGCGCGAACGCCTCGCGGAGGCCCTGGGCGGTGACCGGCTTGGTCAGATAATCGGCGACGCCAGCGCGCATCGCCGCAAGCAGCAGCTCGGGGCCCAGCAACGGTCCCACCGCCACGATGCGCCAGGCCGGATTGGAATTGGTTAGGAACTGGGTGAACTTGACGCCGAGCTCGGGATCGTCCTCGAGATCTATGACGACCAGCTCGGGATTGAGCTGCCGGAGCGCGTGCACCTGCTCCTCGCCGTAGGCGGCGAACCGCTCCGGAATCTCGAGGCGAAGCGACACACCGAGTTCCCCGTCGGCCAGCAGCTCGCGCAGCTGGTCGCGGAACGCCTCGTCGGTGGATATCAGTGCGGCACGCAGGCTCCGGTCGGTCATGAGGTCAGTATATCCACTCTACTCCACCAATCGGAGCTTCTTGATCAGGGCCCCACCCCCGCCCGGCTCACCGGTCCCCTTGGCGAAATACAGGAAGTTGGCGGTGACCGGGTCCTTTCTTTGATTCTGTGCCTGAATGAAGAAGACCCCGAGATTGTTGAACCTGAGCGACGTCCGGCCGGGCTGGATCTGCGCCGGGTCGAACAGCGGCACCGTGATGACCCGGGGGCTCCCCTCCCAGCCGGGGTACGCGCCGGTGCAGGAGCCCCCAACCCCCCCCACCAGCTTCCGCACCTCGCCCCTGGTCCAGCCGGTGTGATTCGGGTCCGGGATGTCGGCCCAGCAGGCGTCGGGGTCCTGAGCGATCAGGCTGTCCATGCCCTGGAACGTCGGCCCGACCATGTTGCCCGGCTTGCTGAGCTCCGGGTCGGTGGAGTAGTCGGTGTAGTCCTGGGTGAGAGTGATCTCGGCTTGGCTGCACGACCAGATGTTCTGCCTATAGTTCGACGCGCCCGGCCCCGTGCCCGGGATGACCCAGGGCTGGAAGAACGACGGCGACGGCGTGTCGTGCGGGCTGGTGACCTTGAGCTTGATCTCCCGGCCGTAGTCGTCCCAGTACTTGGTCGGGCTGCCGGTCGCGAGCTGGTCGTTGCGGTACGAGCTGCCCCAGCCGGTGTAGGCCGCCGGGCCGCCGGTCGCCCGGTCGTCACCATAGGCCCGGTAGTAGTCGCCCGCGTTGTTGGCGTATTCCCAGTTCTCGACCGGGTTGTTCCAGGTGTCGCCGACGTCCTCG
>CAYYXP010000271.1:0-3208 GCA_964475685.1 uncultured Gemmatimonadaceae bacterium | reverse complement strand
AGCTCGTCGCCTTGGGGGAACGCGGCCAGTGGGACTCTGCCTACGCGCTGGCCCGCCGAGTCGAGGCAGCGAACCCCGGCGACTCCCTGTTCAGGGTTTTGCGACCGAAGTTCGCGCGACGAGTGAACCTGCGCACCGATCCGCCGGGGGCGGCTGTTTGGCGGAAGGAATACGCCGCGCCCGAGTCCACCTGGGTAATGCTCGGGAAGACGCCGCTGGACAGTATCATCATGTCAATCGCAGTCTCACGATTTCGGATCGAAGCCCCGGGCAAACGGACGGTCGAGCGAGTCATGGGAGCTTTCGGGTTTCCCTCGGACACCATTCGCATTGACCCGGACACCGCACTCCCGCGGGAGATGGTCCGAGTCGCCGGCGGCGAACTCGACGTGTTCTACCCGGGGTTCCAGCACATCAAGGTGATCCGGCTGGGCGACTACCTCATGGATCGTTACGAGGTGACCAATCGCGAGTTCAAGGCCTTCGTGGACAGTGGGGGGTACCGGCGCCGGGAGCTGTGGGAGCATCCCTTCGTCAAGGACGGCCGGGAGATGCCCTGGGACCAGGCCATCGCGCTGATGACCGACCGCACCGGACGTCCTGGGCCGTCCACGTGGGAAGCCGGCGAGTACCCGGCCGGGCAGAACGACCACCCGGTCGGCGGCGTGAGCTGGTACGAGGCGGCCGCGTTCGCCAGGTTCGCGGGGAAGTCGCTGCCGACTGTCGCCCACTGGAACCACGCCGCCGGCGTCTACCACAGCGCCTCGATCGTCCCGCTGAGCAATTTCTCCGGCCACGGAGCGGTGCCTGTCGGCACCACCCTCGCCATCAGTGCATATGGGACCTACGATATGGCCGGCAACGTCCGCGAATGGTGCCTGAATGCCGGCGGGACCGGTCGATTCATCCTCGGCGGCGGATGGAACGATCAGCCCTACCAGTTCACGGACGCCTACACCCAACCGCCGTTCGACCGCTCGCCGACCAATGGGTTCCGGCTGGTCGGGTACCTGACCGTGGACTCCAATCTGACGCTCGCCGGACAACCGCTCCACCGAGCGTTCCGCGACTTCCTCAAGGAGCGTCCGATCCCGGACACCGAGTTCGCCGTCTACCGCCGGATGTACGATTACGACCGGACCCCGCTGGACGCGAAGGTGCTGGAGACTGTGGACGAAGGAGATTGGGTCCGCGAGCTTGTGCGGATGAAGGCGTCCTACGCGGGCGACAGCCTCCTGGTGTATCTCTACCTTCCCAAGCGCGGCGGGAGGCCATACCCGACAGTCGTCTACTTTCCCGGCTCGAACGCGATCCGCGACCGTGCACCGCAGAATCTCCAGTGGCGCAGCATCGATTTCGTCATCAAGAGCGGCCGCGCAGTCCTCTACCCGGTGTACAAGGGCACCTACCAGCGAAGCGACTCGTTGTTCACTGACGTGCAGGATACCTCGAACTTCTATCGGGACCACGTCCTCATGTGGGCGAAAGACCTCCGCCGGGGCATCGACTACCTCGAGACCCGCCCCGAGGTCAGCACCGGGCACCTGGCGTACTACGGCGTCAGCTGGGGTGGAGCGATGGGTGGGGTAATGCCCGCGGTGGAGCCGAGGATCAGGTCGAGCGTGCTCTACGTGGCCGGGCTCGATTTTCAACAGGCGCGGCCGGAGGTGGACCCGGTCAATTTCCTGCCCCGAATCCGGATTCCGACCCTTATGCTCAACGGCAAGTACGACTTCTTCTTTCCGGTCGAGACCTCGCAGGAGCCCATGTTTCGCCTGCTCGGCACACCACCCGACCAGAAGAGGCACGTTGTTGAGGAGGGGAGCCACTTCGTGGCCCGCACCCGGTTGATCCAGGAGACCCTCACGTGGCTGGACAAGTACCAGCCGACACCGTAGCAGGACCGCCATGTCCTACATCGAGTGCCCGGAGTGCGGCCAGAGGGCGCTGAGTGTCGCGACCCGATGCCCTCGCTGCGGTCACGGCTTCCCGACCCAACTCTTCCTGCATCCGGTTTCGGGACCGCGCGTCCACAGGCGCCGGCCGGTGCTGGTAGTCGCCGGCGCCCTGGTGGCTGTGGCCGCGATGGTCGTGGTAGTCCGCTATCGGGCCGCGTCTGGTCCGGTCACAGAGTCGCCGGCAGAGCCTCTGATGGCACCGGTTGATACGGCACCGCCAATCACATTGCGGCCGGGCTCGGAAGCACCCGACTCGACACGCGAAGGCCCTCCCCCGATCGTGCCAGCCCTGTTGGTGGCGCCGACTCCCGCCGGCCAACAGTTGCAGCGCTATGCCACCACGTGGGTCAACGTTCGAGGGAGGCGCGGTACCGGCGCTCCCACGGTCAGGGTTCTGAGCCCCGGTGAAGCGGTGCGGGTGGACTCCCTGAGAGCCGGGTGGTATCGCGTCGTGGCCGATGGAAGGACGCTCGGCTATGTCCACTCCTCCTACCTCGGTGCTGCCCCTGCGCGCGAGCGTGAGTGAAGACAGCTCACGTAGGGTGCGTAGCGGGTGTGCGTTAGTTCGATGATGATGAGCGGTGAATCGGTCATCGTTGTCCCCAGGTTGTCGCGGTAGATTACGTAGTGAACCTGTTCAGGGGAGGGCTCCGATGAAGTACAAGGTCGCGCTACACCGCTCAGAGGACGGTTACAGCATGTCCGTGCCCGGGCTTCCAGGCTGCTGGTCCCAGGGAGCGACGGAGCAGGAAGCCATCGAGAACATCCGGGATGCGATCCGTGAGTACCTCTCCGTCGCGGAGGAGTTGGCTGGTACGGAGGTGCAGGAAATCGACGTCGCGGTCTGACCGTGCCGAGACTGCCAGGCATCAATCATCTCGATGCAGTCCGGGCCCTTGAGAAGGCGGGTTTCGGTGTCGTCCGGCAAGGCAAGCACATCGTCATGACTGACGGCGTCCGAATCCTCACGATCCCACGACACGATCCGGTCAACGCCTTCACGATGGGCGGGATTGTACGCGATGCCGGGCTCACAATCGAGGGATTCAAGAAGCTGCTCTGATGCGCGTTGATGGGCTCCCCCGGTGATTCGTGCCACCCGCGCGGGCTTCAGTCCTCTACATTTCCACCATGCCTCCCAACCTCTCGAAATCCCGTTTCGTGGCCGGCTGGCAGTGCCACAAGCAGCTCTGGCTCAAGGTGCACGAGGCGGACGCCCCGGAGCTGCAGGTGGACGTGGTGCTGCAGGA
>CAYYXP010000270.1:0-20022 GCA_964475685.1 uncultured Gemmatimonadaceae bacterium | reverse complement strand
GCGCTGCTGATAGCGGGCGGTTACGTCATCGCGATGGCGCTGGCGGGGTGGATGGCCCGCTGGCTCGCGGCGCGAGAGCTGATGGAGATGACGGGCCAGCGCGTCGAGGCATTGATGGCGGGCCCGGCGCCGCTCACGCCGATGGTGCGAAACGTCGTCGCGGCCCAAGGGGGTGTGTATCGGGTGGTGGAGTTCCGCTGGTTCCGGAGCCCGCACCTCGACCCGACGTCGGTGCGGAGCTACCCCCGCTGGCGCTCGGCGAACCCCGCAGTGGCAACGGCGAGCGAGACCGAGGCCGGGCGCCGCTTTCTGTTGTGGGCCCGCTTCCCGGTATTCGAGACCGAGGCGGTCCCAGACGGCTCGACGCTGGTGCACATGATCGACCTTCGCTACGCCAGCCGCCCCGGCGCTGGCTTCGGGACTATGTCCATCCGGGTGCCAGGGGTTCCAGTTCCCTGAGCCGTGGTCGGCGGGGTTGGCGCACTTGCGTCGCGACTGCATCCAGAATAACGTATACAATATTCTTTATGCGAGAGCCTACAATGATCACCAGAACCCCGCTCAGGGACGAGGTTTACCGCCAAATCCTCGACCGCATCCACCGCGACGACCCCGCCCCCGGAACCCGCCTAAGCGATGGAGCCCTCGCCCTCACCCTGGGAGTCAGCCGAACCCCCGTCCGGGAGGCCCTCATTCGCCTGGCCCGGGACGGCGTCCTCGACGCCGACATGGGCAAGGGGTTCCGGGTGCCGCCTCTCGATGCCGGCGAGATCGGCGAAACCGGGCAGGTCCTCGGGGCCCTCGAGTCGCTGGCCCTGGAGCTCACACCGGACTTCCCGGCGGAGCAACTCGAGCGGCTGGCGGACATTGACCGGCGCCTGGAGCACACCCGGGGTGACGCGAGCCGGTGCGTGGACCTGGAGGACGAGTGGCATCAGGTGCTGCTGGAGCGGTGTCCCAACGGCCGCCTCCTCAAACTGATCGCCAACCTGCGCCAAGTCTCCCGACGCTACCTCGCCGCGTTTCTTCGCGACTCCTCCCGTGTCGCGCTCTCGACCCTGCCCCACCAGAAGATTCTCGGAGCGCTACGGGAGGGAGATCGTGCAGGGGCGCTTCGACTCTTCGCGACCCACTGGCAAAGGGGGATCGAGCAGCTCCAGGGCTGGATTTCACCCCCGAACCCGGCAACTGACGCCAAGGTGGCGGCAAGATGATCGATCGGTGGCGGCAGGATACGCCTGGATGCGCCTCCCGGATCCACCTCAACAACGCCGGCGCCGCGCTGACCCCCAAGCCGGTCCACCAGGCGGTGACGGCCTACCTCCGGCTTGAGGACGAGCTCGGCGGCTATGAAGCATTCGACGCGAAATCCGGGGAGATTCGCGGCGCCTACCGGGACGTCGGAAGGCTCCTGGGCACCAACGGGCGCAACATCGCCTTCACCCAGAACTCCACCCTGGCCTTTGCCCAGGCCCTCGAGGCGTTCGATTTCACCCCCGGCGACAGCATCCTGACCAGCCGGTGTGACTATGCCTCAAACCAGATCATGTACCTCTCCCTCGCCCGGCGCCGAGGGGTGGAGGTTGTCAGGGCCCCCGACACCCCCGAAGGCGGCATCGACCCCGACGCGGTGCGCTCGATGGTGGCCCGCCGCCGGCCCACGCTGGTTTCGCTGAGCTGGGTGCCCACCAACTCGGGGCTGGTGCAGCCGGCGGAGTCGGTCGGTGATATCTGCGCCGAGGCGGAGATTCCGTACCTTGTGGACGCCTGCCAGGCGATCGGCCAGATGCCGATCTCGGTCGCCCGCCTGCGCTGCGACTATCTCGCCGCAACCGGCAGGAAATTCCTCCGCGGCCCACGCGGTGTCGGCATCCTCTTCGTCTCCGACCGGGCGCTCGCCGGCGGGGCCCATCCCGTGCTCGTGGACATGCACGGAGCCACCTGGACCAACCCCGACGCATTCGAGCTGACTCCCGACGCCCGGCGCTTCGAGTCGTGGGAGATGTCCTACGCCCTCGTCCTGGGCCTGGGCGCGGCAGCCCGCTATGCCATGGACGTGGGCCTCGAGACGGCCAGAGACCGGGCGCGCGCGCTCGCGAGCTATGCCCGGGGGAAACTCGCCGAGGTTCCTGGGGTCCGAGTGCTCGATCGCGGCGCGGAGCTGTGCGCGATCGTCACCGTGCAGCCTGGCGGCCGCGACGGCGCGGAAATCAAGCTGGCGCTCCGTGAGAGGGGAATCAACACCAGCTCGCCGGAGCGCTCGGACGCCGTGATCGACATGGATGCCAAGGGCGCCGCCTCGGCGCTCCGGCTCTCACCCCACTACTACAACACCGCCGGAGAGATCGACACCGCCGTCGCCGCGATCGCGGAGATCCTCGCCCTTCCTCACCGGTGACGCTCCGACGCGTCCGACTCGAGCACCGGCTTCAGCGTCCGCCACACCGTTTCCGCGATCAGCCGCTGGCCCGCGGCCGTCGGGTGGACCTGATCCGGCTGATTGAGTGAGTCCACGCCGGCGACCCCCTCGAGAAGAAACGGAACCAAGGGAAGGCGGTTCCGCCTGGCGAGCCTCGGATAGACATCCTCGAAACGCCGGATGTAATCGGCCCCGTAGTTGGAGAGCATGCGCATCCCCACGAGGACAATCCGCGGCCTGGGCGCGAGGGTGTTGGCGCGGTCGACGATGGCCTGGATGTTGGCTTCGAGCGAGTCCGCGTTCTGGCCCCGCAACCCGTCATTCCCACCGGTCTCGATGACGAGCACAGCCGGGGCATCCTTCAGGATCCAGTCCACCCGGCGGAGCGCTCCCGCCGAAGTTTCTCCGCTCACGCCGGCGTTGCCGGCCTCGTAGAGCAGACCGGCGGCATCGATCTTCCGCTGAATGAGCGCGGGGTACGCCTCGGAGGCATCCAGGCCGTACCCCGCGGTGAGGCTGGTCCCGAGGAAGACGACTCGCGCGCGGCCGTCCCGGGGCGCCTCGGGTGGCGCGGAGGGCTTCTCCGTCTCCCGCCCGCACGCCGCAAACGCCCCGAGGGCGAGGGCGACCCACCCGCGCCCGCTTATCATTGACCGCATGTTGCGCTGCGCCTCTCTCACGAAAACGTATCCGTCCGGCGGGCGTCCGCTCACCGTGCTGAACAATATCACGCTCGACGTGGAGCCTGGCGCCTTCGTCGCCGTTCTCGGACCTTCGGGGAGCGGCAAGACCACTCTGCTCGGCCTCCTTGCCGGGCTCGACCGTCCAACCAGCGGCACCGTCCACCTCGACGGCGAGGAGCTCGGAGCACTCGACGAAGACCGGCGGGCCCGACTCCGTGCCGAGAAGGTCGGTTTCGTCTTCCAATCGTTCCAGCTCATACCCACGCTGACCGCGCTCGAGAACGTGCAGGTTCCGCTCGAGTTGCGCGGGGAGCGTTCCGCCGCGCGCGCCACCGAGCTGCTCGAGCGCGTCGGCCTCGGCGACCGCGGCGGCCACTACCCGGCCCAGCTTTCCGGCGGCGAGCAGCAGCGCGTGGCGTTGGCGAGGGCGTTCAGCACCCGGCCGCGGGTGTTGTTCGCCGACGAGCCGACCGGCAATCTCGACGCCGTCACCGGCGCCACGATCATCAACCTGATGAGCGAACTGAATCGGGACCTCCGCACGACCCTCGTGCTCGTAACTCACGACCTCGATCTCGCCGGCCGGGCACGGCGCACCGTCCGCCTGGCCGGCGGCCGGCTCGTCGGCGACACCGCGGCGTGACGGCGCCCGGCTTCGTGCTGCGCATGGCCGCACGGGAGCTTCGCGCGGCCCCTCGCCGCCTGCTGCCCCTCACCGGCTCCATCGCGATCGGTGTTGCGGCCCTGGTCGCGATCGACTCCTTCACCGACAACGTGCGCGACTCGGTGCGGCGGCAGGCGCAGTCGCTCCTCGGCGCGGACCTTGTCGTTTCGAGCCGGCGGCCGCTGACCGCTCGGGCAGCGGCCGTGCTCGATACCCTCGCGGCAGGCGCGCGGATCGCCCGGGTGACCAGCTTCTCCGGAATGGCCTACGCGCCGCGCACCAGCGGTACCAGACTGGTGCAGGTCGAGGCGGTCGAGCCGGGGTACCCCTTCTACGGCGCGATCGTCACTAGCCCGCGGGCGGCATGGGCCGGCCTCCACGACGGCATGCGCGTCGTGGTGGAGCCTTCGCTCCTCACCGCGCTCAGCGCCCACGCGGGCGACACCCTCGCGCTCGGCGAGGCGCGCTTCGAGATCTCGGGAACGATCGTGAGTGCGCCGGGGAGCACCGGGTTCCGAAGCGCCTTCGGCCCCAGGATCTTCATCCCGGCCGCCCACCTCGGCGAGACCCGTCTGCTCGGGTTCGGCTCCAGAGCGGAGTACGAGGCATTCCTCGAGTTGCCCCCGGGCCGGGCGGCGCAGGCTCTGGCCGACCGGCATCGCGCCACCCTCGCCGCCGAGCGGGCGCGGATCAGAACGGTCTCGGAAGACCAGAACAATCTCAACGAGTCGCTCTCCCGCCTCACCCGCTATCTCGGTCTCGTTGCGTTCATCGCTCTCCTTCTGGGCGGGATCGGCGTGGCGAGCGCCGTCGTGGTGTTCATCCGGCAGCGGTGGGAGACGGTGGCGGTACTGCGCTGCCTCGGTGCCAGCGCGCCAAGCGTGCTCGCGGTGTACACCCTGGAGGCGGCCGCGATGGGGCTCGCCGGCAGCATCATCGGCGCGGCCGGGGGGCTGGCGGCTCAGCGGGCGCTCCCGGCGCTTCTCGCCGGCCTGCTTCCGGTGGACGTGCAGGCGGAGATCTCCGGCTCCGCGATCGCGCTCGGGATCGCGGTCGGCGTCCTGGTGTCTCTGCTCTTTGCCGCGGTCCCGTTACTCTCGCTCCGGCGGGTGCCCCCGCTCGCGGCGCTCCGTCGCGCCTACGAGAGCGATGCGCCCCGGGGCCTCGACTGGTGGCGGGTTGCAGCCGGAGTCGTGCTCCTCGGGTCCATCATGGCGCTGGCCGCGTGGCGGGCGGGAAGCTGGCGGCAGGGCGCCATCTTCACGGGCGGCATCGCCGTGGCGCTCTTCGTTCTCTGGGGCGCCGCATGGTGCCTGGCCGCGGCTGCGCGGAAGTGGGCCCCGTCGCGTTGGCCCTACGTCTGGCGGCAAGGGCTCGCCAACCTTCAGCGCCCCGCCAACCAGACCGCGACGGTGGTGCTCGCCGTCGGCTTCGGCGCCTTCCTCCTCGGCACCCTCCTGCTCGTACAGGCCAATCTCCTCAGAACGCTCCGGATCACCGGCGGTCCGGCCCGGCCCAATCTCGTCCTGTTCGACATCCAGCCGGACCAGCACCCGGCGATCGAGGAGATGTTGTCCTCCGCGGGCCTTCGCGCCGCCGGCCCCGTGCCCATCGTGCCGATGCGGCTCCAGTCGGTGAAGGGACGGCCGGTGGCCGTGATGCTGGCGGACAGCGCCACCGGCGGTGACGAGCCTCACGGCGCCTGGGCCTTCCGCCGTGAATACCGCTCGACCTACCGGGACACGCTGGTTTCTTCCGAGCGGATCGTGGAGGGGTCGTGGTGGCAAGGCCCCGGTTCGCGGGGAGAGATCTCGGTCGAGTCCGGCCTGGCGAAGGAGCTCGGCGTCGGGGTCGGCGACTCGGTCGTATGGGACGTGCAGGGTGTGCCGGTCCGCACCCGCGTGACCAGCCTGCGCGAGGTGGACTGGGCCCGCTTCGAGCCCAATTTCTTCGTCGTCTTCGCTCCCGGCCTCCTCGAGGAGGCGCCGCGGACGCTCGTGACCCTCACCCGCGTCGAGCGCCCCGCCGACCGCGGAGAGTTTCAGCGCCGCCTGGCGGAGCGGTTCCCCAACGTCACCACGCTGGACCTCTCGTCGCTGCAGGAGACGCTCGAGGGATTGATCTCACGCGTGGTGCTCGCCATCCGGTTCATGGCACTCTTCACCCTGGGCACCGGCACGCTGGTGCTCGTCGGCGCGCTCGCCACCAGCCGCTTCCAGCGCGTCCGCGAAGGGGCGCTGCTCCGCACCCTCGGCGCCACCCGGGGACAGATCCTTCGCGTCCTGCTCGCGGAATACCTTTCCCTCGGGCTGATGGCGGCAGCCGCGGCCGTCGCCCTGGCGCTCGCCGCGGCATGGGCGCTGGCGAGGTATCTCTTCGAGGGCGACTTTGTTCCGGATCCTCTCCCCCTGGCAGGCCTCGTCGCGGGGGTGGTCGGCCTGACGGTCGTGGTGGGACTGCTCAACAGCGGCGACGTGCTCCGGCATCCGCCGCTCCAGGTCCTTCGCGCCGAGTAGGCGCTCGTGCGGCGTGGCGCGGCTATATTCCCCGCCACCATTCTCGAGGGTGTTCCCGCATGCTCGCCATCGATCTCACCGGAAAGCGCGCGCTCGTGGCCGGCGTCTCGGATGACGGCGGCTTCGGATTCGCCATCGCTAAGGCCCTCGCCGAGGCGGGCGCCTCGATCTGCGTGGGAAGCTGGCCGCCGGCGCTGGGCATCTTCACGAAGCTGATCGAGCGCGGCAAGCTGGCGGAGTCATCCCGGCTCTCCAACGGGAAGTCGCTGGAATTCGCGCGTATCTATCCTCTCGACGCGGCGTTCGACACCCTCGCCGACGCTCCTTCCGATATCCGCGACAACAAGCGCTACAAGGACCAGGGAGACTTCTCGATCGCGGGGATGACGAGCCGGATCAGGGAGGACTTCGGGGAGCAGGGCCTCGACATCGTGGTGCACAGCCTGGCGAACGCGCCCGAGGTCAGGTCGCCGCTGGTGGATACCAGCCGCCAAGGCTACCTCGCCGCGGTGGGGGTCAGCGCCTACAGCAACGTCTCGCTCGTGCGCCACCTCTCGCCGCTCATGCGCCCGCACGGGGCGTTCCTCTCGCTGACCTACCTCGCCGGCGAGCGGGTCATTCCGGGATACGGCGGCGGAATGTCTTCGGCCAAGGCGGCGCTCGAGGCGGACACCAGGACGCTCGCCTACGAGGCAGGCCGCCGGTGGGGAGTGCGGGTCAACGCGATCTCGGCCGGTCCATGGGCCTCACGGGCCGCCTCCGCGATCGGATTCATCGACATGATGATCGACTACGCCGCCGCCAACTCCCCTATTCCAAAGCCCATCGAGGCCAGCGACGTGGGCTCGACCGCGGCTTTCCTGTGCAGTCCGCTCGCCCGCGCCATCACCGGGAGCGTGATCTACGTGGACAACGGCTTCAACGTGATGGGGATGGCGGCGCCCGCCGGCGCATAGCCTCCTCCACCCTCGGCCTCTACCGTCGAGCCGGCGCATGTCCGACGAGCTACTCTCCCGCAGCGACGGCGCGGTGCGCCACCTCACCCTGAATCGTCCCCGGCGCCGCAACGCCTTGACACCCGATTTGGCGCGAGAGCTCGCTGCTCAACTCGATCGGGTCGGGGAATCCGGAGACGCCGAGCTCGTCATCCTGGCGGGGGCCGGCGGTCACTTCTGCGCGGGTCTGGACCTGCACTGGCTGCGATCGCTGGAGGGCGGCGCCACCGCCCACGATCTCCAGAGAGGCCTGGCCGACTTCCAGTCGGCGGTGCTCGCGATCGTCCACTGCCCGGTGCCGGTGCTCGCGGTCGTCCGGGGAACCGCCGCCGGCTTCGGGCTCGACCTCGCGGTGGCCTGTGATCTTCGCATTGCCGGCGCCGGCGCGACGTTCACCTCCGCCTTCGCCGGCATGGGACTGGTGCCGGACGGCGGCTCGACGTTCACTCTCCCCCGCCTGGTGGGGGTGGGCCCGGCGCTTCGCCTCCTGATGGTTGGGGAGACAGTGGACGCCGCCCGGGCCCACGCCATCGGGCTGGTGGACGAGGTGACAGACGACGCCGGTCTCGACGAGGGGGTGCGGGCGATGGCGGAGAAGATCCTTGGCGGCGCGCCGGCGAGCATCCGGGCCATCAAGCGCCTGGTTCGCGCGAGCGAGCTTGGCGCTCTCGAGCAGGCACTGGCCACCGAGGGAGCGGCGCAGCTCCGAGCGCTTCAGGGGCCGGAGTTCCGCCGCCGGCTGGAGGCCTTCCTTGCCCGATAGCGTTTTCCGCTCCGATCTTCTCGCCGGCAAGGTCGCGGTGATCACCGGCGGCGGCACCGGCATCGGGCTCGGCATTGCATCGGCGCTCGCCGCCGCGGGCGCAACCGTGGCCATCGCGAGCCGGAAGCCGGAGCACCTGGCGGACGCCGCGGCCCGCCTGCGCGCGGGCGGGGCGACGGTGACCACCGTGGAGACCAACGTGCGCGAGCCGGAGGCTGTGGCCCGGATGGTGGAGCGGGTCACGGCCGATCACGGCCGACTCGACATCCTGGTGAACAACGCCGCCGGGAACTTCTACGCTCCCTCCGCCACCCTCTCGCCCAATGCGTGGCGCGCCGTGGTCGAAACCGACCTCTACGGCACCTTCTACTGCTCGCAGGCGGTGTATCCGGTCATGAAGGCGCAGGGAGGCGGGCGCATCGTGTCCATCTCGATGACGCTGCACTACAGGGGCTGGCCACAGATGGCGCACGCCACCGCCGCCAAGGCGGGGGTGGATGCGCTCACGCGGACGCTGGCGCTCGAGTGGGCCCCCGACCGCATCACCGTCAACACCGTGGCGCCCGGCCCCATCCCCACCGAAGGTGTGCGGCGCGCCTTCACGCCGCCCGACGCGAAGGCCCCCGACCTCTTCCGCATGGACGAAGCCATGCGCAGTATTCCCCTGGGCCGCTGGGGCACGCCGGACGACGTCGGCCAGATGGTCACCTATCTCGCGAGCCCAGCCGGCGAATGGATCACCGGCGCCATCTTCGTGGTGGACGGGGGTTCGTGGCTCTTCGGCGGGAGGCCCTGACCGCATGTTCCTCGGACACTACGGCATCGCGCTCGCGATGAAGCGGGCCCAGCCCAAGATCTCCCTGGGCAGCCTCTTCCTCGCCGCCCAGCTCGCCGATCTGCTGTGGGGCTGCTTCCTCCTGCTCGGATGGGAACAGGTCCGCATCCTGCCAGATGACAATCCTTTCCTCAGGCTCCAGTTCTTCGACTACCCCATCTCGCACAGCCTCGCCGGCATGATCGGATGGGGCGCGGCGGCAGCCATCATCTACTATTCATGGCCCACCCGGGATACCACACGACACTGGCAGGCGTCCGCGTTGATCGGCCTGGCGGTCGTCTCCCACTACCTGCTGGACGCGCTGGTCCACCTGCCCGACCTACCGCTCGTCGGCAACGACTCGCCCAAGCTCGGGCTCGGCTTGTGGAACCACTTCGGGCTCAGCGTCGCCTTCGAGCTTCTCGCCCTCGCCGCCGGGGCGGGCGTGTATGTGGCGCTGCGGTCGCGCCGGCATCCGGTTCGCCCCGTCCGGCTCGTGATCGTGTTGCTGATCCTCTCCGGCACCTGGGCCGCGTCCATCCTCGGTCCACCGCCGCCCAGTACCACGGCCATCGCCGTAAGCGACATCGTGTTCATCCTGGCGTTGGCGGCGCTCGGCGGCTGGGCCGACAAGGCTGCGTCATCCGCCGAGCTGGCCGCGGCGAGATAGCGGTGGACCGGACCTACTTCGGGCTCGGCGCCGGCTCGGCTTTTCTTTCGGTCGCCGCGGGGGCGTTCGGCACCCACGCCCTCCGGGCGAGGCTCGCTCCCGAGTTCCTCACGGTGTTCGAGACCGCGGCGCGATACCAGATGTATCATGCGTTGGGGTTGATCGCCGTCGCCTGGGCAGTGACCCGCTGGCCCGGGACCTGGACGAACGTGGCCGGCGGGCTGTTCGTGGCGGGGACTCTGCTCTTCTCGGGGAGTTTGTACCTGCTCGCGCTGACCGGGGTGCGGTGGCTCGGCGCCATCACGCCGCTGGGGGGAGTGGCTTTCCTCTCCGGGTGGGCCTGCCTGGTTCTCGCCGCGCGGCGCTGAGTTCAAGGCCCTTGGTGATTGTTGAATTCTTCCGCACGAGGCCCGTGATGACGAGATGGACCACGTATGCCGCCCTCGCGTTTCTGGGCTCTCTCGCCGCTGGTGCCACGCCGGCCGCCGACGGCATCGCTCCCAACGACAACCGCCGATCCGCCGGGACACTCAAGAAGGGCGTGCTGACCGTTGCCATCGAGGCGCGCACGGGAGTCTGGCGGCCCGATGGCGACAGTGGCCGAGCGCTCGATGTCGCGGCGTTCGCCGAGGCGGGCAAGCGGCTCTCGACACCAGGACCGCTCATCCGCGTACCGCTGGGCACCGAGATCCACGCGACGGTCCGTAACCGGCTCGACAGGCCCCTCACCGTCTACGGCTTGGCCAGGACCGGGGGGCCGCCGGACTCCGTCCTGATCCCGGTGAATGGGACGGTGCCTGTGCAGTTCAAGGCCACCGCGCCGGGGACCTACTTCTACTACGCCAAGCGCGGCACCGACCCGATCGGCTTGCGGCTGGTCGAGGACATGCAACTCCACGGCGTCATCGTCGTCGACCCGCCGAACGCCCCGCGCAAGGCGGACGACCGGATTTTCGCCATCTCCTGGTGGTGCGCGATCGAGCTGGCGAGCCCGTCGGGCCTGAGCCGCTGCACCATGGCCATCAACGGCCTGTCCTGGCCGCATACCGAGCGGCTGAACTACGCGCAGGGCGACTCGGTCCACTGGCGGGTCGTCAACCTCACCGAGCTCGATCACCCGATGCACCTCCACGGCTTCTATTTCCGGATGGACTCGAAGGGGAACGGCGGGACGGACTCGCTCTACACGCCCGATCAGCGCCGCATGGCCGTGACGGAAGTTCTCCAGCCATTCGGCACCATGTCGCTGTCCTGGGCCGCGGCGCGGCCGGGAAACTGGATCTATCACTGCCATTACGCCCTGCACCTCTCGAACCTCGTCGCTCTGGATACCGAAAACGGCGCGCTGGACGCCTCGATGCTCGACCACCACATGTCCGACCGGCCGCACAAAATGTTCGGGCTGGTCATGGGGATCAGCGTTGCGCCGAAGGGTACCAGCACGGAGCCCCCCGGGACGCCGCGGGCCATCCGGATCGTCCAGCGCGAGAAGCCCAACGTCTACGGGTCACAGCCCGGCATGTCGTTCGTCATGGATGGCACGCCTGACGCCGCAGACCCCGAGGCACTGCCCGTGCCGGGGCCGACGCTCCTCCTCGAACGGGCCAAGCGCGTCGCGGTCACGATCGTCAACCAGTCGAACGAGCACGCCGCGGTGCACTGGCACGGCATCGAGCTCGAGAGCTATCCGGACGGGGTGCCGGGGTGGAGCGGATCGGGGAAGAACATTCTTCCCTCCATCGCTCCGCACGACTCGCTCACGGTGCGCTGGACACCGCCGCGCGCCGGTTCGTTCATGTACCACTCGCACTTCAACGAAGCGATGCAGATGGGCAGCGGGTTGTACGGACCGATCATCGTGCTGGAACCGGGGCAGCGCTTCGATCCGGAAACGGACAAGATCCTGTTCTTCGGCACCGCCGGCACCGTGACCAATCCGGTCGTCGGCCCATTCCCCAGCTTCGTCATGAACGGCAAGACCCAGCCCGAGGCGATGGATCTCAGGGCCGGCACGCGCTATCGATTCCGGCTGTTCAATCTGGCCGGCGACATACCGCTTCAGGTCTCGCTGAACGCCGGTGAGGCGCCCGTCAGCTGGCGCCCGGTGGCGAAGGACGGCTACCCGCTGCCGCCGTCGCAGGCCGTATCGCGCGAGGCGGTGCTGGTGTTCGAACCGGGGGAGATCTACGACTTCGAGTACACGCCCGCCGCCGCGGGCGAGCTGGCACTCAAGTTCGGGCCGCTCCCGCCACCGCCCGGGCCGCCCCCGCCACCCGACTCACCGCCTCCGCCGGCGCCTCCACCGACAAGCACGGTCCTGGTCCACGTGCGCTAATCGCGGGAGCTTGGACAAGAGCGACCGTCGAACTCTGCTCCTCACCGCCCTCCCGACCGGCGGGTGCCCGCCGTCACTCGCTTTTCCTGGCCCACCTGAAGAACACGATGCCGATGGCCAGGAACATCCACAGGTTGCCCGGCACCCACATCAGCAGTCCGCCCAGCCGCTGGTCGTCGAGCGGTGAGAGTCCCCACATCCTCGGCGCCGACGAATACCACGGATAGAGGACCTCGTCGGCCAGCGTGATCATCGCCGCCACCAGCTGCATCGGGATCCCTACCAGGAAGAGGTAGAGAATCGCGAGCCCCGGCGACAACGGGGGCAGCTCGGGCGAGGGGCTCATGACCGGCCACCACATGATCGTGGCCGCCACCATGAACATGATGTGCGTGGCGATGTGCACCTCGTGGTCTCGCATCATCAGGTCGTAGGCGGGCGCAACGTGCCAGGCAGCGATGGTGACGGTGTACAGCCCGGCGGCCACCACGGGATAGGTCAGTACCCGGGCCACCCGGAGGATGGGCGGGCGGCTGAGGATGGGACTCAGCAGCCACCCCGGCGTTCCGGCGATCAGCAACGGAGGGAACAGGAGGGTCAGCAACAGGTGCTGCACCATGTGGACCGAGAAGAGGTAATAGTCGCTCAGGTCGTGCATCGGACCGTTGAGCGCGAACAGCAGCACGACGAGGGCGGCGGAAAAGGACGCGATCTGCCACGGCGTGGCGGGCGGCCCCAGCGCTCTGCGGCGCCGTAGCGGGCCGATTCCCCAAAAGTACAAGGCACCGAGAAGCCCGGTGCCTATGATCACGCTGGGGTGCAGCGCCCAACTCAACTCGTACGGGATGGCGGGTCGGGGCCGATCGTCCAGCAACGGCACGAACGGCAGCAGCATCACCCGCCCGATTTCGCGAACGCGAAGTGATACGCCGAGAGGACGATCAAGGCGAAGATGACGACCACGGCGATGATGAGCGGGAAGACGAACACCCCGCTGAAGAGACGGTGATCCTGCTTGAGATGCATGTAGAACATCGCCACCAGCGCGAACTTGGCCGCCGACATCAGCAGGAGGAGCGGCACGAAGAAGGGCTCAATCGAAGCGCTCGACGGCCCGGCATGCCCGCCGTAGGTGATCTCGTACAATCCGACCTCGAGAGCCGTGAGGACGAAGAGAACCAGGCCGACCTTGACGTAGACCGACGCGGTCGGGTGCGCATGCTCGGGTTCGGGGTGTGTCGCGTGGGCGTCCATGTCTGGCGACCTCACTTGATCAGATAGACGACGGGGAAGATCACGACCCAGACCACGTCCACGAAGTGCCAGTACAGCGCGGCCAGTTCCAGGTTGAGCGCCTTGGCCGGAGGGACCTTGCCGCGGAAGGCCTCGATCCAGAGCGTGAGCAGCCAGATCACGCCCAGGGTCACGTGAGTGCCGTGGAAGCCGGTCAGGGTGAAGAAGCTGGCGCCGAAGAGGTTGGTGTGGAGCGTGAGCCCATTGTGCACGAAATGGGTGAACTCGTACACCTGCATGCCGACGAAGAAGAAGCCGCAGAACAGCGTCGCCCCGAGCCAGAACAGCAGTCCCTTGCGATTGCCGTGCTGCGCGGCGCTCAACGCCAGCACCACGAAGAGCGAGCTGAACAGCAGGAGCGCCGTGCCGACGGTGACGAGCGGGATCTCGATGATCGGCTCGAACGCCTTCCCCGCGGGCGACGTCCAGGCATCGTGCGGGAAGGGACCCGGGCCGGTGAGCCAAGTCTGTTTCTGGACGAGGTAGTTCGAGATCAGCGTCGCGAAGAAGAGGCATTCGGACCCGATGAAGGTCCAGATGGCCAGCTTCCTGTTGTCGAGGCCGGTCGAGGTTTCCAGATGGGCAGCGTGCTCGGTCAAGGCTAAATCCTGGCTGAAGGCTAATGGCTAATGGCTGGTCAACCCGCCGGCTCGAACGCCCACTTGAACACCCCGTAAAACAGTAGGATGCCTCCCGCGATGCTCACCCATGGCCCATAGGCGGGGAAGGCGAGAACCCCGCCGATCGCCACTAGCACGCCGAGGCCCGAGACGAGCGGCCAGTACGACGGATTGGGCATGTGGATGCCCTTCCCGCTGACCCGCGGCGGCTCCGGCAGCGGGCCGCCCCGCTCACGCTTGAGCTCCCATAGGGCATCGCGGCCGTGGACCACCGGGATCTCGGCGAAGTTCCATTCCTGCGGCGGCGAGGGGATTGCCCACTCCAGGGTGGCGCCGTTCCACGGATCGGCCGGCGCGTTGCGGGGGCCTCGCGCCGTCCGGATGATGTTGACGAGGAAGACGAGGAACGAGAGCGCCAGAATGAACGCGCCTACAGTCTCGAGCTGGTTGAGGGTCTCGAAGCCGAGCCCCGCGGGATAGGTATAGACCCGGCGCGGCATGCCGTTGAGCCCCAGGATGTGCATCGGGAAGAACGTCAGGTTGAAGCCGATGAGCATGAGCCAGAAGTGCACCTTGCCCAGCGTCTCGTCCAGCATCCGCCCGGACATCTTGGGCCACCAGTAGTACGCCCCCGCCGTGAGGCCGAAGATGCTCCCGCCGAACAGCACGTAGTGGAAGTGGGCCACGACGAAATAGGTGTCGTTCTGCTGGAGGTCGGCCGGCGGAGACGAGTGCATCACTCCCGACAGGCCGCCGATCACGAACATCGCGATGAACCCGAGCGCGAAGTACATCGGGACCCGGTACTGGATCGAGCCGCCCCAGATCGTGCCCAGCCAGTTGAAAACCTTCACGCCGGTCGGCACAGCGCTGAGCATCGTGGTGAGCGCGAAGAAGGTGTCCGCGATCGGGCCCATGCCCGTCGTGAACATGTGGTGGCTCCACACCCCGAAGCCGAGGAAGGCGATGAACACCCCGGAGAACACCATCGCGGCGTAGCCGAAGAGCGGCTTCCGCGAGAACACCGGCAGCACCTCCGAGATGATGCCGAAGGCCGGGAGAACCAGGATGTACACCTCCGGGTGCCCGAAGACCCAGAACAGGTGTTGCCACAGCAGCGGGTCGCCGCCGCCCGACGGCACGAAGAAGTGGGTGCCGAAGTTGCGGTCGAACATGAGCATGACGAGGGCGACAGTGATCACCGGGAAGGCGAGCAGCAGGAGCACCTGGGTGATGAAGCTCATCCAGACGAACATCGGCATCCGCATCAGCGTCATGCCCGGCGCCCGCATGTTCAGAATGGTGACGAAGAAGTTCACCGCCGCGGCAAGGGACGCGATGCCGAGGATCTGGAGGCCGAGCACCCAGAAATCCACGTTCAGGCCGGGGGAGTATTGCCTCGAGGTGAGGTTGGCGTAGCCATACCACCCCTGGTCCGGCGCGAGGCCGAACAGGAAGCTCGAGTTGAGGAGCAGGCCGCCCGCGAGGAACACCCAATAGCTGAAGGCGTTGAGCCGGGGGAACGCGACGTCCCGCGCTCCGATCTGCAGCGGGATCATGAAATTGAAGAACATGGCACTGAGCGGCATGATCGCGAGGAAGATCATGGTCGTGCCGTGCATGGTGAACAGCTGATTGAACGTGTCCGGCGCCAGGAAGGTGTTGTCCGCCGTGCCGAGCTGGATTCGCAGCAGTAGAGCCTCGATGCCGCCCATCAGGAAGAACACGAAGGCGGTGGCGCCGTAGAGAATGCCGATGCGCTTGTGGTCGACCGTGGTCAGCCAGCTCCACAGGCCGGTCTTCTCACCGTGGTCGGCGGCCGCGGGCGCGCGTTGCTGGTCGAGTGCGGAGGTTGCCATACGACCCCTGTTATTGGTGAGCGCGAAGGTAGGCCGCGAGCGCCTTGGCTTCCTCGGGCTTGACCCCGAGGTTCGGCATCAGCACGCCCTGCTTGATCAGCTGCGGATTCTCGATCCAGCGGGCGAGGTTCTCATCGGTGTTCTTGACGGTGCCGGCGCCGAGGTGCGAGCGGGCGCCCACGTTGGCCAGGTTGGGGCCGATCAGGCCCTTGGGGGCGTCATAGGCGTTGAGCGAGTGGCATGCCACGCATCCCTTCGCCTGGAAAAGCTTTTCACCAGCGGCGTGCTGCGGGTCGCCGGGGCCTGGGGCCTCCGCCTGCACGGTGGCACCCGCGCTCGCCGTCTGCACCGAGTCCGTGGTTGCCGCGGCGGCGGCGGCCGGCGCGGCCCGCAGCGTCTGCATGTGCGCGGCCCACGCCTGGAACTCCTCGGGGGACTGGGCCTGCACATGAAATGCCATCCGGGCGTGCTGTATCCCGCAGAACTCCGCGCACTGGCCCGAGTAACTCCCCGCGGAATCCGCCTTGAACCAGAGCCGCGTCTCCCTGTTCGGGAAGACGTCCCGCTTGCCGGCAAAGCGGGGAGGCCAGAAGCTGTGGACCACGTCGGCCGTGCGCATCTTGAGCGAGACCGTCTGGCCGACAGGGATGTGCAGTTCGTTGGCGGTGGTGAGATTGAGCGCGGGGTAGCGGAACTCCCACCACCACTGGTGCCCGATCACCTGCACCTCGAGGGCATCGGCCGCCGGGGTGGCGCTGGTCTGGAAGATGCCCCGCACCGTCGGCACCGCGATGGCCGCCAGGATGAGCGCCGGAATGACCGTCCACACGATCTCGATCGTGGTGTTGCCGTGAGTCTGCGTCGGCTCCGGGTCACTGGGCTTGCCCCGGAACCGGAAGATCGCGTACAGCAGCGCGCCTTCGACCAGGACGAACACCAGCAGGGCCCACTTGAACGTGGTCGTCTGGATGTCGTCGCCGATCCGGCCGAAATCGGAGAGCGGCCGGAGCGCAGTCTGCGAATAGTGATCGGGCGTGCAGCCGACCAACACCAGGGCCACCACGCAGAACAACGGAGCCAGCCGGCGCACACGCCGGATAGCGGCGGTCCTCAGTAGCATCACTCTGCCGTCCTGTTGGCGAGGATCAACCCACGAACCACGGGAAAGGCCGCAGCATTCTACGGGTTTAAGCGTCAGTCGTCAAGGAAGTTTGCCCGACGAATCTGCTGCTATTTCCCATCTGTCCACTCCGCCGAACGGCCGCTCACGATTCGCCGCTCCGGTCCCACCTCCATCTGGTATCCGTCACTGATCCCTCTGGTCCCCACCTGTTGATCCGTGGACTGCCGCCTGCCGCCGGACTGCGGTGTCCCATCCCGATCCCAAGCAACCGAAATTCGGTAGCATACACCATGTAACATGGTCCCATCACATATCTTAGCCATTGCTACTATCCGCCGTCGCCGCGCCGGTGATATGTTACCCCATCTTTCCGCTGCCTGGGGAGATCCACTCCAGGCTGATCCTTTATTTTTTCCGTCTGGCAGAACCATGATTCGTGAAATGCGGGAAAAGCTGAGTCGGGAGATCGACCAGCTCAGCCATGAGCTCAACATCCTCCTCCCCCAGGCCATCGCCCAGGCCGTCGAGCTGGGTGACCTGCGGGAGAACTCCGAGTACAAGAGCGCCCTGGAGCGGCAGCAGTTCGTCCAGGCCCGGCTGGGCCAGCTGCACCAGAGGCTCAGCCAGTTGAGCCAACTCGCCAACACCGAGGCTCCAAGCGACCGGGTCGGACTCGGCTCCCGGGTCACGGTACTGGACCTGGAAACCAACGACACCGACACCTACATGGTGGTCCTGGCCGAGATGATGGACTTCGATGCCGGGCACATCTCGCTGGCCTCGCCGCTGGGACGGGCGCTGTCCAACGGCCGGGTGGGGGACGAAGTCAGCCTCAGGCTTCCCACAGCCACTCGGCGGGTTCGCATCACCGAGCTCGTCACTATCCATCAATCCGGAAACGGGGTCGAGCGGTAGACAATGGAATTCCCTCCCAGACAGCTGCTGGTCGTCGGCGACCGGGTGCTCATCGCCCCCGAGGACGGAGACGACCGCACCCGGGTGGGCCTCTATCTCCCCGCCACCGCGATCGACTCCCAGCAGGTGCAGACTGGGCTCATCGTCGCCACCGGCCCGGGCACGCCGGTGGCCGATCTGAGCACCCTCGACGAAGAGCCGTGGAAGGTCGGCACCACGGAGGTGCGCGGCAAAGGGATGCAGGCCAAGATCGGTGACCACGCCATCTTCTTCCGCAAGGCGTCAGTGGAGATCACCTTCGAGGAAAAGAAATATCTCGTCGTACCCCAGGCGGCCATTCTCGTCCTGATCCGGGACGACCTCCCCATCTGATCGTGAGCGGGACCATCACCCACGCGGAGGGCCGGTTCGCGGGACGCGGCGGACTCGGGCTCTACCGCCAGTCGTGGCGCCCGCCCGGCACTCCCCGCGCCGTCGTGGTCAACCTCCACGGCCTCGGCGACCACTCCGGTCTCTATCCCACTCTCGTCGAGTGCCTGGTCGGGCGTGATCTGGCGGTGCAGAGCTTCGACCTGCGCGGCAACGGGCGCTCCGAGGGAACGCGTGGACACGTGAGCGCGTGGGAGGACTACCGGGAGGATCTCGCCCGGTTCATCACCCTCGCCGAACACGACGACCCTGGGCGCCCCCTCATTCTGATCGGCAACAGTCTCGGCGGGCTCATCGCCCTGGAGTACGCCCTCATGCGCCCCGCCGGCCTGCATGGGGTGATCGCGGTCTCGGCGCCGCTTGGGGAGCTGGGCGTTCCCGCTCCGCTGATGGTGTTGGGACAGATGCTGTCGCGGGTGTGGCCCCGGTTTTCCCTGGAGACGGGGATGGACCTCTCGGGACTCGCCCGGGACCCCGCGGTCATCGAGCAGATCCTCTCCGACCCCCTCTTCCACCGGCGGGCCACGGCGCGGCTCTCCACCGAGGTCACAGCCGCCATCGAGCGGGTGCAGGAGCGAGCGGCGGTGTTCACGCTCCCATTGCTCGTTCTGCACGGCTCCGACGACCGCATGGTGCCACCGGCAGGCAGCCGCAGCGTCGCTTCGCGGGCGCCCTCCACCAGTACGCGGCTCATCGTGTATCCCGGTGCCTATCACGCGCTCTTTGCGGACATGGGGCGAGGGCAGGTGCTTGCGGACGTGGCGGGCTGGATCGAGGAGCGACTCGCATGAAGGCTGTGCTGCGCGCGCTGCACCTGCGCTGCCCCCACTGCGGAGGCGGACCGGTCTTCGTGACCTGGTCCCGCCTGGTGCCCAACTGCCCCGTCTGCGGCCTCGGCTTCGAGCGGGGGGAGCAGGGATACTGGCTCGGCGCCTACTTCTTCAACCTGATGGCGGTCGAGACGGTTTTCAGCGTATGGGTACCGGGGTTCCTCTGGTTGACCTGGCCGTCCCCGCCCTGGGGCGTCTTTCAGATTACCACGGCCATCCTCATGGTGATCTTCCCCATCTTCTTCTTCCCCTACTCCAAGACGCTCTTCCTCGCCTTCGATCTCTTCATCCGTCCGCCCACCGAGGACGACTTCGCCGTGCCGCACGAGGAGGCGCGCCGGCAAAGGCACCGGCCCTAGCGGGCCCCGCTACTCGATGGGCTCGAGCCCCGCCAGAATCGCCGCCCGGCGCGGCTCCAGGAAAGGCGGCAGCGCCACGTGGTCGCCGAGGTTGGCCGGGTCCTCGTCCACGGCAAAGCCGGGGCCGTCGGTGGCGATCTCGAACAGGACGCCGTTGGGCTCCCGGAAGTAGAGGCTCCGGAAGTAGTAGCGGTCCACCTCCCCGCTGTTCGGCACTCCCAGGGTGTTCAGCCGGTCCGCCCACGCGTGGTACTCCTCCACCGTCGGGGTCCGGAAGGCGACGTGGTGCACCCCGCCCGCGCCGAGCCTCGCCTGCCCCAGCCCGGGCTCGACCACCACGTGCAGCTCGGCGTGGGGTCCGCCTTTCCCCATCTCGTAGACGTGTACGGTGTGGGGCGTGTCGTCAGCCCAAGCGTACTCGCGAACGCGACGCATGTTCGCCACGCGGGTGAGCACCGAGTCGGTGGGGCCAAGCGTGGGGACGCTCATGACGATGGGGCCGAGGCCGCGCACCTCGTACTCGGCGGGCACCGGACTCTTGTCCCAGGACCGCGGTGGGTCGCCCTGGCCGCCGTCGTCCACCAGCGACAGGCGCTGTCCTTCGGGATCCTCGAAGTCGAGCACCAGCCTTCCATCGCGTTCGCCAACTCCGCTGTTGGCGACCTGCGATTCGCGGAGCCTCTTTGCCCACCACTCCAGCGCCTCGCGGCCGAGCACACGCAGGTGGGTCCG
>CAYYXP010000269.1:0-4125 GCA_964475685.1 uncultured Gemmatimonadaceae bacterium | reverse complement strand
CGCGCCGGGCAGAGCCGCAGCCCTAGGCTCCGCGGCAACTGCACGCGAGAAGGCGATCCTTCGACGGAGGCTTCCCATGGCAGACGAGCCACTCGCCCAACAACTCGCCACGCTTCGCAGCCTGCTCGCCGAGGTTGACGCCCGCCTCGCGCGTGCTCCGGGGGTCCCACCGGGTCTCGAGGACCTCAAGCGCTCCGTCGACACGCTCCGCACGAACGTCTGGGCCATCCTCTCCGCGGGACAGGGGCCCCTCGCTGCCGTTCGTGTCGAGCGGCTGAAGCTCCGGCGTGCCATCGAAGGCCTTCAAGCGGTTCGCGCCGAGCTCACTTCCCCAGGGAGTAGTGGGCTCCACCCGGAGCACATCGAGCTCCAGGTTCTCGCCCGGGAGCTGGCCGACCAGATTGGCGCCCTGGGTCAGGCCGGCGGCCGGGGCTGATCGAGGCGGGGGGGCGATCTTGATGACGGCAGGCCGCGAAAGGCGCGAGGCTCCATCCGTCTTCCTGGAACCACTCTCACTTCCGTTCCCAAGGAGGTCATCATGAGGCTCTCACCAGACTCGACCCGTGCCATGGCAGGAGTCGTGGCGCTCGCTCTCGCCCTGATCGGTGCGCCAGGGGCCCTGCGAGCCCAGGACGCTGTGAAGGCCGCCCCGAACAACTTCACGGTGCTGCTGGAAAACGAGCGCGTCCGGGTGCTGGAGTTCAACAGCGCTGCCGGCCAGAAGGTCGCGATGCATTCGCATCCCGCCTACATCAGCTACAGCATCTCCGGGTCCGGGAAGACAAAGTTCACCGCGCCGGACGGCAAGATCACGGAGCAGACCGCAAAGACCGGCCAGGCGACCTGGCACGAGGCGGGCACGCACGCGAGCGAATACATCGGGTCCGGCTCGGCTCGCGTCCTGCTCGTTGAATTGAAGCCGGCGGCGGCCGGCAAGTAGAGGAGACATCTCCATGCTTCGGGTGAATCAGGCCCTGTTGTTTCTGCACTTCCTCGGGTTGGCGCTCGGGCTTTCCGTGTCGTTCGCCAACCTGGTGATGGCCGGCCTCATCGCGAAGGCCGCGCCACCGGAGAAGGCCGTGCTCAGCCGCTTCCCCCCGGTGATGAGCCGGCTGGGGCGAATCGGGGTTCTCCTCTTGTGGGTGACAGGGGTGACGCTGGTCTACTCCAAGTGGGGCGGCTTCGCGGCGCTGCCGTGGCAATTCCACGTCAAGCTCGCCGCCGTCGTCCTGCTGACGATCACGGTGGTGTACGCACACCGGCTGGAGCGAAGGGTGCAGGCGGGCGATGCGGCGGCCGGGGCGCGAATGGGAACCCTCGGGAAGATCGTGACGGTCCTGGCGCTGGTCGCGATCGCCTTCGCCGTCCAGACATTCAACTGACCATCACGGATGAGATCCCGGGCACCTGACGAAGCGCGCGGAATCCTGACGCTCGCGCTCGGCGACCTTCGGAGAAGGTGGCGCGGTCTGCTGGCGATCGACCTCGCGTGCAAGGGGCTGGCCGCTGTCCTCCTGGTACCTGGGCAAGCCCCGCGGATCGGAGCCCGGTTTCCGCCGCCCCCTCCTCGTCGTGCAGGCGGACGCGTTCAATCGAAGCCGCATCCGGACCGTGATCGCGGTCGTCCTGAGCTCCAATGCCCGCCTGCTGGATGCCCCGGGGAACGTACTCGTGCCGGCGCGCCTCTCCGGTTTGCGGAAGGACTCGGTCGCCAACGTCTCCCAGGTGATTACGGTCGACCGAAGCGACCTGCGGGAGCCGGCCGGCCGACTGAATGTCGCGATGCTGCGGCGGGTCGAGGCGGGCCTCCGGCTCGTGCTAAACCTGTAGAATGATGGTCACCGCGGCCGAAGCCCTCGCTCGTCTTCGCGACGGAAACCGGCGATTCGTCGCGGGTGAGACGGCGGTGCCGGCCCTTTCGGGTCAGGCCCGTCGCGCGGCCCTGGTCGCGGGGCAGGCGCCGTTCGCCATCGTGCTGGGCTGCTCGGACTCCCGGGTCCCCGCGGAGCTGGTCTTCGACCAGGGCCTGGGCGACCTCTTCGTCATTCGCGTTGCCGGCAACATCGTCGCACCGTCGCAGATCGGCAGCGTCGAGTTCGCCGCGGCACGCTTTGGCACCCGACTCGTGGTCGTCATGGGCCACTCCCAGTGCGGGGCCATCATCGCGACGCTGGAGGAGGTGCTGGGACGCACCACCAGTCAATCGCGCCACCTGCGCTCCATCGTGGACCGGGTGCGGCCATCGGTGGAAACGTTGCTCTCCGGCCGGCGGGACGCAGACCCCGATGCCCTGATAGCCGATGCCGTCCGGGCCAATGTGCGTGCGTCCGCGGATCACCTGCGGCACGGCTCGGAGCTGCTCGAACAGTTGATCAGGGAGGACGGGCTCCTGGTGGTTGGGGCGGAGTACTCGCTGGAAACCGGGGTCGTGACCTTCTTCGATGGGGTTCCGTGAGTGGCCGGCTACGACTTGGCTGTGAACGTCACCTCGATATCGACCTTCCCCATCTTCCCGGTCGCCGGGTTGTACGAGGCGATTCCGATGCAGGTGTAGTGGCCGGAGACCAGGGCCCGGGTCACCTCGGACTTGCCCGAGCACTGGGGTGTCTCGCCTGCCATAACACCGGCGGTGGCTATGAACTTCCCTTTGCCGGTGATGATTCCCATCTCTCCAGGCTGATAGGTGATCAGGGCGTTGGGTGCGTCGGCCCCGGAGACGCCGAACTGGATCCAGGTCATCCCGCCGTCCCCGAAGCTGGCCGGGACGTTGATCGGTATGTCCTGGTCTATCTGGAACGATCCGGTGACGGTTACCTTGGCGCTGCCGGCGGTGAACGTGCGGCCGCTGACAGTCGGAACCACGCCGGTCTGAGCGGCGGCGGGTGACGCGAGGGCCGCCAGAACCAAGCCCGCCGCCGCGGCCCTCGGGAGGAGCGGAATGTGGCGCATGGGACCTTTCCTGCCGTAGTTTAAGGTCGAACCGCAATACGGAGATCCTACCCGCGGAGGGGCAATCTGCAAGTGCTGGGCACCATGAAGGAGTTCCTCGCCGCATTCAACGCCCACGATCTCGATGCCATCATGGAGTTCTTCTCCGAGGATTGCGAATTGTGCATGCCCCGGGGCCACGAGCCGTGGGGCACCCGATACGTGGGTAAGCCGGCCGTGCGGGAAGGTCTGTCCACGCGGTTAGCCGGCATTCCCGACGTCCACTATGGTGATGACAAGCACTGGGTGGCCGGCAACCTCGGCGTCTCCACCTGGTTGCTCACCGGCACCACCCGGGCAGGCGAGCCAATCCGTGTGCGCGGCGTCGATCTTCTGGAGTTTCGCAACGGCAAGGTGATCAGGAAGGACTCCTACTGGAAGATCGTCGAGAAATGATTGGCCCCGGCACGGTGCTCGGCCGGTACCGCCTCGTCGAGCGCATCGGCGAGGGCGGGATGGGCGAGGTCTGGAAGGCGCACGACGCCAATCTGGACCGGCTTGTCGCCATCAAGATGCTCCTGCGAGGCTCGCTGGGCGACGCGACGACGCGGGAGCGATTTCGCCGCGAGGCGCGGGCGCTCTCCCGTCTCTCCCATCCCGGCGTCGCCACCGTCTTCGACTTCGATGCACAGGATGGGCACGAGTTCCTGGTCATGGAGCTGGTGCCGGGCGGCACGCTCGAGTCCCGGCTCGTGACGGGCCTGGTGCCGCTGGATACCGTCCTCCAGCTGGGCGCCGCCATCGCCGATGCCCTCGAGAACGCCCACCGGGAGGGGGTTCTCCATCGCGACCTGAAACCGGGGAACATCATGCTGACCGCCGACGGGCAGCCGAAGATCCTCGACTTCGGGCTGGCCGTACTCCTTTCCGGCGGCAAGGCGACAGGCCGCATAACACAGTCGGGCACGATCGTCGGCTCGCTGCCGTACATGGCGCCGGAGCAGCTGCTGGGCGAGGCCGACGATGCCCGCACCGACGTCTATGCGCTTGGGGCCATGCTGTTCGAGATGGCCACCGGGCAACGGCCCTTCGTCAAGGAGCGCCCGGAAGCCCTGATGTTCGCGATCGTCAACAGCGGGGCGCCGGCCGTTCGCGCGATCAGGCCTGAGGTCCCCGCCGAGCTCGACCGCCTGATCG
>CAYYXP010000268.1:0-3523 GCA_964475685.1 uncultured Gemmatimonadaceae bacterium | reverse complement strand
CAGGATGTGGAGGCTTCCGCACCTCTCGCGGTGCGGGTGGAGAGCTATGCTCCCGCCGGCCCGGTCGCGGGGCGTCCCGTCATCTACACGCTGACCTCTCCCGATCCTGCGACGACGACGCCGAGCGTGTCTTTCCCCAACGGACAGAGCGAAGATACGGCGACGACCGCCGCTGACGGGACGATAACGGCCATCACCCTGGCGCGACTCGCCGGCCTCACCGCCCCGGACACGGCCATCGTCACGGTGCGAGCGACGCGCACCCGAGGAGCGGTGGTGCCGGGATCGGGCCAGCGCTTCATCGTGCTGTTCCCCTAGGAGGCCGCCACGCCAGTTACGCTCACCGAGCTCTACTTCGCGGCCGTGGATGCCTTCGGGGACCGCCCCGTCGCGATGCGCTCCAAGCACGAGGGCCGGTGGGTCGACATTGGCTACCGGGAGCTGGCCGACCGGGTCCAGGACCTGAGCCTCGGGCTGATCGAGCTGGGCGTAGGCCCTGGGGACCGGGTGGCGATTCTCTCGGAGAATTGCCCGGAGTGGGCCATAGCCGATTACGCCTGCCTCACCGCCCGCTGCACCAGCGTCCCGATCTACCCCACCCTTCCCGCCAGACAGACCGAGTACATCCTCCGCGACGCCGGTGCCGTGGCCATCCTGGTCTCGACGCCGGCACAGATGGAAAAGGTCCTCGCCATCCGCGAACGGCTCCCGGCGCTCCGGCACGTGATCGCCTTCGAGTCCGTCGAGGCGGGGGCCAGCCTCGAGCTGGAAGAGGTGATGGCCCGCGGAAGAGCCGCACGCGACCGGAACCCGGATTGGCGGGCGAAGGCGCTTGCCACCAGCCCCGGCGACCTCGCCACGGTGATCTACACCTCCGGCACGACCGGCGATCCCAAGGGCGTGATGCTGACCCACGGCAACATCGCCTCGAACGTGACGACGGCAATCGCACTATTCGACTTCTCACCTCAGGACGAATGCCTCTCGTTCCTCCCGCTCTCCCACATCTTCGAGAGGATGTTCGGCCATTACTCGATGTTCCATTCGGGTGTGATCATCAATTATGCCCAGGGCTTCGACACCGTCCCGGCGGACATGCAGGAGCGGCGCCCGACGGTCATGGCCTCGGTGCCCCGGCTCTACGAGAAGATCTTCGAGCGGGTGCTCGAGAGCGTGCGCACCAGCTCCGCCCCGCGGCGGTCCATCTTCGCGTGGAGCCGCCGGGTCGGGGAGGAGTGGGCCGACCGCACGGTTTCAGGGGAGCCCATCACGGCGGGGCTGCGACTTCAGCGCGCCCTCGCCGACCGCCTGGTCTTCGCCAAGTTGCGGGCACGCACCGGCGGGCGGATCCGCCTGTTCATCTCCGGCGGGGCGCCGCTCTCGCCCGAAATCGCCCGGTTCTTCTACGCCGCGGGCCTCCCGATCGCCGAAGGATACGGACTCACCGAGACCTCGCCTGTCATGACCGTCAATACGCCGACCCATCTCAGGTTCGGGACCGTCGGCCAGGCCATCCCGGGTGTGGAGATCCGCATCGCGCCCGATGGGGAGGTCATCACTCGCGGCCCCAACGTCATGCGGGGCTACTTCAACAAGCCTGAGGCGACGGCGGAGGCGATCGATACCGAGGGGTGGTTCCACACCGGCGACATCGGGATGATCGATGCCGACGGCTACCTCCGCATCACCGACCGCAAGAAGGACCTCATCGTCACCGCGGGCGGGAAGAATATCGCGCCACAGCCCATCGAAGGCCTCGCGAAGAGCAGCAAGTTCATCTCCAACGCGGTCATGCTCGGTGACCGGCGGCCGTTCCCCATCATGCTGCTCGTTCCAGAACAGAAGGCGCTCGAAGAGTGGGCGGCGAGGCATGTGTCGGGCGATTCGGGAATGGAGCGGCTGGTGACGCTGCCGGAGGTACAGAACAAGATGGAGCGGGAAGCGCGAAAGGCTCTGCGCGATCTGGCGCAGTTCGAGATGCCGAAGAAGTTCCTGCTCCTCCCCCGCGATTTCAGCGTCGAGGCCGGCGAGCTGACTCCCACCCTCAAGGTTCGCCGGCGCATCGTCGAAGAGCACCACCGCGCGGCGATCGAGTCTCTGTACACCGACCAGCACGAGAGCTGACCGGCGGGCTCAGCGCCGCGGTGTGGCCACCCAGACCCCGCCGGCGCTGGCAATGAGTTCTACCCCCTCGGCCTCGGGGTCGCCCCCCTCGCCCACGACGCGCAATCCCGGCAGCACGACCCGCGCCGCCTCGCCCACCCAGTGGGGGTCCTCGCCGAAAGGCGCCCCGAGCACCACCCCGCGCATCGATCTGGCCTTGAGGGGAAGCATCCCTGCCCGAACGACGCTCATCAGGTCCTCGTCGGCGACACCGGCGGGGGGATTCACCGCGATCAGCGCCACGCCGGGGAAGCGCTCGGCGATCTCTTCCGACAACGCGGCGGGCGCGCCGGCGAGGACCAGGTAGCCACCGGGTCCGTGGACCCCCGCGAGCGCCTCGAGCGCGTCACCGGTGAGGACGGTCTGCTCCCCGCCCGCTGGCGGGGCGTCGCCGGCGTCGAACACCCCGTCGGCGAGATGAAAGACGCGGCCGCATACCGGGCAGCCCAGCTGCCCCGAGCGAACCGAGCGTCCTTCCATCCGGTCGGGAAGGAGTACGAGGAACCGCTCATCGTGATCCGAGGGACAGCGCAGGTGGTCGGTGAGCTCGATGAACATCAGATCAGGGATGGGACGACATGGTCGCGCTGTCGGCCAACCCTCCGGCGACCCATGGGGCGATGAGTTCCCCGGCGACCCGATGACCCTCCTCGTTCCAGTGTCCAGCGCCCGGCTCGTCGCGGGAGCTGTGGAAATAGACGTGACGCTCCCCGGCCAGCCTCGCCATCGCGGGAGCCAGATTGAACACTGCGATGCCCTCGCGCTTGCCGAACTCGTTCAGCCGCCGCTCCGGATAGTAGAGGTCCCTGGCACCGAGTTGACGCAGGAAGATCTCCTTCTTCTCAGGGATCGGCGAAACCTGAATCCCCCTCGTCAGGGTAACGATCGCGAAAGGGGTGTGATTCCTCCGGCATTCATCGCGCATCAGCGCAAGCAGGCCCTCGGTGACCCTCCATGCCTCCCGCCACTCGGGCGTGGCGGGCGGAAGATGGACCTCGTCACGCAGTCCCACTTCATCCCCCGGAATGCCGGCGGCGTTCTCTCGCTGACGCGCGCCTTTCACCCGCAGGTGGCGCACACGATTGACCAGCTGAACCAGGCGTGAGTGCCGCACCACACCCAGCAGCTTCCTCGTCCATACCGCTCTACTCCGATACTCCTTCGATCTCAGGAAACTGCTGTCCAGCACGAGATCGGGGCCCTGAAAGACGAAATAGGGTGCGTAATCGGCTTTCAGGGGCCGATAGTTATCGGAGATGTCGTTTCCGGTCGTCACGGCGAGGAGGACCAGGTCGGGCGAATACTTCCAGACCTGATGTCGCAGCGTGAGCAGCTCCTGCGCCGTGCCATAGCCGCCTAC
>CAYYXP010000267.1:0-3677 GCA_964475685.1 uncultured Gemmatimonadaceae bacterium | reverse complement strand
AGAGGTCGAACCGCAGCTCGACCCCGACGTACCGGCTCTCGCGACGGAAGAACTGCCGTTGGGTGGACAACCCGGTATGGGCGATCACCGAGAACGCGATCTCCCGATCCTGCGGCGCGGTGAGTGCCACCCCGACCCGGGCCGACGTGCTCACCCGCCACTCCGTGGCCGCCCAAGCATCGAAGTACACGCCCCCCACCGGCCTCACCACGGCGCCCAGCGCCTGGTGCCCCTCCCGACCCCGGTAATCCACGGCGAAGGCGGCGCCGGGCCGATCCAGGTCGAGCTCGTCGATCAGCACGTAACTGGCGCTGCCGGTCAATCGCCACGGACCCGTCGAGTAGCTGACCCACCCCGAGGCCACCTCCCGGGTCCAGTCGAGCCGGGCCGTCCCGAAGCGGTCGCGGTACTCGTCCCCCAGGTGGCTGCTCTCGTGCAGCACCTCGGCCGTCAACGACCATCGCCCCAACTCGGCGGTGGTGTTCAGGCCGACCACCCAGTCGGTGCTGATCAGGCTGCTCCGCGCGTCGGCCAGGTTGAAGCGCCCGTACACTTGTGCCCCGAACCCGAGCGAGATCGGACGGGGGCCCCGCCGCAGCGCCAGGACCGGGAAGTCTTCGCCCAATCCGACCTCCGCCTCCGCTCCCGAGCCGAACTCGCTGTCGCCCACCCGGGCCGAGATCAGGCGACCGACCATGCCGTGCACCCGTGGCGACGCCTGGGGAAGCTCGAAACCCGGAACGTCCGGAAAGAGTCGCTGCTGCGCCGCGGCGGCGAACGGAAGAGACGCCACCAGCGAGACGACGACGGTCAGCTGCCGGTAGATGCTTGACATTGCCGCGGGTTCCTCAGAAGTTCCGCACCAACACGCCCCTGCCCCTTCGTGGAGGTTGCAACAATGTTGTGGAACGCTGCGCTCGCCGCCTCACTCGCCGCCGGTCCCGGCGCTGGCGGCCCCTCGGCGTCCGTCTCGATCTCGGTGGACTCCACCAGGCACGAGATCACGATCACCGCCGGGCCGTACGACCTTCCCCACATGCCCCCGATGGAGAGCAGTCCCAAGATGGATCACGGCATGTCGCACAACACGCCGATCCAGAACTTCGAGTGGCCGGTGGATGGCTGGCTCCGGGGCTACCGGTTCGACCTGGTCGATGCGCGCGGCCAGGAGATGCCGAAGCACGTCCTCCACCACATGATCATGGTGAATTTCAGCCGGCGCCAGCTTCTCTACCCTGCCGCCGAGCGCCTGATGGGCGCGGGGACGGAAACCGACGAAGAGGTGAGCGTCCCCCGGACCATCGGCGTGCCGCTTTCGCCTGGCATGCGACTGGGAATGTACGTGGCCTGGCACAATGACACGGGCAAGGATCTCGAGGGGGTGTTCCTCAAGATCACCATGTTCTGGGTGCCGAAGAACCAGAACCCGCGCCCGGTCAACTCGATGCCCATCTACATGGATGTGAATCTCACCGTCGGCGGCAGCAACACCTTCGACGTCCCCCCGGGCAAGTCCACGAAGTCCTACGAGTTTACGCTCCCGGTGAGCGGCCGCCTGCTCGGCGTCGGCGGCCATCTGCACGATTACGGCGTGCGGGTCCGGCTGGAGGACGTGGAAACCGGCAAGTTGATCACATCGGTCGTCTCCATTCGCGACTCCGCCGGGCGCGTGAGCAAGGTGAGCCAGAAACTCTTCGGCGTCAAAGGCGAAGGGCTCAAGCTCAAGGCCGATCACCGCTATCGCGTGGTGGGAGAGTACGACAATCCAACCGGAGAAACGCTGGTGAAGGGCGCGATGGCCCACATGGTAGGGCTCTTCGTCCCCGACGACATGGGCAAGTGGCCGGCGATCGAGCCGTCCGATTCCACCTACCAGAAGGACCTCGCGTCACTCCAGGTGCGCGGCACCGGCGGCCATATGGATGGGATGCATGACGGGGGGCATGCCGGCATGCCGATGGACCACACCGGCCACGGCGACCACCAGGGCGCCCACTAGAAGCACCCGTGCGCCGGATCAGGATCCGAGGATCCGGCGCACCCCCACCCACCGCTGGTACCACCATCCCCCATACGGATCATCGGGACTGAGCAGGCTGATCTGGACGCCGCCGGTCGCGCTATGGATGAACTGCCCGTTGCCGATGTAGAGCCCGACATGGGTGACGGGGCCTGCCGAAGTGCTGAAGGTGAGCAGGTCACCGGGCCGGAGCACGTTCGGGTCCTGCGGCACTTCTTTCCCTTCCCGTGCCTGGTCGGCGCTCCGCCGCGGCAGCGTCACCCCGTGCTGTCCGTAGGCATACTGGATCAGCCCCGAGCAGTCGAATCCGTCGCCATCCTCCCCCGTCCCCCCGTACTCGTATGGACGTCCCATCATCCCGGTGGCCGTCTCCACGACGGAGTCGGCCATCGCGGATGAACCGTGGTCTCCGGTGGAGGTGGCCGGGGCCAGGGACGCGGCGGGCGGGGGCGACGGTGCCGGGCGACCGCCCCCGCCGCCCAACCGAAGGCCGAATCCGGCCGCGAGCTCCAGCCCGCCTCGATTGTCGAGTGAGATCTCCCGCCATCGCGCCTCGACGCCGAAGGTCAGGAACCGCGCAGGCAGCAGGTCGTACCCGGCGCCCGCCGACCACGATCCCCAGAAGCTGGAGAACGACGTCGAGTGGGGGGAGCCCAACCCTCCGCCGATTCCGGCGACCGCATACGGGCCCTGGAGGCCGGTGCGAAACGCGGTGACGTCGAGGCCCACGCCGGCGAAGGCGCCTTCACCGGCTCCGGAGCGGTCCATGTAGTCGCCATGGAAAGCCAGCTGCACCGGACCGACGAACGGCCGGCTCATCCCGATCCGATAGAGCGTCCACCCGCCGTCGTCATAGAAGCGGCCGATCTGGCCGACGAAGTCCTGCGCGTCGGCGGCGCCGGCCCCGGCGGCGGCAAGGAAGGTCGTGAGTGTCAGGACCCGGAGTTTCATCTGGGTGCCCGCGCGGGTCGTCCGCTCCTGAGGTCCACGAGGTAGGCATCTCCCGCACGGCAATCGGTATAGAGGATCGCACGGGCGGTGCTCTCGTTGACGATCCGCGGCGCCTCCCCGGTATAGAGCAGCGGCACCGGAATCCGGCTGCCCCCGCGCCGGACCTCGATGGCGCGGTCGGTACAGGGAGAGCCATCGGGTGCCCGGCCGGGACGCGGGAGAGTGAACCAGATCTCCACGCCGGGGCCCGCGACGGCAAGGGAATCCGCGGGCACCGTGGACACGGCGGTGTCCCCGGCCGTAGCGCGCTCTCCGCTTCCGGGACGGCACGCCGCAAGCGCGGCGGCCAGCAACGCAGCGGCTTGCCGCTTCATTCGGCGCCGGGCAGCGCGAGGCCGACGGTGTCCGGCGTGCCGTCTTCGGTCACGGCCAGCGCTTCTCGCGCGGCAGGAGTCTGGCGAAGGTACCGAAGCCAGACGATCAACGCGGCAAAGCCGGTCAGCCCTCCGCACAACGCGGTGACCGCCAGACCGCGCACCGGGTCCTGCATCTTCATGGCGATGAGCGCCCCGCCCACCGCCCCGAAAAACGAAGCTGCCCACGCAAGAAACGGCGTGAGCAGCCATCCGAAGACGCGAAACAGCAGCCGGACCCAGCGCATCGCTCAGCCTCGTCGAGCGCCCAGCCCGGAAACCGCGGTGGCGAG
>CAYYXP010000266.1:0-3531 GCA_964475685.1 uncultured Gemmatimonadaceae bacterium | reverse complement strand
GAATGCCAGAGCGAAGGTCGCACCCGCTGCCTGGTCATCTCGACCAGCCCCAGCTCCGACACCGCCAGCGCCTTGGTGCGTGCCCGGTCCCTCCCCAGGTGGGTCCGCAGCTCCTGGAGGACCTGGTCGCGGTTCGTCCGCGTCTCCATGTCGATGAAGTCGCAGACGATGATCCCTCCGATGTCCCTGAGCCGGATCTGCCGGGCGATCTCCCCCGCGGCCTCGATGTTGGTCCGGAGGATGGTTTTCTCCGGGTCCTTCTTGCCGGTGTAGCGGCCGGTGTTGACGTCGATGCTGACGAGCGCCTCAGTGGGCTGGATGATCAGAGACCCTCCCGTGGGCAGCTCCACCCTCGCCTTGAAGAGGTCGCGGATCTCGGACTCGATATCGAACTTGTCGAAGAGCGGGGTTGCCTCGGCATACATGTGCACCCGGCCGATCAGCTCGGGATCGATCTGGTTGAGATAGCCCTCGATCTCGTTGTACAGCTCCTTCGAGTCCACATGGAGCGCGTCCACCTTGTCGCTGAAGAGATCGCGGATGATCCCGCGGGTGAGGCTCGTCTCCCGCTGGAGCAGCGCGGGCGCCCGCCGGACGAAGGTCTTCTTCCGGTTGATCTTCTTCCAGAGCGCCAGCAGCGAGTCGATCTCCCGCCGGAAGTGGTCCTCCGTCACGTCCTCGGCCACGGTGCGGACGATGACGCCGCCGGCGTCCCTGGGCAGCAGCTTCGTCACCATGTCGCGTAGCTTGGCGCGCTGCTCCCTGCTCTCGATCTTCCGGCTCACGCCGACCTTCGAGGCGTACGGCATGTAGACGAGGAAACGCCCGGGGAGGGAAATCTGCGCGGTGACCCGGCACCCCTTGGTGCTGATCGGCTCCTTGGTGACCTGCACCGGGAGCGTCTGGCCCTTCTTCAGAATGTCCTGGATGTTGGGAACAGCACGGCGGGAGGAGATTTCTCGCTGCCTGGTTTCGCCACCGGCGTTCCGCTCGGTGGAGGCGGGGCCATTGCTCCGTCCGCGGCGCCGGCGGTCGCGGCCGCGCCACCCGACCTTGCGATCCGTCCCGGCATCGTCGGGTGCCTGAGGTTCGCCGGGCTCCGCGCTTTCCGCCGCCGGCTCGACATCCTCTTCGTCCTCGTCCGGCTCCTCGTCTTCGTCCGGCTCGAGCAGGTCGGAGGCATGGAGGAAGGCGCTCTTCTCCAAGCCGATGTCCACGAAGGCGGCCTGGATACCGGGAAGCACCGCCTCGACCCGGCCGAGGTAGATGTCGCCTACGGTCCGCCGGTGATCGGGGCGGTCCACGAGCAGTTCGACCAGCCGCTCGTCTTCCAGGATCGCCAGGCGGGTTTCCCGCTGGCTCCCATTGATCAGGATCTCGCGCTTCAAATTGCTCGACCTCGGCCGCGAATGGCTCCGCGGTGCGAATGGAGGCAGAAGAGGGTGGCGGCGAATCCGGCTAGCTGAGCCCGGTTCGCCGCGTGTGGCAATTATATGCAGGGACGATGTTTAGGGCAATTCCGGTCAGCTGGCGGCGATGTCTTCCGCAGGCATCAGCCCGGCCAGGATGTGCCGCGCGAGCACGATCCGCTGCACCTCGCTGGTCCCTTCCCCGATCTCGCACACCTTGGCGTCGCGCATCATGCGCTCGACCGGATACTCCGTCGTGTAGCCGTAGCCGCCGAAGACCTGGACCGCCTTGGTGGTGGTTCGCATGGCCAGCTCGGAGCAGTACAACTTGGCCATGGCCGCCTCCTTCTTGAATGGCTTCCCGTTCTGCTTGAGCCAGGCGGCGTGGTAGAGGAGGTGGGTGCCCGCCTCGATCTCGAGCGCCATGTCGGCCAGCTGGAAGCTGATCCCCTGAAAGCTCCCGATGGCCTTCCCGAACTGCTTCCGGGAGCCGGCGTACTGCAGCGCCAGTTCGTAGGCCCCCTCCGCGATGCCGAGAGACAAAGCCGCGATCCCGATGCGACCGGCGTCGAGCGTCTTGAGGAAGTTCACGAAGCCGAGGCCCACCTGCCCGAGCAGATTTTCCTTGGGAACGACGGCGTCCTCGAGGATCAGCTCGCGGGTATCGCTGGCGCGCCACCCCATCTTGTCTTCCTTCTTGCCCGCGCGCACGCCCTTCGTCTTGGGCAGGTCGTCCGCGTGACCGACGCCGAGCCGGCGGCAGTGGTCGAGGTCCACGGTGTCCTTGGTGACGATGAAGCTGGTGATGCCCTTGTTGCCGCGCCCCGGCTCGGTCCGGGCCGTCACCGAGAAGATTTCGCCGACACCGGCGTGGGTGATGAAGATCTTGGAGCCGTTGAGGAGGTAGTGATCGCCCTTGTCCACCGCGGTGGTGGCGGTCCCGCCCGCATCGCTGCCGGCGCCCGGCTCGGTGAGGCCGAATCCGCCGAGCACCTTGCCGGAGGCGAGCAGCGGCACGTAGCGCCGCTTCTGCTCCTCCGTTCCGAACTCGACGATGGGTGACGTGCCGAGGTTGGTGTGGGCGCTGATGGTGAGGGCGTGGCTCGCGTCCACCTTAGCCATCTCGTGGATGGTGATGTAGTAGGAGAGCTGGTCCATGCCGGCGCCGCCCAGCTCCTCGGACCAGGGCACGCCGAGGAGACCGAGCTCGCCCATGGCCTTGATGTTCTCCCACGGGAAGGTGGAGGTCCGGTCGAGCTCCCGTGCGACTGGCGCAATGTGGTCTCGGGAAAACTCGCGGACCATCTCGCGAACCTGGTGGTGATGCTCGTTGAAGTAGAGCGAGTCGTCCATACGGTATCGGAGAGGGGTTCGAGTGGGGAGCGCGGCCGGAGGGCCGGGTGCGAGCGGAGGGAATATACAACGGGCTCAGCCGGGGTCACTGCCGTTCGGCTCGGACCCGGGCTCCGTCACGACGCGGAGGAGCTGGTCTGCACACTTGGCGAGTCGGTGAGGGCCGACTCCTGGCAGGCGCACCACTGGCTAATCGTTCCAGGTCGCCGCGACCAGCGCGAGGATTCCACCCGCTATCCCCAGACCCACACCCACGTACAGCAGCGCCGCGTTCTGCCGGTGCAGCTCGACATAAGCCACCGAGTCGAGCGGGACGGCGAGAGGTCCTGACCCGGCAATCCCGACTAGGCTGTCACCTTCGACCCGCGGCTGCCGGAGTTCCGCTCGAGAGCTGTCGGAACGGGTGAGGCGGAGCCGGTCTGGGTGCTCGCGCTCCACCACCACTCGCGGTTCGTAACCCTGTGCCCGCCAGGTGGCGCACGCAGGCGTGGAGCCCGCGAGCGCGAGCAGGATCAGCCGGCGCACTTCGGGGCTCATCGGAGCCTCGGCCGGAAGGTCGCGGTAACTCCAACGACGAGGTGGTTGCTCGCAGCCGCCGCCACCGGCACCACCTCCCAGACATCGTGATGGTTGGTCGCTCCCAGTACCGCACCGATCGCGGCCCCGATCCCACCGGTGAAAGCGCCCAGGAGAAGGACCGCCGTGCCGCGGTTGCCGCAATCACAGGTGGCACCCGACACCACCCCGGGGATGGCCCCGACCACGAAGC
>CAYYXP010000265.1:0-5044 GCA_964475685.1 uncultured Gemmatimonadaceae bacterium | reverse complement strand
TATCTCGCCATTCCTTCATACACTCATGCCCAAAGGAGTGCTATCGGTATGACAGATCGCTCGTTTCCCGATACCGCTCGCCCGGACGGACGCCATCGCTCGCCGCACGCCCAAAGCATGGAACCGCACCGCCCGACCCGGCCGCCCACCCACTCCCGCTGGGTCCGTCGCGCCGGGATGACCCTCTCCCTCGGCCATGACCCGCCACCTTGGGGTATCCAGTAGCCTGGGCGGCTTCGGTGCGCCGGCTCAACGACCTTGAAACGCAGGTTGGACTGCAAGGATTGCAGAAGGGGCAACTTGTACTGCATTCGGAACGGCCGGAAGATGACCCCGGCTCGCGGCGCGCCCCTCGCTGTTCACCTCACCGTCGGCGCCGCGGACCCGAGGGGACACGTAGCGCCGACGCTGGCCCGCCGGCTCGGCCGCCGCCCTACACCTTCGCCGTCTGCATCTTCTCCCGCATCGCCGCCATCTCCTCCCGGTTCGGCCCGTAGATCCCCGGCGGCGTGCCGCCCGCCAGCCGGCACATCAGCGAGAGCTGCCCCCGGTGATGGACCAGGTGCATCAGGATCGCGCCCCACAGCATGTCGCGGAGCGTCATCCTCCGGTCGGCGAACGCCACCTCCCGGTCGAGGTCCTGCTCGGTGAGACTCGCGAGCCGCGCGGCCGCTTCCTCGTGAACCCGGCGATACCCCGGCGCCAGCAGCTTCACCTCCCGCGGACGCGTCATGTTCGGGGGAGCCTCCTGAAACGTCACCGCCCCCTTGGTGATGCCGTAGCTGATGTAGCCCTCGATCTCGCTCAGGTGCCACGCCATCTCGCCGAGCGAGCGGCCCCCCTGGTCGGGGCGGAAGTCGTACTTGGTGGTCGGGAGCGCTTCGAGAAGCTTTGTCGTGAGCTGGGCTTCCACATCCCACACGGCGCGGAACCGGTCCAACTCGTTCATGGTCGCCATCGTGCCCTCCTGTCATGCATGCTGTTGTCGCTCGATCACGAAATGGTTCCCGAGATCCTATTGTGCAGCGCCGGCTTGGCCGGCGCAAATCGCTCATCGCGTGCCGACGAGCTGCTCGAACGCCGGGTAGCCGCGGAGCGGCGCCATGGCCGGATCGACCCGCAGGCTCGCGGCTGTGACCAGGGCGGGGAGCGCGAGCAGTGTCCGGAGCTGGGCCATGGCCGAGTCCTTCTCGCCCACCATCGCGTACGTCCGTGCGAGCAGCCAGATCGGCCCCTGGCCGCCCAGCGCGTCCTTCTCCAGCGGCAGCACCTCCACCGCCGATTTCGCCTCCTCGATCGCCGCGGCCCGGCGCCCCAGGAGCGCGTTGGCGACACCCAGCTGCGATCGGTACAGCCACTCGTCTGGCCGGACCTGCGTCAGCCGCTCGAGCAGCACGCGCGCGGAGTCAGCATAGGCCCGCGCCGGCTGCGCCGCACCGCCGTACCAGTAGAGCTCCGCGTTGCACAGGAAGTAGAGCGCGGTGTCGGCCCCGAACGCGCGCATCGGGAGTGCATGCAGCGCGGCGCGAACGGAGTCCTCCGTCCCGTAGACGACCAGCGATCCACCCCCGCCCCGGTACATCAGCGGCAGTAGCCGTTCCGCTCCGACGCGATCGAGTCCCGTCCGGACCTGCTCCCGGACCTTGTTCTGGTCCCCGGTCCAGAGGAAGTAGAGCATGGCCATCCACTGGTACGCCTGGGGCTCATCGGGCGCGAGCGTCGCCGCCCGGGTCAGGTACCGCTCCGCTTCGGGGAAGTCTCTCAGCTGCATGGCGGTGAGCCCGGTCTCGCTCAGCACGAAGTATGACCGGGGATCGAGCACCGCAGCCTCCTTCAGGTTGCGGTACGCCTCCTGCCACTTTCCCTGCCGCCGCTGGACGAATGCGATTGCCGCCAGTACCTGGGTGTCGCTCGGCCGCGCCGCGCTGGCGAGCTCGAACTCCTTGAGCGCCGCGTCGTAATCCAGGTGGCCGTGATAGTGGTAGTACCCGAGTGAGACATGCCCTTCGGGCAGCGACGGCGCGAGGCTGAGCGCCCGCTCGGCGGCCTCCCGCGCGAGGGCGAGTCGCGCATCGGTCCGGTCGTGGAAGAACCAGAACATGCCGTCGTGGGTCCGCGCGAGGGCGGCCCACGCGAGCGCGAAATGGGGATCCAGATCGAGGGCCTTCTGGTAGAGCTCCTCCGAGATGCGGAGGTCGGCCTCGCCACGGCCACCGGTCCGGTCGTAGTACTCCTTGCCACGCAGGTAGTAGTCGTACGCCTGCGGGTTGCCGGTGGGCTTCTCGGCCAGCGCCTCCCGCTCGGGCGCGGCCAGCGCGACGTTGAGCGCCCCGGCCACCTGCTCGGCGATCTCCGACTGGACGCTGAACACCCCGGACATCACGACGTCGTAACCATGCGCCCAGACGCTGGTGCCGTCAGAGACCCGGATGAGCTCCGGGCTCACCCGTATGCGGCTGGTCGTGTCCCCCGCCTTCTCCCAGCGCACCGTGCCCTCGAGCACGTAGGTGGCGCCCAGTTCCTGGCCGATCTCCCGAAGCGGCTTCGTCGTTCCCTTGTACTGCTTGGCGCTGCTCCGCGCGATCACCCTGAGGCCGCCGAGCCCCGTGAGCCGGTTGCCGATCTCCTCGGTGATGCCGTCGGCGAAGTACGAGTCCTCCGGGCGCCCGAGGTTCTCGAAGGGGAGGACGACGACCGTCTGGGGCCCGGCTGCGGGTCCCGGCTCGGGTCGGGCGCCGCGATAGCGCGACACGCCCCATGCCACCGCGAGCGCGAGAAGCAGGCCGAGCACCAGATAGCCGGCCCGATGCGATCGCCTCGCCGGCGCGGCCGACGTGACGGCCGTCGGCGCTGCGGCGCCGGACACCGCCGCGACGGCTCCAGTGGGCGCCATACCGCCGCTCGGCGTCGCCATCGCCTCGAACTGCTGGAGCAGCTCGTCGGCACTCTGCCACCGGTCTGCGGGCCGCTTCTCGAGACAGCGCATCACCAGCGCGGCGAGCGCGGGGGGGACCGACGGGCGGTACCGGGTCACCGGCTCGGCCATTTGGGTCACCTGCGCGGCCAGCACCGCCTGCGGGGTGAGCCCCACGAACGGCGGGCGCCCCGCGAGCATCTCGTACGCGAGGGCGCCGACGGCGTAGATGTCGGCCCGGTGGTCCACGTGCGGGTCGGCCGTCGCCTGCTCGGGCGCCATGTACGCCGGTGTGCCCAGCGCCACGCCCGCGGAGGTGAGCGAGCTCCGGCCGGTGGCCTCGCTCAGCGCCTTGGCGACGCCGAAGTCGGTGACCAGGGCGTGGTGGCGCGAGAGCAGCACGTTGTCTGGCTTGATGTCGCGGTGCACCACGCCCCGCTCGTGGGCGCAGGCGAGGGCGTCCACCACGTCGCGGAGGAGGCGGACGACTTCGCCCACCGGCAGCTCGCCCTCCCGGGCCAGCCGGGTGCGCAGCGAGTCGCCGTCGATGAGCGGCATGGTGTAGTACAGCAGGCCGTCGGCCTCGCCGGCGGTGAGGAGGGGCACGATGTTGGGGTGGTGCAGGCTGGCTGCAAGCTGGATCTCGCGGCGGAAGCGGTCCACGCTGAGTCCCGCGCCCAGCTCGGGCGGCAGCACCTTCAGCACGACCTTCCGTCCCAGCGCGGTCTCCTCGGCCACGAACACGCGGCTCATCCCGCCGCCGCCCAGCTCGCGCTCGAGGCGGTAAGCGCCGCCGAGCGCGCCCTGGAGCCGCGCGAGAAGGTCGGACATCGGCAGTCCTGATGTGGGTGCGATTGGTAAGGATATGCCGGGCGGGCTCCTCCGGCCAGATTACAACAGCTTGACGATCCAGTCCCCGAGCACGTAGCCGATGACGGCCACGCCGAGCCCGACGAGAAACATGTCCATCCCGCTGCGGAAGATGCTGCGCCCGGTGAAGAAGCTGCGGGCGGCGCCCACCGCGAAGTGCGAAGCCATCGCAAGAGCAAAGGAAGCCCAGATCGCCCACGCATGGCTGCTGAGGAGCAACGGTGCCACCGGGATGAAGGCGCCGAACGCAGTCGCCGTTCCGGTGATCCACCCCTCGCGCATCGGCGTGGACGTCGCTTCGCCGATCTTGAGCTCCTCCCGCACCTTCTCCTCGAGCGCCCGCGCAGGATCCTTCATCACTTGGGCGGCCAGCGCGCCCGCCTGCGCCTCCGGGATGCCTTTGGCCTGGTAGAGAAGGCTCAGCTCCTCCTGCTCCAGCTCCGGCATGAGCCGGATCTCTTCCCGCTCCATCGCAATCTCGTGATCGAACACCTCGCGTTCGCTCTTGGCGGCGAGGTAGCCCGACGATCCCATCGAGAGCGCATCGGCCGCCATGCCGGCGAGTCCCGCGACAATCACCGCGTGCCCCGCTGCCTCGAGATTCCCCTGCGCGCCCATCATTCCCGCAACGAGTCCGAAGTTCGCGGTCAGGCCGTCGTTGAATCCGTAGACGATGTTCCGGAGCACTCCCCCCGCTCCCGCCTTGTGCCACGGCTCCCCGCTCGCCCCGCTGATCGTGGCCAGAGTTTCGGCATGCGACTTCGACTCCTTGGCAAGGAGGAGCGCGGTGGGCCCCGCGGCGCCGTCGGGCTGGTCCTGGTACATCCGGAGGTATCCCTTGACCTCCCGCCCCTCCTCCTCCAGGAGCATGGGAAGGAGCACCCCGGTCCCGACCCGGCGGGCCACCCAGGCCCGAATGCGGGCGCCGCGCGACGGAGCCGGGGCCGCCGTCGGGTGCTGGTGCTCGGCCAGGAGCTTCCGCCACATCTCGACGTGGCGGTCTTCCACGTCGGCTAGCTTGAGGTACAACTGGGACTTGGACGGATCCTGCTCGGCGCGCGCCAGCTCCCGGTAGAGGAAGGCGGCATCGGCTTCGTCAGCCAGATGGTGGAGCCATTCGGAGGGGGCAGCGGTACGCTCTGTCATGCTGGGAATAGTAACCATTGTCTCAACCTGCCCCCACCATCCTGACCGGCCGCAGATCCCCATTCCGGCCCCTCGCGGGGTGCAACGAAGTCCTGCCCTGCCGCATCTTTAGGG
>CAYYXP010000264.1:0-1600 GCA_964475685.1 uncultured Gemmatimonadaceae bacterium | reverse complement strand
GCCGATGACGCGGAGTGCCACGCGCTCGGATCGCTCACGTCGTGCGGCGTCCCGGTCGCTGTGGAGACGCCAGAGCGCCGCGATAGTGGCTGAGACCTCGATCAGGCTATCGAGACCGAATCCCACCAACGCGATACTCGCGGCCGCAACTCCGGCTCCGATGGCGATCAGGCCTTCGAGGGAGTTGTAGCCCAGCGTGGCATAGTTGAGGAGGAGCCCTCGACGGACGAGCGCGGGAGCGGACGCGGTCATGGCGGGGGCTGGGGCTCCGCGCGGAGGAGACAATAGACGAACGGTTGTGTCCTGCCGCCTGGAGTGTGGTGGTCCTCCCGCACGCTGTCGAGCAGCCGGAACCCCGACCCGAACTCGGCGTGTATCGCCTCGGGGGAGTACCGGACCACCTCCAGGCCGCTGCACCGATTCGGCCCCTCGGGGGCGAAGCTGGCCACGATGACGTGCCCTCCGGGGCGCACGGCCCGCCGCACTTGAGCGATGTAGCGCCCCCGGTCGCTCGGGTCGGTGAGGAAGTGAAAGACCGCGCGATCGTGCCATAACGCATAGTGAGCGGCAGGCAGGGGCGCGTCGAGTACGTCCGCCACCATCCAGTTCGCCCGCTGCGCCTTCTCACCCAGCCGTTCCCGCGCCTCCTCCAGGGCTGCCGGTGCGAGGTCGAGGACGGTGACGTCCCGATACCCGGCTGAGAGCAACCCATCCACCAGCGTCGAGGCCCCGCCGCCGACGTCGATGATCGGTGCGCCGGCGTCCGGTGCGATCCGGCGGATCAGGGCCAGCGAGAGGTGGGCCTCCGGCTGATACCAGCTCCGTTCAGTTGGCGCCGTGTCCCGGTAGATCTTCTCCCAATGCTGCCGCTGGTCCATGCCCTCAATATAGGACCCCGCTCTCCCTCGTTCTCGATGGGCGTGATGACGACGCTGAAAAAGGCCGGGACTCCGCGAGGAGCCCCGGCCATACCGATTCAGCGCGGCAGCCGGGGTACCCGGCGGCCGGCACGTCAGTAGTTCGTGAAGAGCAGGTGCTTGTTCGCCGTCTTCGAACTGGTCACGATGTTCTTCGTCGTATTCGCGTAGAGGGCGTCGCGCACCTGCTCCGGCGACTCCCAAGTCGCAGCGGCTTTGCCTTGGAGATAGAGCGCCGCCACACCCGCCGTGTGCGGGGCGGCCATCGACGTGCCGCTGATCGTGTTGGTTGCCGTGTTGCTCGTGTTCCACGCCGAGGTGATGCTCACGCCGGGAGCAAACCAGTCCACGCACTTCCCGTAGTTGGACCAGGAAGCCTTCCTGTCCGTGTTGCTGGTGGCGCCGGTGGTCATCGCCTCCGCCACCCGCGCCGGAGTGGACTTGCAGGCGTCCTGGGCGATGCCGGCGAAGTTGCCGTTCCCCGCGGCGATGGCGGTGGCCACGCCGTCGGTGATCATGCTCCGGACCGCGTTGTCCACCGAGGTGTTCGCCCCACCGCCCAGCGAGAGGTTGGCCACGGCGGGCGTCCCCGCATTGTGATTCCCGATGACCCAGTTGATCCCCGCGATGACGCCGCTCCATGAGCCGGAGCCGTTGCAGTCGAGGACCCGCACGGCGACCAG
>CAYYXP010000263.1:0-11544 GCA_964475685.1 uncultured Gemmatimonadaceae bacterium | reverse complement strand
CCCGCGACGAGGCCGTAGGTGCCGAGCAGCCGGGCCCCCTCCGCCACGCTCAACCCCAGTTCCCGCGCCATGAAGGTCGGCGCCCAGCCCACCAGTCCGTTGGTTCCGAACGAAATCAGCGCCCCGCCGATGAAGACGTAGACCAGCGTCGGCGTGTGAAGCACTACCCGGAGTGGCGGGACGATGTTGTTGGAGACGGCGCTGAGCCCTGTCTTGAGCCAGGTGCGCAGCGGCACCGGTGAACGGCGCAATGGATCCGGCAGCCGGGCGCACAGCGCCGCGATGGCGAAGCCGGGAAGGCTCACCGCCACCAGTGCCAACCGCCAGCCGTAGCCGGCCTCGAGATGCCCGCCCAGCCAGATGCCGAGAACGCCACCGAGCGTAATCCCGGCCGCGAAGATCCCCATCGCCACCGCACGGCCGCGGGAGGGGTAGTAATCAGCGACCAGGGACTGAGCCGCCGCTCCGAAGGCCGCCGCGCCCGCGCCCACCAGCGCGCGACAGACCACCAGCCACCCGAACCCGGTGACAAACCCGCTGGCGAGGGTGAACAGGCTCCAGAGCAGGACCCCGCCGACGACGACGCCGCGGCGGGAGCGCAGGTCGCCGATCACTCCGGCGGGCAGGGCGGCGAGGGAGAAGGCCAGGACGTACGCCGAGGCAAGCCAGCCGAGCTGGGCGTCGGCGAGGTGGAGGTCGTGCTTGAGGGGCTCGAAGAGGGCGAAGACGACGCTGCGGACGACGTAGCTCAGCAGGTTGGTGACGGCGAGCAGGCCCAGGGCGTACGAGGAACTCACCGGCGCGACTGCGACTCGTCCGCCCGCTGGTCGCGGAACGCCAGCGCCGCGCGATACTCCTGCACCAGCCGGTCCATCATCGCCTGGCGGCGGCCGAAGAGCCTCCGCAGTGGGCGCGACGCCCGGCGCTCACGCGCGTAGGCGGTGAGCAAGGGCAGGGTAATCGAGTTGTCGCCATAGATCACCACCGTCCCGGGCAGCTGATCGGGATCGATCTTGCCCCAGCTCACCGCCTCCGCCGGCGTGGCGCCGGACAGGCCGCCGGTATCGGGGCGCGCATCGGTCATCTGGAGGAAGTAGTCGTGCCCCCGTTCGTCTATGCCGAGCACTTCCTGGATCTGCGGCTCGGTCTGGAGCATGAAGTTCTTGGGGCTCCCGCCGCCCACGATGAGGACACCGCTCTTGCCGCCGGTCCGCTTGGCCTCGAGCACGATGCTCGCGGTCTCGTTGACGTCGGCGCTCACGTCGAAGCGGAGCTTGCTGCCGGCGAGAGCCTGCTCGGCGACATTCATGCCGATCGAGCTGTCGCCGGGAGAGCTGGTGTAGAGCGGCACCTCCAGGTCGTGCGCCGCCGACAGCACCGACCGCCGGGAAAGCCCCAGCCCCCGCTCGCGTTCCCGGACGTAGCCGCCCAGGAGATAGTGATACTCGGCGCTGCTCATCGGGCGCTGGAACTCGTCCCGCGCCGACACCTCGCGGATGAACGCGTCGGTGGAGAGCAGCACCTGGTAGTCGAAGAAGATGTCGTAGATCCGCACGACGCCCTTGTCGCGCAGCTCGACGTCATCGGCAGTGGGAGTGCCCCGGTGCATCGGCAGTCCCAGCGCGAAGTGGGCGTCGTGGTAGAGATTGGCGCCGGTCGAGATCACCCAGTCCACAAACCCCGCTTCCATGAGCGGAATGAGGCAGCTCATCCCGATCCCCGCGGGGGTCATGGCGCCGGTGAGCGTCATGCCGACCGTGACGTCGGGCTCGAGCATCCGCTGGGTGAAGAGGTGGCACCCCTCGCGGAGCCGGCCGGCGTTGTAGGCCAGGAAGGCGTTGTCCACGAGGGCAGCGACGGTCTCCCCGCCGGTGAGGGCGGCGGGCTCGATGCGCTGCCCCCGGAGGTACGGGGCGGAAGGACGTGTCATGCGCTCACCCGAGAATGCGCTTGGGATCGCCCGGCTTTTCCGTCCGGGTCTCGATGATGATCCGCACGGCCTCCGCCGGGTCGTCGGTGACCCGGTACAGCAACAGGTCGGTCTGGTCGATCTTGCTCTCCCCGGCCACGGTCCGCGCCAGCCACTCCACCAGCCCGGACCAGTAGGCGCTCCCGAACAGGATCACCGGGAAGTGCTTCACCTTTCCCGTCTGAATCAGCGTCAGCGCCTCGAACAGCTCGTCGAGCGTGCCGTACCCGCCGGGAAAGACGATGAATGCCATGGCGTACTTCACGAACATCGTCTTCCGCACGAAGAAGAACTTGAAGTTCAGGCTCCGGCTCAGGAAGGCGTTGGAGCCCTGCTCGAACGGCAGCTCGATGTTGCAGCCGATCGAGACCCCGCCTGCTTCCTTTGCGCCCTTGTTGGCGGCCTCCATGATGCCGGGGCCGCCGCCGGTAATCACGGGGACCCCCGCCTGCGCGAGGAGCCGTGCCGTCTCGACGGCCTTGGCGTAATGGGGATCGTCGGGGAGAGTGCGGGCCGAGCCGAAGATGCTGACGCCGTCGCTCACGTCGGCGAGGTTGTCGAAGCCCCAGACAAACTCGCCCATGATCCGGAGCACTCGCCACGAATCCGACTTGAGGAAGAGCGCCTGCGGCGACTGCGGCGGGGGGCTCTCGAGCAGCGCCTCGTCTTCGGTGGGGAGCTTGTTGTCCTCCATGCGGCGATAGGGGCTGTCAGTCACGGGTCAGGCACTCGATGGCCGCGCGGTGATCGTCGGCAATATTGTAGAAGTACGGCGAGAGGCGGACGTGCCCCGGCCGCGCGTCGGCCACGATGCGCGCGGCGGCCAGGCGGCGGACGTCGCGATCGGGGTCGGCGCTCGGGAGCGTGACGATCGCGGTGCGGTCGGCGGCCGCGGCGGCCACCCGCGGGCGGAGCCCCCGCGCCCGCGCCTGCTCGATGAGGTCCTCCGCCAGCAGCATCGTCCGGCGGCGGATGTCCGTGGGCCCGATCTCCTCTATCACATCGAGGCCGCCGAGCTGGGAGTAGATCGCGAGCACGGAGGGCGTGCCCGCCTCCAGGCGGCGGGCGTCGTCGTGGAGCTCAAGGCTCCGCGGGTCGAAGCGGAACTGATCGCGATGCGCGAACCACCCCGCCGCGCGGGGGGCCAGTGAGGGCAGCAGCTGGGCGCGCGCATGCAGAAACGCCACCCCGCTTCCGCCGAGGAGCCACTTGAGGCCGCCGCCGCAGTAGAAGTCCACGTCGAGCGCCTGCACGTCCACCGGGAGTTGGCCCGCCGCGTGATAGCCGTCTACCAGGAGCAGGGCGCCATGCCGGTGGGCAGCGTCGGCCACCGCGCGGATGTCCTGGACGGCGCCGCTGGTGAAGAAGACGTGGCTGGTCGCCACGATCGCCGTGCGGTCGTCCACAGCCTGGGCCAGCGCCTCGACCGGAACCCCGATGCCGTCGGGGCTCTCGACCACGACGACCTCCACCCCTTCCGCCGCCCTGGACAGCCATTGATACGCGACCGTGGGAAAATCGAGGCTCGTCACCACGACTTTCGGGCGCCGGCTGTAGTCCAGCGACTCGGCGACCGCCGACAGCGCGCTCGAGACGTTGGGATGCAGCGCGATCGTCCCCTCGGGCGCGCCGAGCAGACGCGCATATCGTAGTCGCAGCTCGGCGAGGGCCGCCCACCAGACGTCATACCACGCCGCGGCGCCTCGCGTCTCCCACAGGTCGAGGCAGTCGTTCACCCGGGCGCGCGACCGCGCCGACAGCGCTCCCAGCGAGCAACTGTTGAGATAGATCGAGTGGCGGAAGATGGGGAACTCCGCCCGGTAGTCCCGCGGGGGCGCAGGGGCCGTGAGGGTGGCCATTGCCGCCCAATATAACCCGCCATGCGGGGCGGACAGCACCCCGCACTGTGGCTCGTGTATTATGAAGCATGCATGAGGAAGCGCTCCTGTCGCCGGAGGTCCGGACGTACCGCGGCTCCTGGCTTGCGCTGGTCGCAAGGCTGGCCGTGCGCGCCGTCTTCCGTCCCCGCCTCGCACTCGATCTGCTGGCCACGGCCTGGGCATTCCGGCGCCGGGGATGGTGGAGACGTGTGCCGTTTTTGCCGCTGCCCGACCGGGCCTACGTGCGCTGGCGGATGTACACGGCCTATGCGGATGAAGACGCGGTGCCGCCGGTGGATGACGTGATCCGCTTCGCCCGGTGGCGCCGGGAGACGATGGATCTGGCATGGTGAAGGAGAAGGGCCTTCCGCACGTAGTCATACTGGGAGGGGGATTCGCCGGGCTCTATGCCGCGAAGGCGCTCCGCGACGCGCCGGTGTGCGTCACGGTGGTGGACCGGCGCAATCACCACCTCTTCCAGCCGATGCTCTACCAGGTGGCGACGGCGGGGCTCAATCCGAGCGATATCGCGTCGCCGATCCGGTCCATCCTCCGCCACTCCCGGAACACCGAGGTCCTGCTCGCGGAAGCGGAGAGTGTGGACGTGCTCGGCCGCAAGGTGAAGTTCACCGACGGAGCGGCCATCGAGTACGACTATCTGCTCGTCGCCACCGGCGCCCGCCACTCCTATTTCGGGAACGACCGCTGGGAGCCGCTCGCACCCGGACTCAAGAGCCTCGAGGATGCACTCGACATCAGGCGGAGGGTGCTGCTCGCCTTCGAGCGCGCGGAGCGGGAAACCGATCCGGTGCGGCGACATGCCTATCTCACTTTCGTCATAGTCGGTGGAGGGCCGACCGGGGTGGAGATGGCGGGAGCCGTGGCCGAGATCCGTCGCTACGCCCTCCGGCGCGACTTCCGCCGCATCGACCCCGGAGAGGCGACGGTCATGCTCCTTGAGGGCGGCCCCCGCCTGCTCACCTCGTACCCGCCGAGCCTGAGCGACAAGGCCAAACTCGTTCTGCGGAGGCTTGGCGTCGAGGTCCGCACCGAGACGCTGGTGACGGACATCCGCCCCGGCTCGGTCGCGGCGGCCGGGTGGGTCATCCCGACGCAGACGGTCATCTGGGCAGCGGGCAATACCGCCAGCCCGCTGCTCAAGACCCTTGGGACCCCGCTAGACCAGGCCGGCCGCGCCATCGTGGAGCCAGACTGCACCATTCCCGGCCATCCTGAGGTCTTCGTCCTCGGCGATGCCGCCGCGTTCAACCACGAGGCGGGAGGAACGCTGCCCGGGATCTGCCCCGTCGCGATCCAGATGGGGGACTACGCCGCGCGCGCCATCGAGGGTGACCTGGCCGGCCGGCCCAGGCGGGCCTTCACCTACTGGGACAGGGGCCAGCTCGCCGTGATCGGACGCGCCCAGGCTGTCGCCGACATCTGGAAGCTCCACTTCAGCGGCTTCCTGGCGTGGCTCATCTGGATCTTCGTCCACATCCTCTTCCTCATCGGGTTCCGCAATCGGATCCTGGTGCTGCTCCAGTGGGCGTGGTCGTACGCCACGTACAGCCGCGGCGCGCGGCTGATCACCGATGAGACCAGGGCGCAGCCGTGGACGTCACCGAAGCCCTGAAGGAGCGGGCCCGCGAACTCGGCTTCCTCGCCTGCGGGATCACCGATACTGGCCCCACCGCGCATGCCGCCGAGCTGGATGCCTGGCTGGCGCGAGGATACGCCGGGACGATGCGGTATCTGCATCGGCAGGCGAAGCGGAGGAAGAACCCCAAGCTCAATGTACCAGAAGCGTTATCAATAGTAGTAGTATTAGACAACTACTATTCTCCTGACACCGACACCGACCTCCAGGTTCCCCGCATCGCCAAGTACGCCCGTGGCCAGGATTACCACCGCGTCACCCTCGACCGGCTCAACCGACTGGGCGAAGTTCTTCTCCACCACGGCGCCCGCGTCGCCCACGCCTACACCGACGACGGCCCGGTGCCCGAGCGCGAGCTGGGCCAGCGCGCGGGGCTCGGCTGGATCGGGAAGAACACGATGCTCATCCGGCCCGGTGCCGGCTCGTTCTTCTTCATCGGAACGATCTTCACCGACCTGGCGCTTCCGGCCGACAGCCCCGTCGAAGCCGACCACTGTGGGAGCTGCACCCGCTGTCTCGATGCCTGTCCCACTTCCGCGTTCGTCGCGCCGAGGGTCCTGGACGCGACCCGGTGCATTTCCTATCTCACCATCGAGCAGCGGGGCCCGATCCCCAGCGCCATTGCGCCGCACCTCGAGGGCTACGCCTTCGGATGCGACGTGTGCAATGACGTCTGCCCGTGGAACCAGCGTTTCGCCGAGCCGACGACGGTGAAGGAGTTCCTCCCGCTCCGCCGGCTCGAAGGGGCGGGCCCTGATTATTTCGATGGGATGGATGAGGAGGAGTTCGCCGGCCGCTTCGCCGACACCCCCTTCGGGCGTCCGGGGCTGACCGGCATGCGGCGCAACCTGCGCGCGGCCTTCGCGTCCACCGGAGCGACGCCATGACCGCCGACATTCGCTATTTCTCGCGGCTGCTGGAGCACGACCGCTGGGCCAACGCCGCAACGCTGCGCTCGCTGATGGACGGGGAGCCGCCTCTTCGCGCCGTGCGGTGGATGGGACACATCCTGGGTGCGGAGCACCTCTGGCTCGCAAGGCTCAGGCAGGAAGCGCCGACCATGTCGGTGTGGCCCGAGATCGATCTGTACGGGTGCGAGGCCAGGCTCGAAGAGCTCGACGGCCTCTGGCCCGACTACCTCTCGGAGCTGGAGGAGGAAGATCTGGACGACGGCCGAGCCTACCGGAACAGTCAGGGGGAGTTCTGGACCAGCACCGTGGGTGACATCCTGACCCACGTGGCGATGCATTCGGCGTATCATCGCGGGCAGATCGCGGCGGCGGTACGGGAAAGCGGAGGGACTCCCGTGCTCACAGACTACATCCACGCCGTGCGCCAGGGACTCATCGAGTGAGCGTGGGCGTCGCGTCCCTCAGGCGAGGCAGAAGAGGCACCGGCTGCGCACCCCACGGTCCGCAGCCAGCCAGCCCGCTAGAAGATCGTATAGATGAACGGGGCGAGCACCGAACCCTGTGCGAACACGAGCAGGGTACCCACCAGTAGCATGACGATGATGATCGGAAGGAGCCACCACTTCTTCCGCACCTTGAGGAAGCTCCACAGCTCGCGTATGATGCCCGCCTGACTCATATCCAGAGCCCTCAGAATTGATGGTCCATGGCACTGCGCCGCTCGCCTTCCGGGCGACTGTGCCAGTACGTGGCCGTGTCGGGCCGGCGCGTGAGCGGCCGGTGGCCGAACAGCCGTACGAGGAACCCGACCGGCGTGAACAGCAGGAAGAAGATCACGCTCATGAAGATCGGAGTCGTGACCTTGGAGATCGCCCTGGCCAGCGCCATCCAGGCGCGATAGGCCGGCCCGAGCTGCGCCGGCACAGCCAGCCCGCCCAGCACCAACGCGCCGCCGAGCGCCCCAGTGACTGCCGCCGCAGTGAGGTGCGCGCGACGCACGAGCAGCGCCGCCAGCAGCAGGAACGCGGCGCCGACCATCAGGCCAAACTTCCGGCCCTCGGCCGGCGTCAGTCGAGCTGGAACTCCGCTTTCCAATTCCCGCTCTCCTTCCATTCGGGCTGCCCCGGCTTCTCGAGCAGATAGGGACCGAGCACCAGGTTGTCGAGGTGGGTCCGCATGAAACACCGGTACGCGTCGGCGGGCGAGCAGACGATGGGCTCGCCACGGACGTTGAACGAGGTGTTGACGACCACCGCGCAGCCGGTGAGGCACTCGAACTGTTGGATGAGATCGTAGTAGTCGGGGCTCGTGTCCCGACTCACGGTCTGGATGCGGGCGGAGTAATCGATGTGGGTGACAGCGGGGATGTCCGACCGCACAACATTCAACTTGTCGATGCCCCAGAGTTGCTCCGCCGATATGTCCATCGGGATCTGGCGCTCCCGCTTGACCGGGGCCACGAGCAGCATGTACGGGGAGTCCGTGTCGAGCTCGAAATACTCGTGTACCTTGTCCCTCAAGACGCTGGGCGCAAACGGCCGAAAGCCCTCACGGAACTTGATCTTGATATTCATCTGCGCCTGCATGCGCGGGCTCCTCGGATCACCCAGAATGCTCCGAGCGCCGAGCGCGCGGGGGCCGAACTCCATTCGTCCGTTGAACCATCCGACCACCTTCTCGTCGGCGAGCATCTGAGCGACGGTGGCCAGCAGCTCCCGGCGCTCGAGCTTCCGGTAGGGCGCGCCGATGGACTGCAAGTACGCTTCGATCTCCGCGTCGGTGTAGCTGGGGCCGAGGTAGGCGCCCTTCATGCTGTCTTTGCCGGGGATCACTCGCCGCGGCTGCCGGTGGTGCCGGTGCCACGCGAGCTGTGCCACGCCGAGCGCGCCGCCCGCATCGCCGGCCGCCGGCTGAATCCAGAGCTCCTTGAACGGTCCCTCGCGCAGTAGGCGGCCGTTCCCCACACAGTTGAGCGCCACACCCCCCGCGAGGCACAACCGGTCCAGTCCGGTCTCGCGGTGTGCCGTGCGCGCCGAGCGAAGCATGATCTCCTCGCACACCACCTGTACCGACCGGGCGAGATCCATCTCCCGCTGTGTCAGCTTGCTCTCGGGCTCCCGTGGCGGGCCGCCGAACAGTGCATCAAATGCGCCGTTCGTCATGGTGAGGCCCGAGAGGTAGTTGAAATACCGCTGATTGAGCGCGAACGAGCCGTCATCCTTGAGGTCGATCAGTTCCCGATAGATCAAGTCGACGTACTTGGGCTCGCCGTAAGGAGCGAGCCCCATGACTTTGTACTCGCCTGAGTTGACCTTGAATCCGGTGTAGTATGTAAAGGCGGAGTAGAGCAGGCCCAGCGAGTCGGGCCAGTGGATCTCCCCGAGGATCTCGATGTCATTGCCGCGGCCCACCCCGAAGGACGTCGTGGCCCATTCGCCCACGCCATCCATCGTCAGGAAGGCCGCTTCCTCGAAGGGCGAGGGGAAGAACGCGCTCGCCGCATGGGACTCGTGGTGCTCCGCGTACAATATGTCGCCGTCGTATCCGAGGTCGTCGTGGAGCTGGCGGTCGGTAAAGAGCTTGTCCTTGATCCAAAGGGGCCCGGCGAGGAGGAAAGACTGGAGGCCGCGCGGCGCCGTGCCGAGATAGGTCTCTAGGATTCGCTCAAACTTGAGCAGTGGCTTGTCGTAGAAGCCGACGTGGGCCAGGTCCTTGGCGGTGATCCCAGCCGCACTCAGGCAGTAGGCCACGGACTCGCGTGGAAAAGAGGCATCGCCCTTCTTGCGGGTGAACCGCTCTTCCTGGGCGGCCGCGATGATCTCGCCGTCCCGGAGCAGGCAGGCCGCGCTGTCGTGGTAGAAGGCGGAAATACCTAGAATGTAAGTTTGGCTCACTCGAGCTCGGCCCGTGTTATGGCTGTGTGAATATTGAGGTTACCGGATCCCGTTCGGCGGAAGAAAACGAACCGTGCACACACTCCTGGCACCCCCCGGGGGGGCTTAATCGGATTGCGGCTTGGACTCTCCGAGGGCACACGGCGGCGACGAGCAGAGCCACGGTTGGAACGGGAACGGCAAGAAGGGGGCCGTTGGTGATGCGCTGCTCAGATGTTAAAGCCTTGGCATTACTTTTGCCCCCCCCCTCGAACGTCCCCTCCGCCTGCTAGAATCTTATAGACACGGCCGCAGTCCGGGAGGTGTTCGCTGATGAAGCACATCGCAGGGCGTCTGGCGTTAGTGGGCCTCGCCACAGTGCTCGCGCTGCTCCTGGCCGAAGTGCTGCTTCGGCTCAGCGGCTTCGGCGCGCCGATCCTCTATCAACCCGACCCGCGGCTTGGATGGACGCTGCGGCCTGGCGCTGAAGGTTGGTACACCAGCGAAGGCCGAGGATTCGTGCAGGTCAACTCTGCAGGGATGCGTGACCGCGAGCATCGGTTTGCCAAGCCGGAGGATGTCTACCGCATCGCCGTCCTTGGCGACTCCTACACGGAGGCCAAGCACGTCCCGGTCGACAGTACGTACTGGTCGCTCCTGCCCGATCGGCTTGAGCACTGCGGCTTTGAAGCCGGCAAGAACATCGAGGCACTCAATTTCAGCGCCTCCGGCTATGGCACGGCGCAGGAGCTGATCCTCCTTCAAGTGCTAGCCGCGCGTTACCAGCCCGACCTGATCCTGGTCCAGCTCAATGGCGGCAATGATATCCGGAACAACTCCCGCACCCTCGAGACGGAGAATGATCGTCCGTTCTTCGTGTTGAATCCAGACGGGTCACTGCGACTGGACAATTCCTTCACTTCGCGTGCGCGCTTTCGCCTGATGACCGCGCGCAGTCGGACGGTCTTCCGGCACCTAGCCTCGTACTCCCGTCTCTTCCAGCTGATCCACTCCGTGCGCCGCCCGGATCCCAAGGAACGCAAGGCGACACAGCTTGCCATGGCCGAGGCTGGGCTCGACGAACCGGAGCTCTCGCCACCGCGCGATCCACAATGGGAGGACGCGTGGCGGGTGACAGAGGCCTTGATCGCGGAGATCAATCGCGAGGCCGCGCAACATCAGGCACAGACGCTGGTGGTGACGGTTCCGTGGCCCGCCCAGATCCTTCCCGACACAGGGGCGCGCATCGCCTTCGCGAGGCGAGTCGGTGTGCCGGATCTGAGCTATCCTGACCGCCGGCTCGAGGCGTTCGGAAAGGCCAACAACATCTGGGTGCTCCCCTTGGCACCGGGAATGGGAGAAGCGGCGCAGGCCGAGCGAACATTCCTCAACGGGTTCGAGGATCGCCTGGGTATTGGTCATTGGAACACGGCTGGTCACCGTGTGGCTGCCCAAGTGATCGCTGGTGCGCTCTGCTCTTCATCTGGCGGACGAAGTGCGAAAGACACTCGACCGGATGTCGGGGAGCATACTTCGGCTCAGAGATCCGATACCGGAGGGTAGCAACGCGACAGCCCCTCCGCGCGGTGCGAGTCCACACCTCCCAGTCGTCCCCCTGCACTGCCAACACGCTCCAACCATCACGCCCTGCATCCGGAGGCCCCATCAGCGCCTCGACCCTCCCACACCTGCGATCCCACCCCTTCGCCCTCGTCCTGGCAGGCGGGCTCGTCGCCGGCGCGCTCGACATCACCTACGCCTGGGCCTTCTGGGCGGTGAAGGCCGGGGTCCCGGTTCAGAGGATCTTCCAGTCGGTCGCCGCTGGTCTGCTGGGCGACGCCAGCTTCACCGGCGGCTGGGGCACCGCCGCCTTGGGCCTCTTTCTCCACTTCTCCATAGCGGTTTCCATGGCGGTGACCTACTGGCTGTTCGCCCACCGCTGGGATCTGCTCCGGCAGCACCCCCTCGCCTGCGGGACCGGGTATGGGCTGGTGCTGTACGCGATCATGAACTGCGTCGTGGTGCCCCTCTCCGCCGCGAGATCGGGCTCCGAAGACCCGCTCTGGATCGCGCTGAGCGTAGCGGTGCACGTGGTCTTCGTCGGGATCCCGATTGCGGTGTTTGCCCGCATGGCGCTGGACCGGGAGCCGCCCGCCTCGATCGACCACCAGAGGTGACGCAAGGGACGCCGGATGCAGGCGCCGGAGGCTCCTTGGCGCCGTGCGCCAGGGACTCATCGAGTGAGGCTGTCGCC
>CAYYXP010000262.1:0-7237 GCA_964475685.1 uncultured Gemmatimonadaceae bacterium | reverse complement strand
ACGATCGGCAGACCCTCCACCCGGTTGTAGGTCCCCCCGGTGGCGAGCGAGAGCGTCGTCCGTACCCGGCCCGTCTGAAAGCTCGTCTTGGCGGCAGCGAGGTCGCCCAGCGGCCGGCGGCGGTCCCGGAGCTCCAGGGTCCCCTCCGGACTCCTGAGAACGGGGGCAGCATCCCAGAAGACCCGTTCCGCCCCGTCGTGCCGCGCGCCCGCGCTCCGGATCAGCCGCCCACCGACAACGAGGATGTCCCCGTTCACCTGGGCGCCGGGAAGGAGATAGAGCGTGGCGTTCACCACCGTGATTGGGCCCGAGATCCTCCCGGCAAGCCGGAGCGATCCGCGGAAGTGCGCCAGCCGGCCGGTGAAGCTGCTGCCCTCGGGAAAGGTGACGTCGCCCTGGGTTCTCGTCGCGGCCGAGTCGTTGAACGCCGCGATCATCTCCTCGACCACTTCGGGCGGCGGCCCTCCCTGGACGACCGTGGAGTCACCGGGAGGGGCGTCGGGGTCGATGACGATGACGCTATCCTGCGCCTGAAGCGTCGGGATGACGACGAGGGCGAGTCCGGCGAGAAGAAGTCGCAGGAGGCGCTGAGGGCGGCAGAACAACCGTTCACTCCTCACGTTTGTCGATTCCCAGCCGTCGCATGCGCCGATAGAGATTCGCGCGGTCGGTACGGAGAGTCCGGGCCGTCTCGGCGACGTTTCCCCCTGCTTGCGTGAGCGCCGAGGCGATGACCGCCCGCTCGAAGTCGTCGAGCGCCTCGGTGAGCGGGCGTCCCGCGGTGGTCACGACGGCCGGCGGTGGCAGGTCGTCGCGCAGCACGGCGCGCACGTCGTGGGCGTCTACCGTGGGCCCGCTGAGGATGCTGAGCCTCTCGACGAGATTCGCCAGCTCTCGAACGTTGCCGGGCCAGCTATAGGCCGCCAGGGCGTCGAGCGCCGCGGCGGTGAACGCCGAGGCCTGGCGCGGCCGGATCCGCTCGGCGAGATGGGCCACGAGCGCCGGGAGGTCCTCGAGGTGCGCCCGCAGGGGCGGCAGGTGAATCGGGAAGACGTGGAGGCGGAAGTAGAGATCTTCCCGGAAGTTTCCCGAGCTGACCTCCTCGTCCAGCCGCCGGTTCGTCGCCGCCACCACGCGCACGTCCACCTTCACCGTTCGCTCGGCGCCGATCCGCTGGAGTTCGCCGGTCTCGAGGGTTCGGAGGAGTTTGGCCTGGGCGTCGGGGCTGAGATCGCCGATCTCGTCGAGGAACAGCGTGCCCTCGTGCGCCAGCTCGAACCGCCCCAGCCGGCGTTCCGTCGCGCCGGTGAAGGAGCCTCGCTCGTGTCCGAACATCTCCGACTCGACGAGCTCTCGGGGAATCGCCGCGCAGTTCACGGTCACGAACGCGCGGTTCGAGCGCCGGCTGGCGGCGTGGATCGCCGCCGCCACCAGCTCCTTGCCGGTGCCCGATTCCCCGCTGATCAGGACGCGCGCTTCGGTGGGCGCGACCCTCGCCACCAGCGCCCTCACCTCCTGCACGGCCGGGCTCTCGCCGATCAGCGTGCCTCGGCGGAACAGCTCCGCCTGCAGGGTCCGATTCTCCGCCCGCGCGCGGTTGAGCTCGAGCGCGGCGCGGACGGTCACCAGCACAGACTCGGGCGTCAGCGGCTTCTCGAGAAACTGGAACGCGCCCAGCTTGACGGCGCGCACCGCGTCGTGGAGTTGCGCCTTGCCGCTCATCATGATCACGGGCGTCACCCGGCCCTGCTCCCGCATCCGGACCAGGGTCTCGATCCCGTCGGGTCCGGGGGGCATGAGGAGATCGAGGAGGATGACGTCGGGATCCACCTCCTTGAGTTGCAGCAGCGCGGCGTTGCCGTTCGGGGCTTCCGCCACCGACATCCCCTCCTCGCGCAGGAGGGCACCGAGCATCCGCCGGATGTTCGCCTCGTCGTCCACCAGGAGGATCTGGGCGGACATCCCTGTCAGACCCCCCGCAGCCGCACGAGGAACGTGGCGCCTCCGCCTGGCGTGTCCCCGACCTCGATCGTCCCCCCGTGCATGTCCACCGTCTGCCTGGCGAGCGCCAGCCCGAGGCCGGTGCCTCCGCTCTTCGCGGTCGTGTAGGGATCGAAGATCCGCCGCCGGATCTCGGGCGGGACCCCGGGGCCGTGGTCCCTGATCTCGACCCGGACGCCGGGACCGGCGCCGTCCGGCCCGGCGGCGATCTCCAACTCGCCCACGCTCTCGCATGCCTCGACGGCGTTCCGGATGATGTTGCTGAAGGCGCGCCGGAGAGGGTCGTAGTGCCCGAGGAGAGGAGGCGTGGCGGGATCGAGGGCCAGCCGCGATGTCATCGAGGGAGGGAGGGACGTGCGGGCCAGCTCGGTCAGCAGCTCCGGAACGTCCACCGGCGCCGCGGGGCCTTCGGGCAGGCGGCCGAACTCGGTGAACTCGCGCGCGAGCTGCTCCAGCCGCCCCGATTCGGCGATCAACACCTCGATGGCCTCACCCTGGCCGGGCGACGGGGCGCGGGAGAGTTGCGAGACCGCGAGCCGGATCGGCGTGAGCGGGTTTCGCATCTCATGGGCGACTCGCCGCGCCGTCTCCCGGAACGCACGCAGGCGTTCGGCCTCGATCTCCTGGGCGCGGGCCCGCTCCAGCGATTCGGCCATCTCGCGGAGTGCGGTGCGGAGCGCCTCGAACTCGGGCGCTCCCCGGCGCGGGCGATCGGGAGGGAGCGATTCGCTCCGGCGGATGTTGCCGGTCCAGCCGATGAGCTCCTCGATCGGCCGGCTGAGCTGGCGGGAGAGGTGGCCGCCGAGCCGCACGGAGGCGTAGAGGAACGCGGCCCCGGCGAGGAAGACCACGAGGCCAAGGCCCGCGTAGTAGTAGCGGCCGAATGTCTCCGCGCGCTGGACGCTCGTGAGCGCGGCGTTCAGCTTGTGCGCGTGGTCCCGAAGCGCCCGGCGCTCGCCCCGGGTGAGCCGTGTCGAATCGAGTGTCTGCAGCAGCACCCGGCCCGACGTCCCCACCGCTTCCATGGATCCCCGGGCACCGGCCGCCGGTGAGGTGGACCGAATCGTGTAGACCCACCCGAGGACCGCCACGGCAGTGGGAATCGCGCCGAGGCAGATCAGGACGAGGAGGATTCGCTGCCGGAAGGAGAGCCGCATCGCGACTGCAAGATAAGCCGTTCCGGTCCGTCCACGGCGGCTCCCCCCGGGGAATCAGCCGGTGCGCGTCGGGCGGTCCGGAAGGAGCGCGCCCCGGAGCAGCGGCGCCGCGGCGGCCGCGGCGGAGCCGCCCGTCGTATTGGTGAGCAGATCGCTCAGGCTCGCGTCTCGCCCGGGAATGCCCAGGTACTGGCACAGCTCGACGCCGAACGAGAGCGCGAAGCAGGCCACCGTTACCCGTTTCCAGCTCCACCCCGAGAGCCGGAGACCGGTTGCGAAGGGCACGAAGAGAAGGAGATTGAGGATGACGTCGGTGACGCCGTTCTCTCCGCATACCAGGCAGAGGAGCGGCGTCCGACTCGCGATGTCCGCCGCCGCCGGTATCGGATGGAGCGTGGCGGCCAGAATGGCAACGAGGCCGGCCCAGGCGAGGGCGCGCCAGCGACGTTCGGGCGGCAAGTCCGTCACCTCATGACGACGGGATCGGCTCGTCCGCGCGCAGATGGCGGGCGGTGATCCGGAAGGAAACGAGCGCCCTGATCAACCACCCGAGTCCCACCCCGTAAATCACTCCGGCCAATCCCCACCGGGCGCCCACCACCGCGGCGGCGATCGCCACCGCCACCGACACCCATCCAAAGAGATTCACGGTGGCTACCTCGTTGGGGAGCGCGAGCCCGGCGACGAGCGCCCGGGCAAAGGCATTGAGCACCTTCGCCACGCCGGCGACGAGGACCGCCAGCACCAGCGGTGCCGTGAGCTCGTACTTGTCGTGCAGGAGGAACCGCTGCACCAGGGGGACGGCCACCCAGACGGCGAGCGCGCCCGCCACCATCAGTGCCGTTACCAGCACCATCTCGTGTCGTACCAGGTGCCGCCGCTGCTCGACGCTCTCGGCCGCGCGGAGCCGCGGGATGAGGGAATACCCCACGCCCATCTGGAGCACGCGGAAAACCGAGCCTGCGATGGCGGCGAGCACGCCAAACAGCGCGAGCGCGCTGAGGGGCAGCAGCCAGGGAATGACCAGGCGGTCGAGCTGCACCAGCAACAGTCCCGAGGCGTCGAGGCCTGCAAGAGCCAGCGCCTCTCCCCAGGGGAACGGCCCGGCTGCGCCCCGTTCGAACGCGTGGCCCCGCCTCACGATGTTCCACGCGACAATTGCCGCCGTGGCATAGCCCAGGGCGAAGATGAACAGTGCCGGCCACGCCGCTTTCCATCCCTGTGTCCAGGCGGCAAGGGCGGCCACCATCAACACGACGTTCGGGCTCTGGGTCAGCGACAGCGCCAGACCGAAACGCTGTTCGGACTGGAGCCGGGCTCCGGCGACTGCCATGACCGCACCGCCGATCGATGAGACCGCCACCACGACGAGCAGCCAGGGTGCGAGGTGGTAGACGACGTCCCCAACGAGGACGAACAGCAGCGCGACGACGGAGGAGGCGAGCAGGAGACGGCGGAGGAGCGGCGGCCCGGGCTCGAGCCGGCGGCGGAGGACCAGCGCGTCGAGCCCGACGGGAGAAGCGAAGGCTGCCAGATTGACGAGAGCGAGAACCAGCGTGAAGAGGGCGTACTCCTGGTGAGACAGCTCGTACGCCAGGAGAAGGTTGGCGCCAGCGAAGCATGCCCCCGACGCTCCATACATCACGATGCTGCGCAGCGTCGGAGAATTCAGCGACCGCTTGATTTGCCGGAGGCCGGAGCCGGCGTCAGTCATTCATGCATGGCGGGCGGCCGCGCTCACACCTGCTCGCGCACGCGATATCCCCGGCGATGCGGCGCCCGCAGGTGAACGATGATCTCTCCCACCAGGCCCAGGCCCATCAACTGCACCCCCAGGGCCACGAGCAGCACGCCGAGGAGGAGGAGGGGCCGGTTGGAGATGGGGTGCCCGCTGAGCTTGTCCACCACGAGGACGACCCCGATCGCCGCGCCGATGGCCAGCGCGATCGATCCCACCATTCCGAAGAAGCGCAACGGCTTCTCGGTGAACTTGGCGACGAAGAAGAACGTGGCGATGTCGAGCAGCCGGCGGACGTAGGTGCCTGGCCCGTAGATGCGGACCCGCGCGTCATTGGGGTGCTGCGGCACCGGAATCTCGGAGACCCGGTAGCCTTCCCGGACCGCGAGCGCCGGGATGAAGCGGTGCATGTCGCCATAGAGCGGGAGCGACTCCGCCACCCTGCGGCGCATCACGCGGACGCCGCACGCCATGTCGTGGAAACGGGTGTCGGTGATGCCGCTGAGGATCTGGTGAAAGGCCCGCGACTGAAGCCGATTGAGCCAGCTGTCGAGCCGCGGCGACCGGTTTGCCACCGCCATTTCCGCTCCGGCGTTCACCGCGTCGAGCATTGGGCCGAGACCTTCCGGGCGCACCTGGAAGTAGGACGGGAGGGTCACCAGGAGGTCGCCGCGGCTCCGCTCGATGCCGAGTCGGAGCGCGGCGGCCTCGCCGAAGCGCTGGGCGAAGCGGTGCAGGTGAAGCCGGTCGGATTCGGCGGCGAGCGCCGTCAGCTCCGGGCTGGGCGCAAAACCGCCATCGAATACGAAGAGAAATTCGAATTCTTCGCCCCGACGCGTCAACTCGTCGGCGAAGGCCCGATAGAGGGCCACCAGGTCGTCCACCCGCTCCACGACCGGGATCAGCACCGAGATCAGCTGCTCGGACGGCCGCTGGCCGGATGCGGCTGGCATGTCCATCGGTTGCATCAGCACTCCCTTCGCCGTCATCTCAGCGAGCCTCCCACGCGGTCGGAGTAGCGGTGGCGCTCTCCCGCTCGTTGCTCAGCGCCACTTCGGCCACCAGGCCGAGCATGAGGAGATAGAAGGCCGTGCCCAGCGACAACGCGGCGGCGGCCGGGAAGACCATTGCCTGGGCCTTCTCGGGCCCGAATTGCGTCAGGGCGATGAGCCACATGATCCCGAACGCCATCGCCGCCGCCATCGGCAGGGCCGTCGCCATCAGAAAACCTACAAGGGGACGCGACCGAAAGGTGGTGATCATCTTGAGCGTGACCAGGTCGGCGAGCACCTTCACCGTCCGCGAGATCCCGTACTTGCTCTCGCCGAATCGGCGCGCGTGGTGGCGCACCGGCATCTCCGCGATGCGGGCCCCCACACTCGCCGACAGCGCCGGAATGAACCGGTGCTGCTCCGCGTACAGCGAGATTCGATCCAGCAAGTCGCGCCGGTAGGCCTTGAGCGAGCATCCGTTGTCGGTAATGGGAACGCCTGTGAGACGGCGGATGATGCGATTGGCCACCCACGACGGCACCTTCCTGAGCAGAAGCTTGTCCTGCCGCCGCTGGCGCCAGCCGCAGACCAGGTCGAAGCCCTCCTCGAGCTTCTCGACGAGTGCGACGATATCACGGGGGTCGTTCTGGAGGTCGCCGTCGAGGGAAACGATGACCTTTCCTCTGGCGTGGTCGAAGCCCGCCATCATGGCCGCCGTCTGACCGGCGTTGCGCGCCAGTCGGAGTCCCCTGACTCGGGCGTCGGCCATGGCCCCGGCGGCCACCCGGGTCCAGGTGTCGTCCCGGCTCCCGTCGTCAACCAGGATGATCTCGAAGCCCCTGGGATATGTCCCGAGCGCCTCGAGGATCCATGCAATCAATGGGGCGACGTTTTCCGATTCGTTGTAAAGCGGTGCCACGACCGAGAGATACGGGGCGGCCGCCGGACTGGATGGTGTCATCGTCGAATCCGAGTCACCGGGAAAAGATAGGGTGATTTCCGCTCGCTTACCAGCAATGCGCGTTCCGCCGAGCTCGCGTGCGAGGTCTTAACCTAAACCACTGGCGCACATCCAATTGCCTTCGAAGGTCGGGGCGGACGGCACCGGCGGGACGCCGCCTTCTGCGGTGACGTGGCTCGAATGCAACAGGTGGACCAGCGGTTGGTCGGATTGGGAGGGACGAACCAACGATCGAGCGAAGTCCCCTTACCAGCCGCCGCGGCGGAAGAGGATGGTGGGGATGGTCTGGAGCATGATGCGGACGTCCTCGACCAGGCTCCGGCGGCGGATGTACTCCAGGTCGTAGCTCACCTTGGTCCGCACGTCGTCCAGCGAGCGGTCGTAGTGG
>CAYYXP010000261.1:0-2865 GCA_964475685.1 uncultured Gemmatimonadaceae bacterium | reverse complement strand
CAGATGCCGCTAGAGGTGCCTACCCTCGATAGAAACTCCCATGCTACAGACTGCTGACGAGCTCAAGGCGCTCGCCCGTGTCAACTCTCACTCTAATTTCCCCCCTGGTTCTCAGTTAAAAATCCCCCCCCCTCCTCCAGGTTTGCCTCCCGCCGCTCCCGCAGGGAGCGACGACAATTGGGCTTGTGCGGGTCTGGATCCGCTCCCTTCCGGAGTTGGGGAGGGGCGGAGGCCGGGGTGGGGGGAGGGGGAAGGCCGGAGCCCCTCCCCAACTCCGCGCGGCGATCGCATGGTGTCGCGGCATGAAGAGCGCGATCGCAAGCGAAACCGACCTCACCATTGGCCCCAGGATCGATCCGCGGCAGGTGCTCCATGGTGCAGGTACCCCCTCTGTCAGGACTCGGTCGCCGCCGCCGGACTCTCGACACCGGCGGTGGTGTACGGCTCGCTGCGCGTGAGCAGACCCGCCTTGCGCTTCTCCTTCAAGCGATAGCTCTCGCCCTTGATATTGAGAATCGTCGAGTGGTGCAACAGCCGGTCGAGGATCGCCGTCGCGATCACCTGGTCGCCGAAGACCGCACCCCATCCCGCCAGGGATTGATTCGAGGTGATCAGGATCGATCCGCGCTCGTAGCGACGCGAGACCAGCTGGAAGAAGAGATTGGCCCCTAGTCGCTCGATCGGGAGGTAGCCGATCTCGTCAATGATGAGCAGCTTCGGCTGGACCAGCAGCTTGAGCTTCTCCTCGAGACGGTTCTCCTGGTGAGCCTTGACCAGGCTCGCGATCAGGCCCGAGGCTGTCGTGAAGGTGGTCCGGTGTCCCGACGCACAGGCCTTGAGGCCGAGTCCGACCGCAAGATGGGTCTTCCCGACGCCGGGCGGACCGAGCAGCAATACATTGTCGGCGTCGGCGATGAAGCGCCCGGTGGCGAGCTCCTTGATCACCTTCGGCTCGAGCGACGGCTGAAACTTGAAGTCGAAGCTCTCGATCGTTTTGTGGAACGGGAAGCGGGCCATGGTGGTCTTCATCGAGGTGAGGCGATCGTGCTTGGCGGCGAGCTCTCTCGAGACGAGCTCCTCGAGGAAGTCCGAGTACGCCTGCTCGTGTTTGCTCGCCTCCTGCAGGAGAAGCGGCAGCTCTTCAGCCGTACGCATCAGCTTGAGCCGGCGCATCTGCTCTTGGACCCTCTCGATCTGGACGCCGGCGCTCATCGGCCCACCTCCTCGATCAAGGCTGCGTAGCTCTCGAGAGGCCGCACCAGGACGTCAGCTGCCGCGCCGAGATAGCTCAGGTCCAGCAGCGGCGGACCTCCCACATCCAAACACCGCTCTGGGCGCGGCGGCTGTCGCGGCGGGCCGCTCCAGCGCGCAACTTGGTGCTTGCCCTCGAGTCGAGTGTGGCGCACCGGCGGCTCTTTGCCATGCGTCAGGACCACTTCCTCCGGCCGGATGTGGACCTCGATCTGCGATCCAGCCCAGCTCAGGGGCACCGGGTAGCGATTTGCCTCGACTGCCACGTAGCCGTCCCGGGGCACGATCCGCGTCGCGAAGCGCTCGCGTGCCGCCGGTGGGCGAGCGTCCACTGCGATCAGCGCCGCCGCTTCCTCGCGGGCGAAGCGCTCGGCGGGGCGCTCATGCGTCGTCCCGTGCACGCGCTGGTCGGCGATCTTCAGGCACCACTCGATGAGCCAGGCATTGAGGGCCTCGAAGTCGCTGAAACGCCTTCCTGCCAAGGCATTCCGTTTGACGTACTTGATCCCGCTCTCGACCTTGCCCTTGGTCTGGGCTCGGTAGTAGCGGCACAGTCGGATCTTCGCGCCGTAGAAGTCCAGCCGATCCTTGAAGGTCGCATTCCAGACCACGTGGCCGGTCGCCTCGTCCTTCTTCAGGACGATCGTGCGCGGATTGTCGTAGAGAAGCTCTCGGGTCCTGCCGCCGAAGTGGCTGAACGCCCGCTCGTGGGCATCGAGCAGCGCGTCCAGGCCCTCGCTCGAGTACGCGCGGGCGTAGATCCGCCGGCTGTAACCGAGCACCATCACGAACAGGTGGACGCGGACGCGCGCCTCACCGACCCAGACCCACAGCGATCCCCAGTCCACCTGCGACTGCTCACCGGGCTCGGTCTCGAAGCGCACCGTCGCGCTTTCTTCAGCTCGCCACCCCTCACGCCACGGCTGGATGTAGCGCGCCAATGCCGGATAGGACCCCTCGTACCCGAGCGCTTTGACCTCTCGGTGCAGAACCTGCGCATTGAAGCCCACCTCCGGAGCTCGGGCACGCAGGAATTCTTCGTGGCGATCCAGCGACCGACCTCGTGGACTTCGCTGCTGGGCTCGCCAACCCTGGCGCACCCACTTGCGCACGGTCTTGATATCCAGGTCGAGCTCGCGGGCGATTCGCCGCAAGCTCATCCCACGCTCTCGCAGCGCCCGTACCGCTCCCCATTCCGATTCGCTGATCAACTCCCCCTCCGCGGCGCCTACAGGCGCCGCGACGAGGATCTCCTGTCTGCTCGATTCGTCCATCACCAACCTCCTTCGTCGCGAAGGAGGGGGGGAGAATTAGCTGAGAACACGGGGGGAATTTAGGCGTAGAGCTGACAGCCCGGGAAGTCAACGACTTGCAGATGGAGCTGATATCGCTCGGCGACGCAGTTTTGAAGGAAACCGGGTCCTTCAACTCTTGGGTCCGATCAACGTTCTTGGGCCGACGGCTGCCGTTTCGGGAGCTTTCCGTGCAGGCTTTTTCACAGCAGGAGAGGTTCACGGCACAGGAAGAGCGCCTCAGAAGTTTCGGTTCACTTGTCTCCCTACCGCATGAGCAGCGCGTCCTCTTGGATACCCTCTTAGACTTCAACGCCGCGCT
>CAYYXP010000260.1:0-3160 GCA_964475685.1 uncultured Gemmatimonadaceae bacterium | reverse complement strand
CCCACGACCTTCATCCGGGCGGTCTGGATGCCGCTGTCTTCGAGCTCAAATCTCATGGTCTGTTCCCTCGGCCTAGCTCAGAAGAAGTCCTGGAACCACCGCACCACCGGAGCAATCATCTTTTCGACGGCCGGCGACTTGCGGGCGCCGGTTCCGAGGCCGCCACTCGCCGCGACCACGCGGGCGCCATAGAGCACCAGCCCGGCCGGCACCGCCATCCTGGGGGATTCCACGCTGTCGGCCAGGCCGCGGAGCCGCTGGCCGGGAATCCCGCAGCGGGCAGGCGCGGCGAACACCTCCCGGGCCAGCTCCACGATGCCCTCGGTCTGCGCACCGCCGCCGGTGAGGATGACCCCCGCAGGCAGGCCCTGCTGGTAGCCCGCCCGGGTGATCTCGTCGAGCGCGTACTCGAGCACCTCCTGGAGCCGCATGTGCATGATATGCGCGAGGAGCCTGCGCGGGGCGTTCCGGGCGCCCTGGCCCGGCGTGCTCGGAAGATCGAAGGTAACGCTTTCCGGCACCAGCGGCTCGAAGCCGGCGCCATAGCGTACCTTCAGCCGCTCGGCATCGAGTTGCGTCACCTGCAGGCCCTGCATGATGTCGCCAGTGACGTGACCTCCGGCGCAGAGCAGCGACCCGGTGTGTCTGATTTTCCCATTATGAAAGATCGACACGTTGGTGGAACAGCCACCCAGCTCCACGATCGCGCAGCCGAGGTCAATCTCGTCCGGCGTGAGAACGGCCAGGGAAGCCGCCAGCGGCTCCAGGACGAACTCCGCCACGTGGTAGCCCGCGCGCTCGACGCACTTCCGGAGGTTCTGCAGGACGCTGGTGAGAACGGTAACGAGATAGACCTCGGCTTCAAGTCTCGAGCCCGTCATTCCGATGGGCTCGCTGATGCCGCCCTGCTGGTCGACCTGGAACTCCTGGGGGATGGCGTGCAGCAGCTCGTGGTCGCGCCCGAAGCTGATGTTGCTCGCCATGTCGTTGACCCGGGCCACGTCGCTGGTGCGGATCTCCTCGCCGGTCACCGAGACCATCCCGTGGGAGCTGCGGCCGGCGGTGTGCTCGCCGGCGATCCCGCAATAGGCCGAGCCGACTTCCACGCCCGCCATCTGCTGGGCCCTCTCCATGGCCCGGTGTATGGCCCGCGTCGCCTCCTCGAGATCACGGACGACGCCCCGGCGGATGCCACTGCAGCGCTCCTCGCCCACGCCCAGGATCCGGGCGCCGACCTCGCGGTTGTCGCCGGTCACCTCGGCGACCAGAGCGACCACCTTGGTGGAGCCGAGGTCGAGGGAGGCGACCAGCCGCTGCGGGGGGGGGCTCACCCTCGCCGCCCCCGGACGATCACCTGGCCAGCATAACGGCCGTCGAGCTCCTGGAACCCGCGCCCCTGCCGCCCGAGAGCCTGTTCCACTGCTGTCACCGCTCGAATGTCCTCCGGGGTAACCCGCGGGCCGAACCAGAAACGCCGGCCATCGACCTCCAACACCACATCATGCCCGACCCGCCACCCCTCGCTGACCCGCGCGAAGAAGTCGGGAGCGAAGTCCTGCACGCTCGCCAGCACACCGGCAACGAGGCCATCGCCGTTCACGACCACGGGAAGATCGGGCGCCGAAGTGACAGGATTGAACGGCAGCGCCTTGCCCCTGGCGTCGATCAGGACGAGGCCGCCATTCCCCGGCGCCAGCGCCACCGGCGACGCCTCTTCGACCGCGACTTCCAGAGTGCCGGGCATCCGCCGCCGGATCGCCGCGGACGTGACGCCGGGAACCGCCAGGGCCCGCCGCGCCAGTGGTGCCGGATCGTCGAACACGCTGGCGGTGGCCGAGAGTTTGAGAGCGTCCACTACCGTAGCCGGTGCAAGATACTGTAGTCCGGTGATCTCCACCCGCCGGACGCGGAAGAACCCGACTCCCCTCAACAACCGCGGCCCGATCATCGTGGCGGCGAGCAGCCCGCCGAGCGCCACCAGGACCACCCAGCCGCGTTTCACGCCGCGTCCAGCCATCGGACGAGTTCGGCTCCCACCCGGGTGATGTCGCCTGCTCCGAGGGTCAGCACCACGTCGCCGGGGCGGAGGGCGGCGAAGACGTGCTTCCCCACCTCCGATCGCGCCGGCTCGAACGACGCATCGGCGCCCGCCCCCGTCGCGGCCTCCGCCACCTGGCGGCCGCTCACGCCGGGGATCGGCTGCTCGCGGGCGGCGTAGACCTCGGTGACGATGACCAGGTCCGCGGCGGCGAGCGCCCGTCCCATTGCCTGGCCGTGTTCCGCCGTCCGCGAGTAGAGGTGCGGCTGGAACACCGCAACGAGCCGGCGCCCGGGAAACGCCTGGCGCGCGGCGGAGAGCGTGGCCTCGAGCTCGGACGGGTGGTGGGCATAGTCGTCGACGACCGCGATCCCGCGGTGCTCACCCAACCGCTCGAAGCGCCGGCCGACACCCGGAAACACCTCGAGGGCGGCGGCCGCCTTCACGAGGTCGCCGCCCAGAACGGCCACGGCGCCCAACGCGGCCACGGCGTTCCGGAGATTATGGATGCCAGGCACCTTGAGCCGAAGAGGCACCGACCGCCCGTCATTCCAGGTGACGCGCGCCTCGGTGACGTCGCTCCGCTGCACGACCTCCGAAATGGCGATCTCGGCGCCGGCCGCGAAGCCGAACCTCAGGACGGTGCCCGGCAACCGCAGGCCCACCCGGCGGGCCCCCGCGTCGTCGGCGCTCACGAGTGCCGTCGAGGCCCGCCCGGCGAACTCCACGAATGCGTCCTCGAGGGCGGCAACCGAGCCGTAGCACTCCAGATGGTCGGGTTCGACGTTGTTCACGATCGCGATGGTGGGGTGGAGCGTCAGGAATGCCTTGTCGAACTCATCGGCCTCGACCACAAAGAGGGAGTCGCCGGCCAGCTTGGCGTTTCCTCCCCAGCTGCTCACTCGTCCGCCGGCGATTCCCGTCGGGGCGAGGCCGGCGGCGGTGAGCGCCTCGGTTGCCATCACGGTCGTCGTCGTCTTCCCGTGGGTTCCCGATACGGCGACCGATCTGCTGGCGCCAATGAGGCCGGCCAGCGCCTCCTTGCGAGGCACCACCGGGAGGCCCAGCGCCCGCGCCCGGACCAGCTCGGGATGCTCCGGCGGCACCGCCGCCGTGACCACG
>CAYYXP010000259.1:0-3565 GCA_964475685.1 uncultured Gemmatimonadaceae bacterium | reverse complement strand
CGCCGCCCCCACCCGGAAGGGGCAGTCAGGTCCCCGTGTCGCTGGGCCCGTGGTCCTCCCAGCGACCGGAACCCCGAAAGTCACCGTTTCGTTTGGTAGCAATGCAAACAAATCAATGAGCCGGGGTCGTAAAACTAGCCGTTCACTAAGGTCGTGAGACTTGGCGTTCCTTGACACCCAGGCCGCGTCGCGGGGGCAGACTCCAATCTGGCAGACCGAGCAGAGATAGTAGGCGCGCCGCAATAGCAAGTCGCCGAGCACCGTGACGAAGCCCTTCGCACGGCGGCCGGCGTAGCGAGCGGGTTGCCCACAGGCGCAAGGGATCGTGGGACCTTGGAAGTCGGAGTGATCCGCGTTGAGCAGCCGTTCGAAGGCCTGCCCAGCGATGCGCAAAGCACCGCGCCGGGTAGCGATCTCGAGCGCTTCGAAGTCCGTGCCGGCGTCCGAGCCTAGGAGGGTGCCTGCACCGACGTAAACCGACCACCGATTCCAATCGAATCCGATCACTGATTCCGATGGAATTCGATCGGCGATTCCGATCCAAAGCGGTCAGTGGACCGGGGAGATCGGAATGGGTGATCGGATTGGATCGGAATCGGCCGTGAGATCGAGCTCGACGGTGGCGTGATCCTCATCACTGGTGTATCCCTCTCCTTCCTGGAAGGAGGAGAAGGTTGCCAAGAGTGAGGACATCGATGCGGAAGATCCGAGAGGTACTGAGACTCAAGTGGCGGCTTGGCCTGTCGCACCGGCAGATCAAGCGGTCGGTCCGGTTGGGCTACGGGACAGTGTGCGACTACCTGCAGCGGGCGATGCTGAAAGAGCTGAGCTGGGAGCAGGTCGAGCGGCTGAGCGACGCCGAGCTCGAGGATCGACTGTTTCCCCGCCCAACCAGTGGGTCGTCGGGCGACAGAGAGTCTCCCGAGTGGACAGGAGTCCACCGAGATCTGAAGAAGAAGGGAGTGACGCTCGCCCTGCTGTGGCAGGAGTACCGTGAGCGAGCGGCGGATGGCGGCTACGGGTATAGCCGGTTCTGCCAGCTGTACCGGTCGTGGGAGGGTCAGCTCGACGTGTGTCTGCGTCAGCAGTACCGCGCCGGCGAGATGCTCTTCGTGGACTACGCCGGCCAGACGATTGAGGTGATCGACCCGAAGAGCGGCGAGGTACGCGAAGCGGCCATCTTCGTCGCGGTGCTTGGGGCGAGCAACTACACCTACGCCGAGGCGACGTGGAGCCAGGATCTCGACGACTGGATCGGTTCTCACGTGCGGGTGTTCGAGGCCCTGGGCGGGGTCAGCGAGCTGGTGGTGCCGGACAATCTGAAGAGCGGCGTGACCAGCCCGTGCCGCTACGAGCCGGACGTCAACCGGACGTACGCTGAGCTGGCCGAGCACTACGGTGTGGCGGTGGTGCCGGCGCGGATTCGCAAGCCCCGGGACAAGGCAAAGGCGGAGAATGGCGTGCTGCAGGTGTCGCGATGGATCCTCGCGCGGCTGAGAAACGAGCAGTTCTTCAGCCTGCGGGAGCTCAACGTGCGCATCGCCGAGCTCTTGGTCGAGCTCAACGAGCGGCCGCTTCGGGTGTTGAAGGTGTCGCGCCGGGAGCTGTTCGAGCAGCTCGATCAGCCGGCGCTGCGTGCGTTGCCGCGACAGCCCTACGAGCCGTCCGAGTGGAAGAAGGTGCGGGTCGCACCGGACTACCACGTCGAATTCGAGGGCCACTACTACAGCGTGCCGTATCAGCTGGTGAAGAAGCAGCTCGACCTGCGGGTGACACGCCAAGCTGTGGAGGTGCTCGATCGCGGCAAGCGGGTGGCGGCGCATCGGCGCGATCGCAGGCGGGGTCGGCACACGACGATCGCGGAGCACATGCCCAAAGCACACCAGGAGTACCTGGAGTGGACGCCACCGCGGCTGGTGCGATGGGCGGCGAAGACGGGGCCGGCAACGGCGGGCCTGGTGGAAGAGATCATGCTCAGCCGCGCCCATCCCCAGCAGGGCTTCCGCGCCTGCCTGGGGGTGATGCGTCTGGGCCAGATCTACGGCGCTGAGCGTCTGGAGGCGGCGTGCCAGCGGGCGCTCGCGGTGGGTGGTGTGTCGTACAAGAGCGTCCGCTCGATCCTCGCCAGTGGTCTGGATGGAGAGCCACTCGAAGAATCGGCCGAAGTGGTGCCCATCGAGCATGGCAACGTCCGCGGCGGCAGCTACTACGGCGCCGAGCGGGGCGAGCAGGTGGTGCCGTGCTGAGGCACGCGACGCTCGATCAGCTCACCGAGCTCAGGCTCAGCGGGATGGCCAAGGCCTTCGCCGAGCAGCTCGAGATGGAGAACGTCTCGGATCTCTCCTTCGAGGAGCGGCTCGGCCTCCTGGTGGAGCGAGAGCTCACCGAGCGCTCCAGCCGGCAGCTATCGACCCGTCTTCGCAAGGCCAGACTGCGGGAGCAGGCCGCCATCGAGGACCTCAACTGGAAGGCCAAACGCGGGCTCGACAAGGCACAGCTTCTGCGCCTGGCCTCCTGCCAGTGGATCGCCGACCACCTCAACGTGTTGATCACCGGCAAGACCGGAGTGGGCAAGACCTTCCTCGCCTGCGCGCTGGGTCACAAAGCCTGCCGTGAAGGCTACTCGGTGTCGTACCTGCGCCTGCCCCGGCTCTTCCGCGATCTCGCCATCGCCCGCGGCGACGGCAGCTACGACAAGCTGCTCAGAAGCTACGCCCGGACCGACCTGCTCATTCTCGACGACTGGGGTCTCGCTCCCATCGGAGCCACCGAACGCCGCGATCTCCTCGAGATCTTCGAGGACCGCTACGGCAACCACTCGACGCTCGTCACCTCACAGCTACCGGTCGACCGCTGGCACGACGTGATCGGCGACCCCACCCTCGCGGACGCCATCCTCGATCGCCTCGTGCACAGCGCGTACCGGGTGCCGCTGGACGGCGAGTCGATGCGCGCCAACCGGGAGGACGGCGAGTCGATGCGCGCCAACCGGGAGGACGGCGCTTCACCCGGCGAAAACAAGGGGCTGCGAAAGAAGTGAGGCTCTCAGAGGCCGCAGGAGCCACGCTCTCGACCGAGGCAAGGCCTGGGTATCCCCCAGATCAGGCCGATCGCGGGCCTTCGGCCCGACTCGGACCGGATGGGCTGTGGAGGCTGCCGCGCCTGACGGGCCTGTGGGAGAACTGCTGGAAAGCTGCCCTCGCAGACTCGGGCACCTTCCCACAGCTCTCCCACAGCCCCTTGGAAATCGCTGCGCGGACTCCGCGATTCCCACAGCCGCTCGGAAAACGCTCCGGAGGACCTCCGCGTTTCCCGCAGCCACCACAACCCCGACGACGAGGAGGGATTCAACTACACTCGACCAGCAGGAACCGAGGCTCCCAGACACGCGAAAGCGATCACTTCAACCGAGGAGAACGCCAGCGTCGCTACGCTCCGACAAGCGATCGGATTCGATCGGAACAGCCGATCGGTTTCGTTGGAATAGGCACCGTGTCCGACGAGGGCTCGCTCTCGAGCCGTGTCCGACGAGGCGATGTGGCGGAGGATCTTGGTGACGGCTTGG
>CAYYXP010000258.1:0-63203 GCA_964475685.1 uncultured Gemmatimonadaceae bacterium | reverse complement strand
CAACGCCCGGAAGGAAGCCGACGCCGAACGTCGCCAGGTTCCATCCGGCCCCGGGGACGCCCGCGACGACGGCGATGATCGCGACGATGATGGTGCAGGCGATCGCCACTCCGTAGGCGGCCGGCGCCGACGGCTGGCCGGTGCGCGCGGTGCGGTTCGCGAGGAGCCATGCCCCCATCCACGGGATGAACGTGCCGGCCATCCACCACACCGGATGGTACCACCAGTTGCTGCCGCCGCCGATGGCCAACCACCGGTGAGAATACGTCCCGATGTTCTGGAGGACCGTGACGTCAACGAGGAGGAACACGACCGCGGCCCCGAGCCCGATGCCGGCGGCGCCGGCAATGCCTTCGATGCCACGAGCGCGAGTCCAGAGTCCGGGGAGGAGCGTCACCGCGGCGAGGCCGGCGAAGAGAATGGCCGCGAGGGTAATCGTCTCCGCCGGTCCCGAGGGGAGAAAGCGCGAGGCCAGGGAAAAGAGGAGCACCATCGCCGACTCGATCAGGCCGAGTCTGACCGCGCCTCGAACGATCGAGGGGACATCGGTAACGTCGTGCGTCGCGCCGAGTTCCATCGCCGGATGCATGCCCTTCTCCCATGGGGGGTCACTGCCGAATCATACCCGGTCGGTCTCGGCGCGGCCAAGGGGGGTTCACCACGCCCAGCCCAGGACCACCGCGACATCGGTCACCGCCCAGGCCGCGAGCGCCCGGTACATCCCTCGCTGGTGATCCCCCGGCGAGAGCCGCCCCGCCTGGAGCCGCCAGGGAATGAGGACCACCGCCCAGCCGAGCGCCGCCACTGCGAGCGCCGCCACCCGCCATCCGTCTCCGGGAAACCGCCACCCTGCCCGTACCGCTCCGGCTCCGAGCAACCCGAACCCGATTGCCGCGGCGGCAAGCGCGACATCGAGGCTCCGCACGGGCCCAAGCGCGGCAGCGAACGTGCGGTCGCCTCGGCGGCGGTCCTCCTCGATCTGGTAGAGTTGCGTGAGCGGATAGAGGGCGGCGAAGAGTGGGCAGAACGCCAGCAGCACGAGCCCGCGCGCCGGATCCACCGGCACACCGGTGGCCGCCCACCCGGCGTAAGGGGTGAGCGTACCGAAGCCCCACATGTTGATCACCCAATCGGCCCCGGCCACCGCCTTGAGGCGAAACGGCGGAACCGAGTAGAGCACGGAAAGAACCGCACAACCGGCATACGCGACCGCGAAGGGAAGCGGAAGGAGGAAGGCACCCATCAGGCCGGCCGCCATCAGCCCGAGGCTGAACCCGGCGAGCCCGCGCGGAGGCGGAGGCGGCTGCCTGAGGTAGGCGACGTCGCCCTCGTCGCGATCGAAGGCGCTGTTGAGAGCCAGGGTACCGCCGTTGAGGCACACCACCCAGAGGAGAAGACCGGAGACGGCCGCGCCGAGATGCCGCCCGGTACTCGCGGCGGCGAGGCCCTCGGCGAGCAGATAGCCGACCGCGGTGTGCGCAGCCATGATCGGCCACTCGGCCGGCCGGAGGTGCAGCAGGTAGTCGAAACGAGTCCCGAACAGCGCGTAGCCCGCTGCCCGGGCGGGCGTCACCATTCCATCCCGAGGTACTTCGCGGCCAGCCGGAGCCCATGGAGGGTGAGGTCGGGATCGGTCCGTTCGATGGTGGACGAGAGCGGCGCGATGATCGCCGCGAGTCCGCCCGTGGCCACGACCCCCGGACGCCGACCGCCGGGCCATTCCTCGCGAATCCGGCGCACCAATCCGTCCACCGCGTCCACCGTGCCGTAGAGAACCCCGGCCTGGATGCACTCCTCGGTGCGCCGGCCGATGACGCGCGCGGGGGCGCGAAGCTCGGTGGCCGGCAGCTTCGCCGCCCGCCGGGTGAGCTGGTCCGCCGCGGTGCGGAGTCCCGGCATGATGACCCCACCGAGGAATCGCGCGTCCACCGTGACGCAATCGAAGGTCGTGGCGGTGCCGAAATCCACCACGATCGTGTCCGCCCGATACAACTCCGCCGCCGCGAGTGCGTTCACGATGCGGTCGGCGCCCACGCTCAGCGGCTCGTCCACATCGAGCGTAATCGGAAGCGGCGACCGCGAGTCCACCGGAACACCGGTCCGCCCGGTGGAACGCGCGATCCCTTCCACCACACTCTGGGTGACCGACGGCGCCACCGAGGCGAGACACACGGCGCGCACCTCGTTGGGCGAGTGCCCCGCCTGGATGAGAAACGCCCCGACCGCGCTGCCCCACTCGTCCGGGGTACGGTCGGGGTTCGTGGTCATCCGCCAGTGGGCCTCGAGTTCATCGCGGTTGAACAGGCCCAGCGTGGTCTCGGTGTTCCCGATATCGAGGGTGAGGAGCATGGCTCGAAGTTACGCGCGAAAGGAGGCGTCGGCCAATTCGACCGGCCCGGCGCGCAGGGCCACCCGGCGGCCGTCTCCGAGCCGGAGGAGCAGCGCCCCGTCCGCCGCGATCCCGTCGGCCACACCCGCGGAGGGAGCCTTCAGCGGCCGACCGCGGAGCCAGTCCAGGGCATGAAAGCGCTCGGCCTCCACCTCCGAGAGGGTGGATGTTTCCGTCTCGATCCGCCGGATCACATCGGCAATCGGTTCCGCCAGGTCGGCTGCCGTACGTCCGGGAAGGCGGTCGGCCAGGTTGCCGGCCGATTGACGCAACCCCTCGGGCACCGGGTTGGTCACGTTAAGGCCGAGCCCGACGACCACCCAACCGAGAGCATCGCCCTGCCATCGCGCTTCACAGAGAATCCCGCCCACTTTCCTGTCGCCGAGCATGAGGTCGTTGGGCCACTTGATCCGGATCGGGGTGCCCGGCCCCATGGACGACAACGCTTCGGATATCCCCAGTCCCGCGCGGAGGCTGAGAAGATCGAGCCCGGACGGCCGTTCCGGCCGCAGAAGCACGCTGAGCCAGAGACCGCCGGCGGGCGAGATCCAGGGATTTCCCCGCGAGCCGCGTGCGCCGGTCTGTTCGGCCGCGAGCACGGCGGTGCCCGCGGGCGCCCCTTCGAGCGCCCTCGCATGGAGCACGTCCATGGTGGAAGCCACGCGATCGAAGCGATGGATCAAGGGAAGTGTCGGCGTCACCGCACGAGGAGCAGGAGGAAGACGCCGAGGGCGATCCGATACCAGGCGAAGACCGCGAAGCTGTTCCGGGACACGAACCCGATGAACAGCTTGACCACCACGAGCGCCGAGAGAAACGCCGTCACGAATCCGACGGCAAACGCAGGGACATCGGCCGCGGACAGGGTGGGCCAGGCGGACCTGAGCTCGAAGATGGTGGCGGCGAACATCACCGGAATCGAGAGAAAAAAGGAGAATTCGGTGGCGGCGGTCCGGGAAAGCCCCAGCGCGTATCCACCCATGATGGTTGCGCCCGAGCGCGATGTGCCGGGAATCAGCGAGAGAATCTGCACCAGACCGATACCCAGCGCGGTCCGGGCCGGCACCGCGCCGACGTCACCGATGCGCAGTGCCGGCCGCCACCGCTCGATCAGCAGGATGACCAGGCCGCCGGCGATGGACGCCCCGGCGACGACGACGGGGTTGAACAGCCGCTCCTTGATCCAGTCGTGGGCCACGAGCCCGACCACCGCGACGGGAATGAACCCGAGAATCATGTTGGCCAGGAGCCGCCGGCCGGGGCCTCCCCGGAGGGCCTCGAGTCCGGCTCGTCCGAGGCGGGCGCGGTAGAGCCACACGATGGCGAGGATGGCGCCGAGCTGGATGAAGATCTCGAAGGTCTTCGCGCGTTCGCCTACCTCGCCAAGCCACTGGCTCACCACGATGAGGTGTCCCGTGGATGAGACCGGAATGAACTCGGTGACGCCTTCGACGATGCCCAGCAGTGCCGCCTTGAGCAGCGGGTCAGCCACGATGCCCCGCGCTCACTCCACCGCCTCGCGGTAGAGAGCCTCGTACATCGGGACCACCCGTTCGGCGGAGAACTGCTGCGCCTTCTCCACCGCCGCCAGGCTCATCGCGTTGTGGCGCCCGGGGTCGCGAAGCAGCTCGACGGCGCGGCGCCCCATCGCCTCGACCGATCCCACCGGCTCGAGCAGCCCGTTGACACCATCGTCAATCACCTCGGGCAACCCTCCGGCCCGGCTGGCCACGACCGGAGCGCCGCACGCCATCGCCTCCAGCGCCGCAAGGCCGAACGACTCGGTCTGGGACGGGAGCACGAAGAGGTCGCTGCCCTGGAGAAGGGTCGCGACCGAATCCAGCCGGCCAAGAAACCGCACGTCCTTTTCCACTCCCAGGTCGCGCGACTCGTTCTCCGCGTCCACCCGGTCGGGACCGTCCCCGATCATGATGAGCGTGGCAGGCATGGCGCGGCGGATCCGGGCGAAGACCCTCACGACGTCCTTGACCCGCTTGACCTCCCGGAAGTTCGAGACGTGGGTGATCACCTTGTGACCCTCGGGCGCCAGCGAGCCGGGGCACCGGGTTTCCGCCGGCCGGTACTCCCGGAGGTTGACGAAGTTGGGAATCACCCGGATGTCGCAGCTCACGCAGCCGAAAGCCCGGTAGGTTTCGTCACGCAGGTAGGCGGAGACGGCGGTGATCTCGTCGGATTTCTCGATCGAGAACTGGGTGATGGCGTAGAAGCTCGACTCCTGGCCGACGAGCGTGATGTCCGTGCCGTGAAGGGTGGTGATGACGCGAAGCGGGCGCTGTCCCTTCAGCATCTCGCGCGCGAGATACGCGGTGGTGGCATGCGGGATGGCGTAGTGGACGTGAAGGATGTCGATCCCCTCGCGAAGGACCACTTCGTGCTGCTTGGATGCCAGCGCGAGGGTGTAGGGGAAGTGATCGAAGAGCGGGTACCGCCCCATCCGGGTCTCGACCTGATGGAAGAAGATGCGCTCGGTATAGCCGTGCAGACGGAACGGCGAGTCGTACGTGATGAAGTGGACCTCGTGCCCGCGACGGGCCAGCTCGAGCCCCAGCTCGGTGGCCACGGCCCCGGACCCGCCATAGGTGGGATAGCAGGTGATGCCGATTTTCATTCTCGGGTCCTCTCCCATGCCTCGGCGATTTCCGTCGCGAGCCGCTCCGGTGAACGGGTGGCGTCGAGAGCGAGCTCCGCCCCCTCGATCTGATGGCGAAACCACGTCTCCTGCCGCTTGGCGTACTGCCGCGTGCTGACGGCGATGGCCTCGGCCACGGAGTCCCGGCTCCGCCGGCCGTGGAGAAAGTCCACCGCCTCGCGGATCCCGATGCCGTCGAGGCCGGCGGCCCCAGCCTGGTATCCGTCGGCGAGCACCGAGGCCACCTCCTCGATCAAACCGCGGCGGACCATCTCCTCCGCCCTCCGCGCGATCCTTGCGTGGAGCACCGCGCGCGGCGCCGTGAGCACAATGTACCACGGGTCGATCGTGCCACCCTCCCGCGCCGCGCGCTGCCAGTGGGAGAGGGGCGCGCCGCTGAGCAGCGCCACCTCGATCGCCCGCACCGCCCGTTGGCGGCCGCCGCCGGGGAAATCGGCATCCAGACGGCCTGCCCAGCGCACCAGTTCCAACGGCCCCAACCGCTCCGCCCACGCATCGAGGCGGCGGCGGCGGGCGGCGTCCAGCGGCGGCTCGCGGAAGAGGCCTTCGGCAAGAGCGCGCACGTACAGCCCGGTACCGCCGACCACCACCGGCATGCGCCCCGCCATCCGCACCGCGGCAATCCACCCGGTCGCGTCCCGCGCGAAGTGTCCCGCGCTGTAGCGCGTGCCGGGATTGATCAGGTCGAGACCATGATGGACCACCCTGGCCCGTTCCTTCTTCGTCGGCTTGGCGGTGCCGATGTCGAGCCGGCGGTAGACCTGGCGCGAATCCGCCGAGATGACCTCGAGCGGCCAATGGGCCGCGAGCGCCAGCGCCACCGCCGTCTTCCCGACGGCGGTGGGCCCGACCAGCACCGGCACCCTACCGGCGGCCAAAGCGCCGCTCCAACTCGTCCAGCGGCAACTGCACGATCGTCGAGCGGCCGTGGACATCGTGGGGCGGCAGGTCGGTGGCGAAGAGGCGGAGCAACAGCGCCCGCATCTCGTCGGGCTCGAGCCGCTGGCCGGCCTTTACCGCCGCACGGCAGGCGTAGGTGGCGGCAAAACGTTCGAGCCCGTTGGCCCAGCCACCGAACCGGCCGCGCGCGAGGTCGGCGACGACCTCCCTGAAGCAGGAGCCGGCATCGAACCGGGGATGCGGGGCCGGCACGGCGTGGAGGACCACGGAGCGGCCGCCGAAGGCGTCGACTTCGAACCCCACGCGGGCGAGCTGTTCGGCGTGTCTCTCGACCGCCTCGAGCTCCTCATCGGTAAGCTCCAGAGTGAGCGGCAGGAGGAGCCGTTGGGCCGGCGCGCCGCCCCCGGTGAGCTGGTCCATCACACGTTGGTAGATCACCCGTTCGTGCGCCGAGTGCTGATCCACGAACACCAGCCCCTCCTGGGCCTGGTACACGATGTAGGCATCGAACACCTGGAGCAGCGGCGCGTCGAATCCGTTTCCCGCGTCAAGCTCGGGTCGCTCCTGCGCCGCTTCGGCCGGCGCACCGAAGAGACCCTCGAGCACCTCGGCGGACAGCCCCGCCCCCACGGCGACCGGAGCGCCTTCGGGTAGCGGCCGCCACGTCCCCACCGGCGCGGCCGCGACCAGCGATCCGAGTGCATGCCTGACTGCCTCCTCCACGACCCGCTCGACGCCGATGCGGTCGCGGAACCGCACCTCGAGCTTGGCGGGATGGACGTTGACGTCCACCTCTCCCGGCGCGACGCCGATGCGAAGATAGAGCGACGGCCGGTCGCCGGGATGGATGGCCGAGCGGTACCCCGCTTCGGCGGCGCGCAACAGGAACGAGTCCTTGAAGGGGCGGCCGTTCACGAAGAGCTGGGTGCGCCGCCCGGTCGGCTGGGCATCGCCGGGGCGCTGGACGTAGCCGGACACGGTGAAGGCGCCGGCAGCGTACGACACCGGTACCAGCGTGCCCGCGATCTCCCGGCCCCACACCGCCGCGAGGCGCTCTTCGGGGGCCTGTCCCGCGGGCACAGCCAGCCGGCAGGTGCCATCCACGTGCAGCTCGAAACCCGCCTCGGGGTGCGCGAGGGCCAGGGTCGCCACCGCGTCATGGGAGGCGCGGGTCTCACTCGCCGCGGAACGGAGAAACTTGCGGCGGGCAGGAGTGTTGAAGAAGAGGCCGCGAACCGTGACGCTGGTGCCGCGCTGGCGCACCGCGTCACCGACGCGGTCGAGGCGTCCGCCGTTCACGACGAGCTCGGTGCCGCCGCCATCCAGTTCCGCGGTGGCGAGCGTGAATCGAGAGACCGACGCGATGGCGGGGAGTGCCTCGCCGCGGAATCCGAACGTGGCGACACCGATCAGGTCGGCGACGGTGCGCACCTTGCTCGTGGCATGACGATCGAGCGCGAGGACGGCGTCCTCCCGCCCCATCCCGCTGCCGTCGTCGCTCACCTGGATCAGGGTCTTTCCGCCGTTCTCCAGCTCGACCCGGACGTGCCGCGCCCCGGCATCGAGAGCGTTCTCGACGAGCTCCTTGACGGCCGAAGAGGGCCGCTCGACAACCTCGCCTGCGGCGATCTGGTCGGCGACCGCGTCGGGCAGGATGGCAATGCGCCGGAACATGGCGAGAATCTAGCCGCCGACCGCCGCCACGGCGTCGTCCGGTACCCACCCCTGCCGCGATCCGACCGCCTTCACCAGCACCCACCCCGGGCCCCGCCGGAGCAGCAGCACCGCGCTGCCGCCTTCCACCGGCGCGATCGCCGGGGCGAGCCCGTGGGGTGAGAGGCGGAGGGTCGCGGGCTCCACGACGATTGCCACCGGCCGCCGGTACCAGATGCGCAGCGCCAAACCGCCGAGGACGGCGCACCCGGCGAAGACGAGGAGAATGGTCCACCGGTCGCGGGCCCGCGGACGGATCGCCCAACCCAGCCACCCGATGGCCCAGAGCGCGGTGCCGAGCAGGAGAAGCTCTTCCGGAGTGACCGGCGGCGACCAGGTCCAGCGGGCAGAGGTAAGATTGGCCGGCGGGGTCAGCTCGAGGGCACGCCGGACGGCGGATTCCCGAGGGGCGAGGCGGCGCGCCTCGATCCACGCCGCCGCGGCCTGGCCCTCGAGGCCCAGACGGTAGTATGCCGCACCGAGATTGTACCAGTGCGCCGGGACCGCCGGATCCGTCTCCACTCTCCGCCGGAATCCGTCGGCCGCCGCACGGAGCGAGCCCGAGTCGTAGAGTCGCTCCGGCGCGGGCGTCTGGGCCCGCAGTGCCGGCGCCGCAACGAGGAACGCCACCGCCACGAGTGCCGCGCCTCCTGCCCTCCACGCCTTCACCGCTCCACCCAGCCGCCCGACAATGTCCTGCGCCTCGGCGGCGAGCCGGGCATCCTCTCCGCCGGCGGCGGGCCCGTACCGGCGCGCGAGCAGCTGCTCGCGCACGATGGTCACCCGCGCGGCCAATTCGGGGTCGGCGCCGGCGGCCCGCATCGCGGCGGTGAGCACGCCGCTCGTCCGCCGTTCCCCCTCGGGGACAAGCATCGCGAGGATCTCGTCCAGTTCCGCTTCGGCGCCGCGCATGTCGCCGGTGGGAGCTGGAGCGGCGCGGCCCCGGAGGCGCGGCAGAGGATGCGCTCGCGCCAGAACGAAGAGCACCGGCACGACGAGGAACGTGATCCAGATCCAGTCCGGAATCCCGTGGCCCAGTCGCCAGGCCAGAGACGGACTCTTCCCGCCGAGCAGTCCGGGCGGAAGCGCCGCGGTGGCTGCCGATTCACTCCCGCTCATGACCGCGATCGAGGTGGCGGGCACACCGAGCTCGACGTACCGGCCCGCGGCGAGGTCGAAGTAGTCGTAGCGGACGGCCGGCAGGGCCAGTACGCCGGCGGAGTCGGGCACCAGCAGATGACGGAAGGTCTTGCTGCCTCCGACCCGCCCGGAGGGTGCGCCAAGCTGTTCGTCGACCCGCTCCAGGTAGGCCCGGCCGGCTGCCGGCCAGGTCACCTCGGGCGCCGGCCAGAGCGCGAGATTGCCTTCCCCGGTCACCGAGAGCTCCACGGCGAGCCCCTCGCCGACCCGCGCGGAGGGGGGCGTGATCCTGCGGTCGAAGCGCAGCCCGGATCCAATTGCGCCGGCGAACGCCGGGGGTCGGCCGGCGGAGGGGAGCGGCGTCACGATCAGGGTGTCGGACCGGCTCGACAACGCATAGCGCTCCTCCTGGCTGAAGAACTGGAGGGCGACGGGCATGCTGTACTTGAGTGTCGCGCGCGGGATTCTCGTGGCGCCCGCGATGAGGGGAAAGATGATCTGGTGCGACGCGAACAGGTCGTACCAGCGCCCACCCACGTTTCGCGTGGCCACGATGCCGGCCGGCGTCGCCTGGGGATAGCTCCAGACCCCGTCGACAACGGGAGGCTGGAGCGTGGGTGGGCGGCGAAGCTGGAGACGGAGATCGCGGGGGAACCACGCGAGCGTCACCACGTCCACCTGCTCGCCGACGCGCGCGGTGTCGCTGGAAACGAGCAGGTCGATGCCGGCCAGTCCGGCCGCCGGCGGCACGGCGCGGTCGAGCAGCCTGCCGAGTCGTGGCGTGAGAACCGGCGCGATGGCGGCACGATTGGCGGCGACGTCCACCACGATAGCCGGCGCCTCGACGGTGTCGCTCCCCTGCACCGCGAACGCCGGCCCCACCTGCCACCGGCCCGGCCGCACCGCTCGCAGGCGGATCTCGAGAATCGTGGTGCGGGTTGTCGCATCGCCGAGAGCCAGCTCGGTGCTCTCGCTGCGGCCGATGAGCTCGAGGCCGGTGAGGGGCGCCACCGTCACCTGCATCGGCGCGGGAGAGCGGCTCGCGGCGCGGAGGGTATAGGTGAGCTCCTCGCCCACCGATACGCGGTCCATGTCCACCGTCGCGTCGAGCCTCGGCCCCTGGCCCTGCTGCATGCCAAGCACTGCGCGGGCGAGCATCACCAGTGCCGGGAGGAGTCCCATCACCAGTCTTTCACTCCCGCCGAGGGCGCGTTCCGGAGCCGGCGCTGCTGCTCCTCACGCGTCTGCCGCTCGCGCCGCTCCATCGAATTGAGGATCTGCTCTGCCTGGCTCGTCGAGAGGCCCGGGCTCGGAGGCGGCTCACTCGGCTGCGGCTTTGGCGGAGCCCCGCTCGGCGGGGGCGTGCCGCCGCCTCCACTTTGCGGCGGCGGCGGGCGCCGGTCGGTGAGCTCGAGGTTCCACTTGGCGCGCTCGGAGGACGGCTGGAGCATGAGCGCCTGCCGCAGCCGGTCGGCGGCATCGTCGAGCAGCTCGTCGCGATGGGTGCTATCGGCCCTCGCGGCGACCAGACCCGCCAGGCCAAGATTGTACAGGGCGCGATAGCGAAGCGCGGGATCGAGCGACTTGGACGCCTCGGCAAGGGCCCCGCGTGCGACGTCGAGGCGGCCGGCGTCGAGTGCCGCGGTGCCGGCGTTGTAGAACGCCGTGTCCCGGGCCGTCGCTCCCCTGGCTTCCTCCAGGAATTCAGCCGCGGCCCTGGCCGGGTCGCCGGCGGCGAGGGAGCGCGCCCCCGCCGCGGGACGCTGCGCGTGGAGCTGGCCGCCGGCAAGCAGCAGACCGGCGAGTCCCACGAGCGCGGGACCGGGCCGGGCCAGCGTGTACCCCAGGAGCATCAGCGCGGCCACCAGTGCCGGGATCCAGGAGCGTGGCACGAGATCGGCTGTGCGGGTCTCGGAGGACGGGCTCCGCTTCATCGCGGCGACGAGATCGCGCACCGCTCCCGCCTGATCGGGGAGGTCGCTCGGCACCAGCGTGCCCTCCGCCGCGTCCACCACGGCGCGAAGGATGTCGTCGCGCCGCTCGGTCAGGATCACCCGCCCCGAGTCATCCTTCTTGTATTCGACGAGGGTGCCGGCGGAATCGCGCACCGGGATGCGGGCCGGCCCCGGGTGCCCCTCCGACACCATGAGGAGCCGGACACCCGCCTCCTTCAGCGCTTCCGCCTGCCTCACGATCTCGGGGAGGGTATCGTGCGCCTCGCCGTCGGTGAAGACGACGAGCACGCGGTCGGCGGGGTCGTTGGTCGCGCCGAGCAGCTGCCCGCCCTGGGCGAGGACGCTCGAGAGATCCGAGCCGCCTTCGCTGGCGAGGTCGGGGTCGAGGGCATCCAGGTACATCCGGATGGCGCTGCCGTCCACGGTGAGCGGGGCGAGGATGTAGCTCCGGCCGGCGAACGCGATCAGCCCGAGCCGGTCGCCTTCCAGATCCTGGATCAGGCGCCGCGCCTCGCGCGTGGCCCGCGCCAGCCGGCTCGGCGCGACATCCTCCGCCAGCATGGAGCGGCTGATGTCCATCGCCAACACCAGGCTCAGTGCCCGGCTCTCGGTCGTGATCTCGGACCGGCCGTACCGTGGGCCGGCCAGCGCGATGGTCGCGAGCACGGCCACCGCGCCGAGCACGATCGGAGCCCAGCCACCGCGGGCCCGGGCCGCCCGCCCCAGCTCAGGCGACCAGCGCCCCGCCAGCAGGATGCGCCGTCCGCGGCCGAGCCAAGCGCCGAGGCCGACGGCGAGGCCGAGGAGCGGTGCCACGAAGAGGAGCAGCGGGAAGTCGAAGCTCATGGCACCCGCACCACGAGGGTGCTCCCGAGGAGAAGCTCCAGGGCCAGGGCGCCCAGCCCGAGCAGCAGCAGGGGGCGGGTCGCCTCTTCGTACTTGGTGTAGCGGGTGACCTGGATCGGGGATTTTTCCAGCTGGTCGATCTGGCGGAAGATGCGGCTGAGGGCCTCGCTGTCGCGGGCCCGGAAGTACCGGCCCCCCGTCTTCGCCGCGATGTCTCGCAGCAGCGGCTCGTCGATCCGCACCGGGAGCATCTCGTAGCGGAACCCGCCGAGGCCGCGGCCGGTGGGGATCGGCGCTTCGCCGATCGTGCCGACGCCGATGGTGTACACCTTGATGCCGAAGGCGGCCGCCGTGGCGGCGGCGGTGCGCGGATCGATGAGGCCCTTGTTGTTCTCGCCGTCGGTGAGAAGGAGAATGACCTTCGACTTGTCGGGCGCGCGCCGGAGCCGGTTGACGGCGGTGGCGAGGCCGCTGCCGATCGCGGTGCCGTCCTCGAGGCTCCCGATTCTGAGGTCCATGACCGCCTGCTCGACCACGGCGTAGTCGAGCGTCACCGGCACCTGGGTGAGCGCCTCGCCGGCGAACGCGACCAGCCCGATCCGGTCCGCCGTCCGCCCGCGGATGAATCCCACGGCCTGCTGTTGCGCCACCGCCAGCCTGTTGGAGGGTGCGAAGTCTTCCGCCAGCATGCTGCTGGAGATGTCGATCGTGATGACGATCGCAATCCCCTCCTGCTTGACCTCGACGGTATCTCCCCCCACCCTCGGGCCCGCGGCGGCGAGGATGAGGGCCGCCAGGGCGACGGAGCGGAGCACCGGCGGAAGCGCCACCCACCACCGGCCGATCGTCACCGCGGCGGGAATGCTCACGTCACTGTAGCGCGCCGCTGGCGTGTCGCCCCGCCTCCTGCGCCACTGCCAGAGAACCAGGCCGAGCAACAGCAACAACAGCCATGGGCGGGCGAAGCTCATGCGGCGTCGCCGGTGAGCCGGGATTCGAGCCGCTCGGCGTCCCGCGCGAGATCGAGCACGGCGGGAGCCGGCTCGGTGCCGAAGCGCGCCTCGTCTAGCGAACGCAGGACGGCGCCAACCTCGTCGAGCGGCCACTCGGGCCGGTCCGCCTCCAGTTGCGCCAGCAGGGCGCCGGTATCGAGGCCGCGATGCGCCGACGGGGTTCTGAGCGCGATCGCCGCGCGCAGCCCCGCCGTCGCCGAGGCCGCCACGGCGCGCGGCTCACCGGCGTCGGCCCAGCGCTCGAGCGGCACCTCCCTTTTCGCGGAGGCCGGGACCATTGGCGGGACCGGGGGACCGCGCCAGCGCCACCACCAGTGCAGCGGCGCGAGCAGAAACGCCGCGGCCAGAATCGCGAGGAGCGCCGGCAGAACGCTGCGGGCGCCCCGGGGCACGAATTCCGCCCGCGGCTGTGGCGCCAGTGTCGAATCGGGAGGTACCTCGGGAAGCACGCTGGCGACCTTCAGCGCTATGCGCTGTGGAGCGAGGGAATCCACCCCGCCGCCGGCCCCGAGAAGAAGGGGCCCCGGAATCTCGGCCTGGTGCGTCCCCGCCCTCCACACGACCACCGGGTACGCGATCTCCGAGGAATCGCCATGTGCGGTGACCCGCGGCGGGCCGAGCAACTCGACCGGGTCATCGGGACGCCAGTCGGCGGGGCGAAGCGTCCGTCCCTCCGGCACCGCGACGGTGCGCGACACCCAGATGGTATCGCCGACCGTCGGAACCCCGGCTTGGAGCATCAGGCACACGGCGACGATCATCTGCGGTGGATCCGCCTGGCCCGGCGGGCGAAGGCCCGCCGCAGCGGGAGGGCGTAGGGGATGCCGGTCTCCAGGCTCACCTGATCCGCACCGGCGCCGGCGAGCGCGCGGCTCCGCTCCTCGAGACGCCGGGCGGCACGTTGCCCGACCCGTTCCCGGACCTGGCGGCTCCCGGTGTCCACCAGGATCCGCTGCCCCGTCTCGGCGTCGAGCATCTCGATCCATCCCGACTCGGGCAGCTCGTGCTCCCGCGGATCATCCACGGTAATCGCGACCACCTCGTGCCGCGCGGCGAGGCGGCGCAAGGGACGCTCCCACGCCTCCGCGATGAAATCCGACAGAATCACGACGATGCTGCGATGGCGGAGAAGCCGGCTGGCATAGGAGAGGCTGGCGGCCAGGTTGGTCCGCCGGCCGGCAGGCTCGAACGCCACGAGGTCGCGAATGACGCGGAGCGCATGACGCCGCCCCTTGCGGGGAGGAATGACCCGTTCGACTTCGTCGGCGAAGAGGAGAGCGCCGACACGATCGTTCTGGTGCGCCGCGGCCAGCGCGAGCACCGCGGCCACCTCGACGGCGAGCGAGGCCTTGGTGAGGGGTTCGCCGAACCGGGTCGAGCCGGACTGGTCCACCAGGAGCATGAGCGTCAGCTCGCGCTCCTCGGTGAAGGTCTTGACGTAGGGGCTGGCGAGGCGGGCGGAGACGTTCCAATCGATGGTCCGGAAGTCGTCGCCCTGTTCGTAGGCGCGCACCTCGGCGAACTCCATCCCCTGCCCCCGGAAGACGGAACGGTACTCGCCGGCGAACAACGAGCCGACCAGCCCGCGGGTGCGCAGCTCGATGCCCTTGACCTGCTTCAGGATTTCGGGGGAGACGGGGGGCATGGGCGTCGGCTATCGGCTATCGGCCGATCACGGCACCTTCAACGCCGCCAGGACCTTCGCCACCACATCGTCCGTGGTCGTGTCCTCAGCCTCCGCCTCGAAGGTGAGCACGATGCGGTGCCGCAGCACGTCGGGCGCCAGCGCGCGCACATCCTCGGGTACCACGTAGCGGCGCCCCCGGAGGAAGGCGTGGGCCCGCGCCGCCTGCGCCAGGGCGATGGAGGCGCGCGGGGAGGCGCCGAAGGCCACCAGGGGCTTCAGGTCGTTGAGGCCGACGCTCGACGGATCGCGAGTCGCCCGCACCAGGTCAACGATGTAGTCCACCACCTTCTGGTCCATGTAGAGGCCGGCGATCGCCGAACGGGTTTCCAGGATCGTCGAGGGCCTGAGGAGTCGCTCGACCGGGATTTCCCGCCCACCGCTCATGCGCAACAGCACCTCCTTCTCTTCGTCGCGCGACGGATAGCCGACGCGGACCTTGAGCATGAAACGGTCGAGCTGCGCCTCGGGAAGCGGGTAGGTGCCTTCGCTCTCGATGGGGTTCTGCGTGGCCAGAACCATGAACGGCTCTTCCAGCGGGAAGGTGGTGCCGCCGATCGTCACCTGGTGCTCCTGCATCGCCTCGAGCAGCGCCGCCTGGACCTTGGCCGGAGCGCGGTTGATCTCGTCCGCCAGAATGATCTGGGCGAACAGCGGCCCCTTCTTGACGTGGAAGTCCTGCGTCTTCTGATCGAAGACCATCGTCCCGATCAGATCGGCCGGCAACAGGTCGGGCGTGAACTGGATGCGGGAAAACGAGGCGTGGATGATCTCCGCCAGGGTGCGGACGGCAAGCGTCTTGGCGAGCCCGGGTACCCCTTCGAGCAGGATGTGGCCCCCGGTGAGGAGCCCCACCAGGAGCCGCTCGACCATGGCATCCTGTCCCACGATGCGGCGGGAGACTTCCCTGAGTATGGGTTGCACGGAAAGCGTGTCACCCGGAATGTCGGTCGGCTTGGCGCTCACGCTGCGGGGCTCCTGAGGGTTACCGCGGGAAAGGTGGCGGGGGCGTCACCCCCGGGCGCGGGCAATGTGTCATCCGGCGTCCGGGTCCATTCGGATCGCCTTGTAGAGCGCCGCTTCCTCCCGGGGTGTGAGCGGCCGCGAACGGCCCGGGGCGAGGTCGCCCAGCCGGATGGGGCCGTAGGAGAGCCGAGCGAGGCGATCCACCTTCAGTCCCATCGCCTCGCACCAAAGCCGCACGATGCGGTTCCGCCCTTCCGCCAGGGTGACGTCCACGATGCTCCGGCCTTCGCTCCCGGGCCGCACACGCGTGTCCGACGCGATCACCGGCCGCCGGTCGATGACGATGCGTTCGCGCACGGCTTTCGCAATCTCCGCTGTGGGGCGGCCGTGCACGAGCGCGGTATACCGCCGGGGAATGTGGTGCCGCGGGTGGGTGAGACGGTGCGCCGCCTCTCCATCGGTCGTGAGGAGAAGGAGCCCGGTGGTCATGACGTCGAGCCGGCCGACGTAGTTGAGACCGGCATGATGGGGAATCAGGTCGAAGACGGTGCGGCGGCCTTCCTCGTCGCTCGCCGTGGTGACCACCCCGAGCGGCTTGTGGAAGGCGAGCCAGCGACGCTCCACTTGCTTCACAGCGCGCCCGCCCACGGTGATCCGCTGGCGCAGGGGATCCACCTTCATTCCCAGCGTCGCCACCTGGCCATCCACCCGGACCCGTCCGCCCTCGATCAACTCCTCGGCTGCCCGGCGCGACGCGACTCCGGCGCGGGCAAGCGCCCGCTGGAGCCGCATCTCGCTCACGATTCCGCCTCGACGTAGGCCGCCGCGTCATCGGCCCCCTCCGCCACCGCGCGGTGGGGATGGAGCGCGATGGTGAGCTCCTCGGCCCGGGGCAGGTCGGCCACGTCCTTGAGCCCCAGCAGCTCGAGGAACATCGGCGCGGTGCCGTACAGCAGGGGCCGCCCGAGCGCCTCGCCCCGGCCCACCACCTCGATCAGCCCCCGCTCGTGCAGCGAACGGAGCACCCCGCCAGCGGACACGCCGCGGATCTCCTCGATCTCCGCCCGGCCCACCGGCTGGCGGTAGGCGATCACCGCGAGCGTCTCGAGCGCCGCCGCGGTCAGCTTGGGGGCGCGAACGGAAAAGTGGGCCCGCTCGATGGCCGCGGCGTGAACCGCCCGGGTGAGGATCTGGAAGCCGCCCGCCAGCTCGACCAGCTCGACGCCGTGCTGCTCGAAGTCGTAGTGCTCCCGGACCTGATCGAGCGCCATGCGGACGTCCGCCAGCCCCGCTTCCGGGTCGAGGGTGGCGAGCTCTTCGACGGTGAGCGGTCGGACGGCGCTGAACAGCGCGGCTTCAAGCAGCTGGGCGAGTGGAGTCACGGGCGATCACCATGGGCGCGAAGGCGGCCGGTTGAACGAGTCGGAGCACACCCCGCCTGGCAAGCTCGAGCACCGCCAGCAGGGTAGACAGAACGTCGACGATGGTGGGATGGGGGCACAGCGCCTCCATCCAGCCGAATTCTCCCCGCTCCTCGAGGAGCTGCTCGATGCGGCGGGTGGCGCCTTCGACATCGAGAGGGCGCACGACCACGCGATGCAGCACCGGCGAGGGAATCGCGGCGATCACCCGCTCCACCGCCTGGAGCATGTCCATCATGTCCAGCGTCAGCGGCGGCGAGGCAACCTCGGGCGCCGGCGGGAGGTAGCCGCGGGGGAACTGCTCCGCGCGCCGCGCCGCCGCCCGGCCGAGCCAGACGGCGATCTCGCGAATCTGCTGATACTCCAGCAGCCGCCGCACCAGCTCGGCGCGCGGGTCCTCCCACTGATCGTCGTCCGCCCCCCGCGGGAGCAGCATCTGGGCCTTCAGGCGGACCAGCCGGCTCGCCATGTCGAGATAGTCGGCGGCCTGGTTGAGGCCCAGCTCGTGGATGGCCCGGAGAAACTGATCGGCGATCCGCCTGATGGGAATGTCGGCGATCTCGAGCTGCTCTTCGCGGAGGAGGTGGAGGAGAAGGTCGAGCGGCCCGGAGAACGCCTCGAATTCGACGACGAACGCCGGGCCGGCGCCGAGCGCGGTGGTCGGGGCCTCGGGAATCGTCGCGCCCACTAGACAACTCCGGCGGGGCCGACCTGATACGGCGCGATAAGGGCGCCGAGCAGATTCATGATGGTGAATGCCGGAGTCAGGAGGACCTCCATGAGCGGTCGAAAGAGAAACATGAGCGCGAAGATCGGAAGATACCCGAATCGCTGGAGCCCGCGGTACCACTCACCCGCTTTCGGCGGCAGCGCGTGGTAGAGAAGGTGCGAGCCGTCGAGGGGAGGAACCGGAATGAGGTTGAAGAAGCACAGGACCAGATTGAGCCAGATGCCGTGCACCATCATCCGCTGCGCCGCCTCCAAGGCACCGGTCGCCCCCGGCATCGCCCGCCCGGCCAGACCCAGCAGCACGAACACCAGCGACCAGACGAAGGCCAGAAAGAAGTTGGTGGCCACGCCCGCCGCGGAGACGAGGATATCGCCGCGCTTGAAGTTCCTGAACTTCCTCGAATTGATCGGCACCGGCTTGGCGCCGCCAAAAGTGAATCGTCCCCCGGAACCGAACCAGAGCAGCGCCGGAAGGAGGAGGCTCATGACCGGATCGATGTGCGGCAAGGGATTCAGCGTCACCCGCCCCAGGACATAGGCGGTATCGTCGCCTTGCTGCAGGGCGACGGCGCCGTGGGCGTACTCGTGCGCCACCATGGCGAAGACGAGCATCGGAAGCGCGAGGACGAAGTCGGTGAGGTGAGATTCCAGAACACGATCCCGGGAGGCGGAAGGGTGAAGGTTAAGCAGCCTCGGGAGTCAAGTCAAAGCGCCGTCCCGCTTGACCTTGCATGGGCTGACCGGTACCTTTACCCCCCTTCGCGCCGGCAGTGTCCGGCGAGGGACCTTCGTTCAAGCAGAGGTGGTCGTGCCGAGAATCGAATCCGCCAAGAAGCGTATGCGCCAAGCCAAGACCCACACCGCGCTCAACCGGACGCAGCGGAGCAAGCTGCGCACGGCCCTCAAGCAGGTGCGCGCCGCCGCCGCGGGCGAGGGCAAGGAGGCGTACGCTGCGGCTGTGAAGCTGCTGGACCGCGCCGGGCGCAAGCGGCTCATTCATCCGAATACCGCCGCCCGCCAGAAGAGCCGGCTGGCCAAGTTGGTGGCCGGGGGGAAGAAGTAAGGTTACAGAGAAACAAACAGGGCCCGGCGCGCTTTGCCGAGCCCTTCGCGTGTCGCGGAATTTCTACAGAAATAACTTTAAGTGAGCAGTCTAACTCCAATAGCTGACTGCTGATAGCTGATAGTCAACTACAACCCCGCCAACTCCCCCCCGCACCGCTCGCAATACCACTCCGTCGGTCGATTCAGCGTCCCGCATTCGCCGCACTTGAGTGTCTTGGCGCCGGACGGCGTGGCCGTCTTCCCTGCCGGCACGGCCGCCGCGGCCGCGGGGGACGGCGCATCTGCGGCGCGCGCAGCCGCCTGGCCGGGTCCGCCTCCCGGATTGCTCGCTCGCCGGGTGGCGGGCTTCTTCTCCTCCTCCGACACCGACTTGAGAAACGCCAACTCGTCGCCGGGTGGCACCGCCTGAACTGGCGCCGGCTCCCGCCGTGGCGGCGGAGTGGAACGCGAGGCCGCCGCCGGGGGGTAAGGTGAAGGAGTCGGCGGCGGCGTCGCGTGGTCGATCTCGAGCTCGGGTTGCAAGACCGTCGCCGGCGCGGGGCGATCGACACTCGGCGCGGGGTCGACGCGACGGGGGGTCGAGGCGATCAGCGACTGGACCTCCGCCAGACGGGAGATCTCGTCGCCGACGGCGCTCAGCTCCTGGCGCAGCCGTCCGAGATTTGACTGGCTCCGGTCGCTGATGCCGCGCCACTCATCCTCGGAGTACTCTCCGACGGCGTGCCTCACCTCCGCCTCCGCGAGCGCCTCTTCCGCCTGCTTGCACTCGCCGTCGAGCTTGGCCTGGGCCCCCCGATGGCGCTCCAGCTCCTCGCTGATCGTGGCCGCGTGGCCCCGAAGCTCGTCGATGACCCCCTTGAGCCGCCCCTCGTAGTCGGCCCGCACCCGCTGGCGCACCGCCGGTGGCGCCTTGTCGCCGGCGGCCTCGAGACGGGCGAGCCATTGCTCGAACTGCGCTCGCCGCTGGAGTAGGGCTTCGATCGTCGTGTCGGTTTCCGAGGGTGTGCCCATGGGGGGATGGTCCTCTCAGCCGCTCGATGTCCGGGAGTGGAAGCTGACCGGCAAATCTAACCGGGTCGGGGCTTTGGGAACCAGCCGTATCCGCCGCGCCGGTCGCGTCCGCGAAGTCGGCGACCGGGCATCGATGCTGGCTGGCGCGCCTACCGCTCGAACACCACCTGGCCCCGTACGATCGTCAGCTCGGCCCGGCCGCGCAGCTCGCGACCGGTGAAGGGGGTGTTCCGGCTCTTGGAGAAGAACCTGTCCGGCTGAACGGTCCACCGCGCGGTGGGATCGAACACCACGACGTCGGCCGCGGCGCCCGGAGCCAGCGTACCGCCCGGCAGGCCGAAGATGCGGGCCGGCATCTCGCTCATCCGCCGCACCAGCGTCGCCAGATCGATGAGGCCGCTCTCCACCAGCTCGGTGATGGCGAGGCCGAGGGCCGTCTCCAGCCCGATGATCCCGTTCGGGGCGTCGTCGAACTCGCGCTCCTTGGCGTCGTAGTGATGCGGTGCATGATCGGTGCAGATGACGTCGATCGTCCCGTCCCGGAGCGCCTGGCGGATCGCCTCACGATCTTCCGGCTCGCGGAGCGGCGGATTCATCTTCGCGTTGGTGTTGTACCCCTCGCAGGCGTCGTGGGTCAGCGTGAAATGGTGCGGGCACGCCTCGGAGGTGACCCTCAGCCCCTTCTCCTTGGCCCGGCGGATCAGCTCGACCGAGCCGCGGGTGGACATGTGGCAGAGATGCACGTGCCCGCCGGTCAGCTCCGCCAGGATGATGTCCCGCGCCACCATGATCTCCTCCGCGGCGGCGGGGATTCCCTTGAGGCCGAGCCGGGTGGACACGATGCCCTCGTGCATCACGCCGCCGGCGGCGAGAGTCGGCTCCTCGCAGTGATCGGCCACGGGAATGCCGAAGGTCCGGGCGTACTCCAGTGCCGTGCGCATCATGTGGCTCGACGCGACCGGCTTGCCATCGTCGCTCACCGCGACCGCACCCGCGCCGACCAGTTCCCCGAACTCGGCGAGCTGCGTGCCCTGCTGATCGAGTGTCACCGCGCCGATCGGATAGACACGCGCCTTTCCGGCCCGCTGGGCCTGGCTCACGATGAAGCCGACCGCCGCCTGGTTGTCGGTGACGGGATCGGTGTTCGGCATGGCGCACACCGCGGAGAAGCCGCCCGCCGCCGCGGCCATCGCGCCGGTGGCGACCGTCTCGATGTCCTCCTGCCCCGGCTCGCGCAGGTGCACGTGGAGATCAATCAGCCCGGGCGACACCACCTTCCCTTTCGCGTCCACCACCAAGGCGTCATCCGGCCGGCCGAGGTCGCGACCGAGCGCCTCGACCTTGCCGTCCCGGAGAAAGAGATCGGTGACCTGGTCCACGTTGCGAGACGGATCGAGCACCCGTCCCCCCCGGATCATGATCGGGCGCATGCTATTCCCCTCCCCCGACCTGCTGCGCCCAGTCGGGCGAGCCGCCCGCCAGGAGATAGAGCACCGCCATCCGCACCGCCACGCCGTTGGTCACCTGGGGAAGGATCACGCTGTGGGGTCCGTCGGCGACGTCGCTGTCGATCTCGACGCCGCGATTCATCGGCCCCGGGTGGAGGATCAGCAAGTCCTTGGGTGCGCGCGCGAGGCGCTCGGTGGTCACGCCGAAGACCCGGTTGTATTCGCGGAGCGACGGCAGGAATCCCCCCTGCATCCTCTCGAGCTGCAGACGCAGCACGTTGAGGGCGTCGGCCCACTGGATCGCGTCCTCGATGCGCGGGAGGACCGTCACACCGAGCTCGCGCACGTTCCGCGGCAGAAGCGTCGCCGGGCCGCAGACCCCCACCTCAGCACCCAGTTTGGTGAGCCCCCAGATGTTGCTCCGGGCGACGCGGCTGTGCAGGATGTCGCCGCAGATGGCGATCTTGAGTCCCTCGATGCGCTTGAACCGGTCGCGCAGGGTGAGGATGTCGAGGAGCCCCTGCGTCGGATGCTCGTGCTTGCCGTCTCCCGCGTTGATGACGTTGGAGCGGATGCGCTGGCCGAGAAACTGCGCCGCCCCCGACGAGCCGTGGCGGATGACCACCATGTCGATCCGCATCGCCTCGAGGTTGCGCGCGGTGTCCACCAGCGTCTCACCCTTCGACACCGAGGAGCCGGCGGACGCCACGTTCACCGTGTCGGCGCTGAGCCGCTTCTCGGCGAACTCGAACGAAATGCGGGTCCGGGTCGAGGCCTCGAAGAAGAGATTGACGATGGTCTTCCCGCGGAGCGCCGGCACCTTCTTGATGGGCCGCTCGCTCACCTCCTTGAACGGCTCCGCGGTGTCGAGAATCAGCCGGATCTGGTCGGCGCTCAAGCCCTCGAGTCCCACCAGGTCCTTGCCGAGGTTCAAGGCGGCGGTCACGTCACTCTCCCCGCGCCAGCTCGACGGCGTCCCGCCCGTCTAGCTCGCTCACGAACACGTCCACCCGGTCATCCGGCCCCGCGTTGACCGACGTGCCGACGATGTCGGCCTGGATGGGCAGCTCGCGGCCGCCGCGATCGATCAGCACGCAGAGGAGGATCCGCCGGGGCCGCCCGAAATCGGCGCACTCGTCGAGAGCGGCGCGCACCGTGCGGCCGGTGTGGAGCACGTCGTCCACGATGACCACGGTGCGGCCATCGAGATCGGGAAGACGGGTCTCTCCCACCACCGGCCGGGGGCCGACGGTCTGGAGGTCGTCACGATAGAGAGCGATGTCGAGTTTACCGCAGGGAACGGAGGAGCCTTCGGAGTGATCGATGAGACGCTTGAGGCGGTCGGCGAGTTCGACCCCACGGCGCTGAATGCCGACCAGGACGAGATCGTCGGTACCGCGGCAACGTTCGACGATCTCGGTGGCCATCCGGACGAGAGTCCGGCCGAGCGCCCGGTCGTCGAGAAGGGGGGTCCGGGTGGGCATTCGGAGCCGGAAGGTAGTGTGGCACCACGCCCGAAGCAACCGACGGACAGGGAGGGATTCGAACCCTCGAAACGCTTTTGACGTTTACACGCTCTCCAGGCGTGCGCCTTCAACCGCTCGGCCACCTGTCCCAGGCGTTGCGAGGGGGCAACTTACCCGAGCGGGATGAGGGCGTCAACGCATGTGGAACTACCCGAATTCGCCGTTCGGTGCCACCATTCCTGCCAGGGCGATCCCGAGCCTCTCCTTTTCCGACCTCCAACGCGGAGCCCTCCCATCGCATCCCGGCCGGAAGACCACGACGCCTACATCACCGCCGCCGTCCGAACGCCCGTCGGCCGTGCCGGCGGCGTGCTGGCGGAGATGCGTGCCGACGATCTCGCCGCCGCGGCGATCCGCGGTCTCGTGGAACGCGCCCGGCTTCCGGTCAACCAGATCGAGGACGTGATCTTTGGCTGCGCCAACCAGGCGGGAGAAGACAATAGGAACGTCGCCCGGATGGCGGCGCTCCTCGCGGGCCTGCCGGTGAGTGTCGCCGGACAGACGGTCAACCGTCTCTGCGGGTCGGGCCTCCAGGCAGTGGTCAGTGCCGCGCACGCCGTTCGCGCCGGCGAGGGAGACCTGCTGATCGCCGGCGGAGTCGAAAGCATGACGCGTGCGCCCTACGTCACGCTCAAGTCGGGGAAGGCCTGGGATCGCACGCCACCAGCCGTCGCCGACACGACCGTTGGATGGCGGTTCGTCAACCCCCGGATGCCTGCGGCGTGGACCATCTCCCTCGGCGAGACCGCGGAGCGGGTGGCCGAGCAATACGGGATCGGTCGCACGGAGCAGGACGCCTTTGCCGTGGAGAGCCAGCGCCGGGCTCAGGCGGCTCTCGCGTCGCGCATGTTCGAGGACGAGATCGTTCCGGTAGACATACCCGCGAGCGGCGGGACCACGCCGGTCCTCCGCGACGAGCCGCCCCGCGCCGGAGTGACGGTGGAGTCGCTCGCCCGGCTCGAGCCCGCCTTTGTCCGCGGCGGCACCGTCACGGCCGGCACGTCCAGCGGGATCAACGACGGCGCGGCGGCGCTCGCCGTGGCCAGCACCGCCGCGCTCGGCGAACTCGGACTGAAGCCGCCCGCGCGCATCGTGTCGAGCGCGGTCGCCGGTGTTGACCCCGCCGTGATGGGCCTGGGGCCCATCCCCGCCAGCAGAAAGGCGCTCGCCCGGGCAGGAATCACTGCGGGCGATCTCGACCTGATCGAACTCAACGAAGCCTTCGCCGCTCAGTCGCTGGCCTGCATCAGGGAACTGGGTCTCGATCCTGCCCGCGTCAACATCTACGGCGGCGCTATCGCTCTGGGCCATCCCCTCGGCGCCAGCGGCGCCCGGATTCTCACCACGCTGGTGCACGCACTCCGCCGCACGGGTGGACGGTACGGCCTGGCCACGATGTGCATCGGGGTCGGTCAGGGAATCGCGATCGTAGTAGAGCGGGTGTAGGCCGACGCGTTGGTGCGTCGTCGCGGGCGGGTCAGTAAGTCATCGCGGGCGGGAGCGTCACGCCCCTCGTCGTGCTGCAGGCGGCTGCGTATGGGGGAGGAAGTGGGCACGCGACCGCCCGCCTGGAGCGAACGAACCGGCGTGCCAAGCGTCGTCAGCGCCGCCGCTCGAACTCCGCCCGCGCATCCCGCAGCAGCACCAGCACGTGCTCCCGCTCCCCCTCGGTGTTGAACTCCCTGCTTCCGCGCACATTCGCCTCCAGGCGATCGATCCACCGGAGGAAATACTCGGCGTCCTCCGCCGAGCGGATCGGGGCCCCGCCGACGGAGACATACACCGGGCTGGTGGTGGCGTAGGGGTAGAGATCGAGCACCGGATAGACCGCGCGGTCGGCGCGAGCGCGAAGCAGGTACCAGCCGCTCCTGCTGACCGGCAGCTCCACCGAGAGTGACGCCGCCGTGCGGTCGCCGCCGAGCGGAATCTCCCGAACGACCTCCCCGTTGCCGACGATCTCCAGATGGTCGATCGCCACGTTCGACCGAAGCGAGATCCGGGCGGTGATCGCGTGCTCCCCGGCCGCCAGCCGAAGCTCCTGCCCCGCCCCGCGCCCGCCCAAGCTGAATTCCAGCAGCGGACCGTTGGTCGCGAAGCTTCTCCCTGCTTTCAGCGAATCCAGCCAGCGGCGGTAATCGAGCGGCGTTCCGCTCCGCACGTACACCCGGTTCATCCCCACCGGACCCCGGAGAGAGGCGAAATTGGCCATCGCGTCGGTGCCGGCTCCCGCCGGCAGCCGGAAGCCGCAGTTGAGGATCCGGTACCAGACGTGGGCCGTGGCCGTCGGGTCGTCCACGAACCCGAGCGCCTCGTAGTAGTCCACCTTGCCGAGTGCCACGTCCACCGGAAACTCCGCGGTGAGCGGGCGAGTGGTGTCGGCGGGGTCGGGGTCGACATCGAACGGATGGACGTACCCGGCGAGGCCGCCCTGCGCGCGGCCTTCGTCGACGACGTCGGCGTTGGTGGGATCGAGACTCGCGGCCCCGGTATTGGCGTATGCGGCGTATCCGGGAAGCAGGAGATGGTCCCGCAGTCCGATCAGGCCGAGGTGTCCCCAGTAGCTGGTGTGAAACTCCTGATCGTGCTTGATGACGGTGGAGGCGGTCGAGACGGGATCCACCGCTCCCCGGAAGTATCCCACGTCCGGGATGCGCCCCTCCTTGTTGACGATGAGGTTCTCGACGACAGCAACGTTTTCGGCGCGGGATTGAAAGGCGAGATGAATGGGACTGTTCCGGTAGGCGCCCCCGTAGTTCATATGGACGTGGAGATCGCCGCCGTACCAGCCCCGTGCGGCCAGATCATCGAGCCGTCGGAGGGCCACCCGCAGCGACACCGTCTTTCCCTCGACCGCGGCCACCCGCCGGGTCTCGACCCGGAACTCCGGCCCCCGCGAGATCTCGACGGTGAAGTCGCCGGCCGGCACCGTGACGACTGACCGCCCCGAGGTGTGGAAATATCCGTACTCGAACGTGCGCTCACTCCGGTCGAACCCGTCGTCGGCGTGGCGCCAGGCATCGTCCGGCGCAAAGCTCCGCCCGTCGGGGCCGGTGAGCGAGACCCTCGCGGGCATCTCGCGTCCGGTGGTCGCGTCGGACACGACCAGGCGAATCCTGCCGACCGGCGAGCGATAAATCCGGGTCACCGCCCGCACCGGAGCCCGCCGTCCCCCGGGCACACCCACCGTCCAGAGCGACGTGTTCCCGCCTTCGTTGGAGATATAGGCGACGCGACGGCCATCGGGAGACCACCGCGGTGCGGTCGCGTCGAAATCGCCATAGGTGAGCTGGAGGGGATCTCCTCCCTCGGGTGTCATCAGCCAGAGTTGGTGCCACTGGCGCCCGAGATAGGAGCTGTAGACGACGCGGCGGCCGTCCCTGCTCCAGTCGGGGCGCGCCTTCCAGGTGGTTTCCTCGTAGTGAATCTCACGGGGTGCTCCGCCGGTGCCAGCCGGCAGACGCCAGAAACCACCGGATCCCCAGATGTGGCCCCGGTTGGAGAGCGCAATCAGTTCCCCGCCGTCGGGGGACCAGGTCGGCGAGAGCCACTGGTCCACCGTCCCGTAGTAGTATCGCGGCAGCCCGCTCTCGCGATCGTCGGTGACACGCTGCACGTTCGACGCCGCACCATCGGCGCTGACCTCCGCGGCGAAGATGTGCCACCGCCCTTCGTAGACCGACGAGGTGAAGGCGATTCGCTTCCCGTCGGGGGACCAGCGCGGCTCCAGGTTCACGGCGCCGTTCGCGAGGAGCGGCATGTCGTCCCCCGTGGCCGGATCGAGAAGGCGGAGCTCGATCGCGTCATCGCGGTAGGAGGCGTACACGATCCTCTTCCCGTCCGGAGACCAGTCGGGCTGATAGTCGTACCCCGGGCCTTCGGTGAGCTGCCGTGCCTCGGTCGTCCCCAGCCGCTGGCGCCAGAGCGCTCCCTGCATCGAGTACACCAGCTCCGTCCCGTCCGGAGACCACGCCACACTGCCGGGCCCGGCGGTGGGCTGGGGGATGAACATCTCGCGGTAGTAATAGGGATGGCGGACCTTGACCTGCTGGAGCACGGGCGCGCGTTGCGCCGGGAGGGCAGCGGGAAGTGTGAGGAGCCAGCATCCCGCTGCCAGGGAGAGCCTGGGCAGGTTCACCTGCGGCCGCGCCAGTAGATCAGCCCGCCGAGCAGAACGCAGAAGCCAGCCCCGCCGATGACCTTCAGCCTGAAGAGCCACGGCTCGACGGTATCGGCCGGCGGCACCGTGGCGATCACCATGGCGAAGAGGGTGAGCGCGAGCCCGCTCCCCCCGATGAGTGCGGCGCTCACCTTTCCGCCCTTCCCGTCCTTCAACCGGACCACGAGATAGCAGAGGAACAGGTAGATATACGGGATGAAATAGACCAGGAGCATCGTGTCGAGAATGACGAGGTAGGCCTTCTCGACCGTCGTGCCCTTCCCCAGCACCGACACGATGAGAAAGACGGTGGCCAGGACCGCCTGCGTGAGGATGGCGACATGCGGCGTCTTCCACTTGGGGTGGACCTTTCCGAACGCGGGCGGGAAGTATCGGTCGAGCCCGATGACGAACGCCACACGTGCCGGCCCGGCGAGCCACACTCCCACCCCCCCGATGTTGCCGACCACGTAGAGCGCGGCGGCGGCCGGCGCGATCCAGGCGAGTCCCCCTCCGATGTCCCGTGCGCCAACGGATATCGCCTGGAGGAATCCGGCGACGATCTTCACTTCTCCCGTCGGGATCATCCAGAGGACGGCCGCGGTCCCGGCGATGTAGACGAAGGCGATGAGGGGGGCCGAAATGTAGATCGAGCGCGGCAGCGTTCGGCGGGGGTCGCGGACCTCGCCGCCCATCACCGCGCAGAGCTCGAGCCCCGCGTAGGCGAACGCGATCGACGCCCAGAGGTTGAGCTGGGAGAGGTCCCCGAGATCGGGGAGGAGCGTCCGCGCGTTCAGCGGCGTCGCGGACGGGCGGGTGAATGCGGCGTAGAGCCCGAGCCCTACCAGCAGGAGACCGGGAAGAAAGGTGCCGAACGCGCCGAGATTCTGCAGCCAGCGCCCGGTCCTGACCCCCACAATGTTGAGTGCGACGGCGAGCCAGAGGGCTGCGAGCGTGGCCGGCATCACGTACGCCCAGTTGTCGGCGAGCCCGCTCTCGCCGCGACCGATCACGTAGGTGCCCACCACCGCCGTCGACATCAGCAGGTTCGGATAGTACAGAATGTTGTTGACCCAGTAGCACCACCCGCAAAGGAACCCGTGGCCTTCGCCGAAGGCGCGCTTCGTCCAGAAGTAGATGCCGCCCTCTTCGGGGAAGCGTGCCGAGAGGTCGCTGACCGCGAGCCCCTGCGGCACGAAGAAGAGGAGCCCCGCCAACACCCAGAGGGTGATCGAGCTCGGGCCAGCCGCCGCCGCGGTGGCGAACCACCGGAGACTCAATACCGCGACCACGTTGAACAGGACCATGTCCCGCAGCGTGAGCTCGCGGGGAAGCGTCGCGTGTGCCGGCTCGGACGTAGCGGTAGTGCTCATCGACGGGTCATTCCTTGAGGAAGAGGCGCTGCGGGTCGAGCACGTCGCGAAGAAGATGCAGCTCCCGCTCGGTCGGTGGTTCCACTTCCCCGAGCGTGGCACGCTGCCGGAGGGTCCATCCGACCTCTGCCGCCACGTCGCCCGGCGCCACCCCCGGGTACAGGGCCGCGAGAACCAGCTCCCCCGATTCGTCGGCCTCGAGAATTCCCTTGTCGGTCACGACTTTCACCGGGCCGGCGCCGGGCATGCCCAGGTCCCGTCGCGAGCGACCACGCACGCGGTGGCCCGGGCTGGTGATGAAGTCCACTGCTTCGGGGAACGCCCGCCGGCTGAGCCGGCTCACCACGAGCGTGCGCTGCGCGTGCACGGCGATCTCGGCGGCACCGCCGCTGCCCGGGAGCCGGACCGTCGGGTGCTCGTAGGAGCCGACCACCGTGGTGTTGATGTTTCCCCACCGGTCGATCTGCGCCCCGCCGAGAAACCCGACTTCGATTAGCCCGTTCTGGAGAAACGACTGGAAGACGTCGGCCATACCGCAGACCATCAGGGATCCGGTGACGAGCGCGGGATCGCCGATGGACACCGGCAGCCGCTCGGGGACCGCGCCGACCGCGCCGGACTCGTAGATCAGGACGATGCGTGGGGCGTGGGTGGCGCGGGCGAGGTTGCAGGCGAGATTGGGGAGGCCGATGCCGACGAACACCACCTCTCCGTCGCGCAGCTCCCGTGAGGCGACGCAGGCCATGAGCTCGGCGGGGGAGTAAGACCTCTCCGTCCTCTCAGTACCCATAGTTCACGCCCGCACAGATGCGGCTCGACGCCCGCAGCCGTTCCAGTCCCCCGCACTTCCGCACGTACGCCGCCCGATCCTCGACGCCGTACACATAGTCGTCGACGTAACGCGCCAGAGCGGCCGGGTCGCGGCTGATCGCCTCCCAACCGACGTAGAAATCGTTGTCCCGATCGTAGTACCCCTGGGCGTACGACGGATGCGCGCCCCAGGGCTCGACCACCACGGCGTCCACGATCACCCCGGGGATGAGAGTGCGGTTGGGGTCGGCGCGGATGACCGCCTGCTCCACCAGCTCCTCCACCACCACGATCACCCGCCCCGACGCGAACGCCGCCTCCTTCTGCACGCCGAGCAAGCCCCAGATCTGGGCGTTCCCCTCCGCGTCGGCGCGCTGGGCGTGGACGATCGTGACGTCGGGATTGAGCGCCGGGACGGTGGCAAGCTCTTCCCCCGTGTAGGGACAGGTCACCGTCCGGATCCGAGGGTTCACCGCGGGAAGATCGGTGCCCATGTAGTTGCGCATCGTCCAGAACGGCATCCGGGCCGCGCCGGCGCTCAGCCGGGCCACCATCCCGAAGTGCGAGTATTCCTCGATCTCGAGCGGCGGCCCGCCCTTCCCCTCCACCGCACGGCGGAAAGCATGCAACGATCCGGCGCCCGGGTTGCCGGCCCACGAGAAGACCAGCTTCCGCGCGCAGCCCGCGGCGATCATCTGATCGTAGATCAGGTCGGGGGTGAGCCGGCAGAGCGTGAGGTCGCGGCGGCGCTGCCGGATGATCTCGTGCCCCGCCGCGAAACAGATGAGGTGGGTGAACCCTTCGATGACGAGGGTGTCGCCGTCACGGACGAAGGCGGCGATGGCCGACGACATCGACATGACCTTGGTCATGAACCGGCCGTCAGTCCCTCGTCGATCATCCTGACCGCGGTGTCGATGTCGTACTCGTCCACCACGAGGGGCGGCGCGAGACGAAGGACGCTCTTTCCGGCTCCCAGGAGCAGTAGGCCGCGGCGGAAGGCGCCGTTCACCAGCGCCTCGACGATGTCGGGGGCGGGCTCCCGGGTGGCCCGGTCCTTCACGAACTCCACGCCGACCATCAGGCCCAGCCCCCGCACCTCGCCGATGCAGGCGTGCCGCTCGGCCAGGCGGCGCATTCCGGCTTGCAGCCGATCGCCCATGGCCACGGCGTTGGCCATCAGGCCGCCCTCGACCAGGTCGAGTGTCGCCAGCGCGGCCGCGCAGCAGACCGGATTGCCGCCGAAGGTGGACCCGTGGGAGCCGCGCTCCCAGGTGCTGATGGACTCCTTGGCCACGATGGCGCCGATCGGCATGCCGGAACCAAGCCCCTTGGCGGTGAGCAGGACGTCGGGCTCCACTCCCTCGTGCTCGCACGCGAACATCTTGCCGGTCCGCCCCACACCGCACTGGACCTCGTCGGCCACGAGCAGGATCCCATAGCGGTCGCAGATGTCCCGGAGCCCGCGGAGGTAGCCGGGGGGCGGGATGATGTACCCGCCCTCACCCTGGACCGGCTCGACGAAGATCGCGGCCACATCGTGCGGGTCGAGGTGGCGGACGAACAGCTCCTTCTCGAGGACGTCGAGGCAGCCGCGGGTACACTCCGGCTGGTCGGCGCACCATTGGCAGCGGTAACGGTAGGCGAAGGGGACGTGATGCACGTCCGGCAGCAGCGGCCCGAACCCGGCGTGCTGCCGCGCCTTGCTGGACGTGAGGCTGACGGCGCCGGTGCTGCGGCCGTGAAACGCGCCGTGGAAGGCGATGATCGCCGTGCGCCGTGTCGCGTAGCGCACCAGCTTGATCGCCCCCTCGGTGGCCTCGGTCCCCGAGTTGGTCAGGAAGACCCGCTTCTTCGAGGGCCCGGGCGCCACCCGGGCCAGCCGCTCGCATAGCGCCGCCATGCCCTCGTAGTAGAAGTCCGACCCACAGATATGGAGGAAGCGGTCGGCGGCGTCCTTGACCGCGGCAACCACCTTCGGATGGCCGTAGCCGGTGGAGCACACCGCGATACCGGCCATGAAATCGAGAAAGCGATTCCCGTCCACGTCTTCCACCACCGGCCCCCGGCCGCGCGCCACCACCAGCGGATATTCCTTGATATAGCAGCTGGAGGTCCACTCCTCGTCCCGGCGCACCACGTCCTGCGCGCGGGGGCCCGGAGGAGGCACGACGATCCTGGGGTAGTCTCTCACGATCATTCCTCGGAAGAAGTCGCAGCCCTACGCTTCGATCACCGTGCGGCTCTGTTCCCGCATGAACTGGGCGACATAGTATGGGCCGCAGCCACCCTTGCCGGTCGAGCCCGAGCCCTTCCACCCGCAGAATCCCTGGGCGCCGGGCCACGCTCCGGTCGTGGCGCCCGTGCGCTTGTTCGCGTAGCAGACGCCGGCCTCGACCTCATCGAAGAAGCGGGCCAGCTCCCGTTCGTCGGCGGTGAAGATGCCGGCGGTGAGCCCGTACTCCACGGCGTTTGCCTCCGCCAGCGCCTGGTCGAAGCTCTCCACTTCGGCGACGGCGAGAAAGGGGACGAACAGCTCCTCGCGGAAGAGCGAGCTCGAGAGCGGCAACCGCGCGATGGTCGGCGCGACGTAGTATCCCTTCCCGAGGGCCCCGTCGATCAGCCGTGCGCCGCCGAGGAGAATCGTTCCCTCCGACCGCGCCTGGGCGACGGCATGCTCGTATCGTTCGACCGACCGCTGGTTGATCACCGGCCCGAAAAAGACGTCGCGCTCCGACGGGTCGCCGATCCTGATGCCCCGGGTGCGCTCCAGCAGGCGCTCCAGGAAAGGCCCCATCACGCCGCGATGCACGTAGACACGCGACGTGGCGCTGCATTTCTGGTTCTGCAGGCTGAACGCCGAGCGCATGACTCCCTCGGCCGCGGCGTCGAGATCGGCGCTCGGCATCACCAGCGCCGCGTTCTTGCCGCCGAGCTCGAGCAGGCACGGCTTGATCCACCGGGCGCTCAGGCCCGCGTGGATGCGCATGCCGACGGCCTTCGAGCCGGTGAACACGACGCCGTCGATCCCGGGGTGCTGCCAGAGCAGATCCCCGATGTCCTCCCGCCGGCCACAGAGGAGGTTGAAGACGCCCGCCGGCAGGCCGGCGTCGCGGTAGATCTCGTACATCCTGAGACCGGTCCACGGCGTGTCCTCGGCGGGCTTGTAGACCACCGCGTTCCCGGCAGCCAGCGCCGCGGATGACATCCCGGCGGAGAGCGCGAGCGGGAAGTTGAACGGCGCGATGCAGGCGAAGACCCCGTACGGCCGCAGCACGTCGGTGTTCCGTTCGACCGGCGTCACCCTGCCCATCGGCCGGACGAAGCCGTCGGCCTCCTCGACCTGGGCGCAGTAGTAGTCGATGAGGTCGGCGCTCTCCTCCGCGTCGCCCATCGCCTCGAGCCGGCTCTTGCCGACCTCGAGCGACATGATCGCCGCCAACTCGTACTTCCGCTCCCGGATCAGCGTGGCCGCGCGCCGGAGAATGACGAGCCGGTCCCGCCACGGCAGAGCGACCCACCCGCGCTGCGCCGCACGCGCGGACGTCACCGCCCGATCGACGTCTCCCGGTCCGGCGCAGGCAAAGGTCCCGAGCACGACCGACGTGTCGATCGGCGAGCGTTTCACCAGCGGCTCGAGGCGGCTCTCGACCGCCTCGCCAGCGATATGGAAGGGATGGCGCGCGCCCGCCGACCGGCGCACCTCGGCGAGCGCCTCGTCGAAGAGCCGGTGGAACTCGCCCAGGTCGCCGCTGGTCGAGGTGTAGGTGATCTTGGCCGGTGCGCTCATGTCGCCGCCCCCATGCTCTCGACGGTCGCCGCAAGGGCGCGTCCGAAGAGGTGAACCATCTCGTCAACCTGCTCCTCGGTTACGATGAACGGCGGGGCCAGCATGGCCAGGTCACCGTTGGTGCCGTCCGCCTGACCCACGTTGGGCCAGACCACCAGTCCGACCTCGAGAGCCGCCGCCGCGAATCGCTCGGCGAAGCGCGCCGACCGGGGGAAGGGCTCGCGGGTGGCGCGGTCCGCCACGAACTCGATCCCCGCCAGCAACCCTCTGCCCCGCACATCGCCGACAGCCGGAAACTCGCGCAGGATTTCCAACCGCTGATGAAACGCCGTTCCCATCACGGCGCAACGCTGGACCAGCTCGTGGTCGCGCAGATACCTGATCGCCGCGACCCCGGCCGCGCACAGGGTCGGATGGTGGGAGAATGTCTGCGCATGCAGCAACGCGCCAGACCCCCGCGCGAGCACATCCACCAGCCGCCTCGGCGCGACCAGTGCGGAGAGGGGAACGTACCCTCCGCTGATCCCCTTCCCCAGCGTCATCAAGTCGGGCACGACGCCGTACGGCTCGAGGGCCGACCAGGTGCCGGTGCGCCCGGCGCCCGTCAGCACTTCGTCGGCGATGAGCAGGACGCCGTGCCGGTCGCATGCCTCGCGCACCCTCCGCCAATACCCGGGCTGCGGAACCGAGGCGCCGCTGGAGGAGCCGCCGACCGGCTCGGCGATCACCGCCGCCACCGTTTCCGGACCTTCCCGCAGCAACGCGGCCTCGACGGCCTCGCCGCTGCACGACGGGCAGTGCGGCGGTGCGCCTCTGCACTCGCACCGGTACGGATAGGGCGCCGGCACCCGCACCACCTCCACCAGCCACTCGCGAAAGTACGTCTTGTAGTGTTCTCGCGCGGAGGCGCTGAGAGCCAGCAGAGTGTTCCCGTGGTAGCCGGGGGAAAGCGCCACGATCTTGTGCTTGCCCGGCCGTCCTGTCTCGACCCAGTATTGCCGGGCCATCTTGAGCGCCGCTTCCACCGCCTCCGAGCCGCTGGCCAGGGGATAGACCAGCTCGAGGTCGCCGGGCGAGAGGGCCGCTATTTCCGCCGCCAGCTCCTCGACCGCGTCGTGGGTGAACATCGTCCCGTTCACATAGCCGAGCCGCCGAGCCTGCGCGCCCATCGCCTCGGCGATCTCGCCCACGCCGTGGCCGAGGTTGGCGACGAAGGCGCCGCCGCTGCCATCGAGATACCGGCGGCCTTCCGCATCATACAGGTAACACCCCTCGCCCCGGACGATGCGCGGAAAGTCGCGCGTCAGATTCCGGTAGAAGACGTGGGAAGAGGGGTCACTGTAGGATGTCATGATGGCGGAGCGAATTGTGCCGGGGGCGGGCGGGTGGCGCCAGGGGTGGGGATCACGACGCCGTGGCCCGCATTCTGCAGAATGTGAGAGGGAAGGATCCCCCATTCATGCAGCCGAGTGAGCCCTGGACAACTGCGGGCGATATGCAATCACCTCTTGTAGTTGACGCACTCAGAGAACAGCTCATTCGGGTCCTGGATTGGTACCACCACGGCCCCCCCCGCTTCCATTGGGGAACGGTGATCCATCGCCGCAACGAGCGGGGCAGAATGCGGTTCGGCGCCGTGACACCGGAGGGAGAGAGCCTCCTCCTCAGCGAACCCCTCCTCGATGACCTGGCCTCACTCCCTTGCTGGCTCGACGGCGCCGTCCGGGTTCGCCTCGAGCGACGCCGCCTGAGCGACCCTCATCCCTGGGTCGAGGGGCTCGCCCGCCCCGATCGCCCGATGCTCGTCGAGGCCCTCGCCATCTACTTCGACCCCGACACATCGCCCGAAGAAGTGCTGGCCTTCCAGGCGATGGCCGGGGTCATCACCCCCGCAAAGTGCCCTGCCGACCTGTTCCTCCTCACCCGCGAGCGTCCCGGGGGGTGGCCTCTCTAGAAAGCCGCTCTCGGCCACAGCCATCAGCCTCCGATAGCCGACAACGTCACTTCAAGAAGAGCAGATCCCGGTAGTTCGGCATCGGCCACAGGTCGGCCGCGACCTGCACCTCGAGCCCGTCACCCACCTCGCGCAACCGCTCCATCGCCGGCTTGAGCACCCTGTTGATCTGCGCGGCGTGCTTCGCCGCGTCGGCGTCGTGATGGGCAGCCAGCCGCTCGACCTCCGCCGTCCGCTTCCGGAACTCGGTCACCAGCGACACGAAGTCCCGTAGCGCTCCCGCCGAGTCGGCCGCGTCCACACCGGCTGCCTTGGTGGCAACCACCGTCTCCGCCACCCTCCGCTGGTGCTCCAGCGCCGCGGGCAGGATGTGACTCCTCGCCATCGAGACCATCGTCTCGGCTTCGATGCCGAGCTGCTTCACGTACTTCTCGAGCTGGACGTGGATCCGGGACTCGTACTCCGACCTGGTGAGCACGCCGTACTTCCTGAAGATGTCCACGTTCTTCCTGGCTCGCAGCACCTGGAACGCGGCCACCGAGTCCCGCAGGTTCGGCAATCCACGCCGCTCCGCCTCCCGATGCCACTCCTCGGTGTAGTTGTCGCCGTCGAAGAGCACGCGCTTGTGCTTCTTGATCAACTTCTTGAGCACGGAGAGCACGCCTGACTGGAGGCGGGAGGGCGACGGCCTGGCGCCGACCGTCCGCTCGAGCTCCGTCGCGACGTAGTCGAGCGATTCGGCGACGATGGTGTTGAGCACCGTATTCGGCCAGGCGATGCTGGCGCTCGACCCCACCGCGCGGAACTCGAACTTGTTCCCGGTGAACGCGAACGGCGACGTCCGATTGCGGTCGCCGCTGTGCCGCGGAAGCTGCGGCAGCGTCGTGGCGCCGAGGTCGAGCGTCCCGCCCCGAATGGTGCGCCTGGGGAGGCCACGCTCCACCTGCTCCAGGATGTCGAGGAGCATCTTGCCGAGGAAGATCGAGATGATGGCGGGCGGCGCCTCGTTGGCGCCGAGCCGGTGATCGTTCGCCGCGGACGCGATGGACGCGCGCAGCAGATCGGCGTGGAGATCCACGGCGCGGATGGTCGCGACGAGGAAGACCAGGAACTGCATGTTCGTGTGGGTGTCGTCCCGGGGGTCGAGCAGGTTCACCCCCGTGTTGGTGGACATCGACCAGTTGTTGTGCTTCCCCGATCCATTCACCCCGGCGAACGGCTTCTCGTGGAGGAGCGCCTGAAGTCCGAAGCGCGGTGCGACCCGCTTCAACGCCTCCATGATCAGCATCTGGTGGTCGCCCGCGATCTGGCTCGGCTCGAAGAGGGGGGCGATCTCGTATTGCCCCGGCGCCACCTCGTTGTGCCGGGTCTTCACCGGAACGCCGAGCCGGTAGAGCTCGCGCTCCGACTCCGCCATGAAGGCGAGGACGCGCGGAGGAATGGTGCCGAAGTAATGGTCCTCGAGCTGCTGGCCCTTGGGGGGCTTGGCGCCGAAGAGGGTGCGCTCGCAGATCAGGAGATCGGGCCGCTTGAAGTAGAGGTCGCGGTCCACCAGGAAGTATTCCTGCTCCGGACCGACCGTGGTGTACACCCGTGTGATGCCCTCGTCGGCGCCGAAGATCCGGAGGATCCTGACCGCCTGCTTCGAGAGCGCTTCCACGGAACGGAGGAGGGGGATCTTGGTGTCGAGCGCCTCGCCGGTCCACGAGACGAAGGCAGTGGGGATGCACAGCGTAACGTTGTTCTCGCCGCGCATCAGGAAGGCCGGGCTCGTCGCGTCCCACGCGGTGTAGCCCCGGGCCTCGAAGGTGGCGCGGATGCCCCCCGACGGGAAACTCGAGGCATCGGGCTCGCCCTGCACCAGCTCCGACCCCGAGAAATTGAAGACCACGCCACCCGCCCCGTCCGGCGCGGCGAGAGAGTCATGTTTCTCGGCGGTGAGGCCGGTGAGCGGTTGAAACCAGTGGGTGTAGTGCGAGGCGCCGTTCTCGATCGCCCAATCCTTCATGCTCGCCGCGACCACGTCGGCGACCGCCGGATCGAGCGGCTCGCCCTCGTCGATGGTGCGCAGGAGGCTCCGGTACACCTCCTTGGGCAGCCGCTGCCTCATGGTCGTGCGGGAGAAGGTGTCGCTGCCGAAGATGGTGTCGATGCGCTCGGGCTGAGTCACGGGTGCGTGTGCCTCGAATGAAATGGTGGTGGACGGGAACCGCCAAAAGTAACCATGAGCGGCACCGGGGCCCGGAAACACTCGCGGCGGAGCAGATCCACTCCGCCGTCGCCGGCCGTCGGCGACGACATAAACAACTTTAAGTGGTGAGCGTAAGTCTCTGTACTACGGATACATAGCTCATACATGTACAGCACATCACCAGCTGGTGCCGAAAACAACGACCGGGAACGTGCGGCTCAGACCGCCGGCTGCTGCAGCGCGTCCTCCACATCCGTGAAGTCGGGATCGGGCAGTTCGGTGTACACCGGATTGGAGAGATAGCGCTCGCCGAAATCGCAGATGATGGAGACGATCAGCTTGCCGGCGTTCTCCGGGCGCGACGCCACCTGAAGCGCCGCCCAGGTGATGGAGCCGCTCGAGATGCCGGCGAAGATCGCCTCGTCCCGCGCCAGCCGACGCGCGGTGGCAATCGCGTCGTCGTTGCCGACCCGGATCACCTCGTCGTAGATCTTCGTATCGAGGTTCCCCGGGATGAATCCCGCCCCGATTCCCTGCTGCTTGTGGGGCGAGGGCTGGCCACCCGACAGCACCGGGCTTTCGGCCGGTTCGACCGCCACGATCCTGATCGACGGGTTCTGCTCCCGCAGAAATCGCCCCGCGCCGGTGATGGTGCCGCCGGTGCCCACGCCGGCCACGAAGACATCGATCTTCCCTTCGGTGTCGGCCCAGATCTCCGGCCCGGTGGTGCGGTAATGGATGGCCGGGTTGGCCGGATTGTCGAACTGCCGCGGCATCCATCCGCGGTCGCCCAGCCGCGCGAGAATCTCCTCCGCTCGGGCGATCGCACCCTTCATCCCCTTCAGTCCCTCGGTCAGAACGACCTTGGCACCCAGCGCGCGCAAGAGGTGCCGCCGCTCGAGCGTCATCGTCTCCGGCATGGTGAAGATGCAGCGATAGCCGCGCGCGGCGGCGACGTACGCCAGCCCGATGCCGGTGTTCCCGCTCGTCGGCTCGACGATGAGCATGCCGGGCCTGAGGCGCCCCTTCTCCACGGCGTCGTTGATCATCGCGGCGCCGATGCGATCCTTCACCGAGTCGTACGGATTGTAGCCTTCGTGCTTGATGACGATGCGGCCCGGCAATCCGCTGCCCAGACGATTGAGCCGGATGAGCGGCGTATTGCCGACGGTTTCGGTGACGTCGTGGTAGATCCGTCCGTGCGCCATCATCGCCTCGCCGACGTGAGGGGGGACACTCCCCGGCAAGAATAACACTCCCGCCCGGGCGCTCACAACGCGATCAGCGCGCTCTCCCGCGCGAGCCGCGCCAGGTCCTCCGCGGTCCACGCGCCCCGATCGTTGAGCGTGGCAAGCAACGGCTTCGGGAGAACCTCGACTCCTCCCCGAGCCCCGCTGATCGCTCCGGCCATGGCGGCCATCGTGTCGGTGTCGCCGCCCACGCCGATCGCGGTACAGATCGTCGCCCAATAGTCGTCGGGCGAACGGAGGAAGGCGTAGAGGCTCCATATGACGCTCGGCGTCACGAAGGTCGAGATGCCACGCCAGCTGTCCGCGTGCTCCGCGTCCAGGCCGGCCTGGTGAAGCCGCCGGGCGGCCTCGGCGGGGCCGAGGTCCAGCCACGGGGTGACGGCGAGGATCGCGTCCGCCACGGAGCGATCTTCCTCGCCTGCCCAAGCGGCGAGGCGTCCGAGGAACTCGTCCGGAACAATCCGCTCGACCGACGACGCCAGCGCCGCCGCGCCGGCCACCGCGATCGCTCCGGCCGCGCAGCGCGGATCGCGATGGGTGACCAGGCTCTGCTCCCGCGAGGCGCGAAGCATCTGAGTCGCGTCGTCGCGGAACAGGATGCCGAGCGGGGCGGCGCGCATGGCGCTCCCATTGCCGGCGTAGGGTGCGGGCCGGCCCGCATCCCGCCAATTCACGCCTTCGAGCAGTCGCTCCGCGGCCGACCGGGTGCCTGGCCCCGCCCCGACGTCGCGGCCGTCCCGGAAGAGCGCGGCGACCCCTCGCGCGAACTCAGCCGGGTCCCATCGGCCCGCCGCCACGACGCTGCGGAGGACCTCGCGGGCGAGCTGGGTGTCGTCGGAGTATTGACCGAAGGGAAAGGCGTGGTGGGACCGGCTCCCGGCCCCGCCCGCCAGGAGGCAGGATTCCACGTACTCGGCGGCGACGTCGGGAGGCGCCGCCTCGACCACGAACCCGAGCGCGTCGCCGAGCGCTTGCCCGAGCAGGGAGCCCGCGAGCGCGGCGCCGACCGGGCGGTGCATCGGGTCAGTATGCAAAGGGCGTCCGGACATGTCGGCCACCGAAAGGAACCACGATCCGGCAGGAAAACGGACAGGGTGGGATTCGAACCCACGGTACCCTTACGGGTACACCGGTTTTCGAGACCGGCTCCTTCAGCCACTCGGACACCTGTCCTCGAGCCACGACTCCTCGGGGCGGGAAGGTTACACGAAGCGGATGGAGTTTTCCAGCGGGTGAGTCGCCCCGCCCGGTCACCGGCGGGCGAGAAAGAACCCCTTCAGAAGCTCACCGCATTCCTGCTCCATTACGCCCCCCACGACCTCGGGGTGGTGGTTGAGACCGGGATGGCGCAGGAGGTCGTGGACCGACCCCGCCATCCCGCACCGGTGATCATACGCGCCGAAAACCACGCGGCCGAGCTTGGCGAGGACGATGGCCCCGGCGCACTGGGCGCACGGCTCCAGGGTGACGTAAAGTGTCGCGAGGAGAAGCCGGTCGGAGCCGACCCGGTGCAGCGCCCGATGCACCGCCAGCAGCTCGGCATGCGCGGTCGGGTCCCGGCGCCCCACGGTCTCGTTGTGCGCCTCGGACAGCACCTCCCCGTCGGCGATGACCACGGCGCCGACCGGCACCTCCTCCCGCGCCGACGCGGCGCGCGCCAGGCGGAGCGCGGCCTCCATGCCTGCGAGGTCGCTCGGCGACGGGGTCCCTTTACGCACTGGCCCTGGCCGGCACGTTTTCCGTCCGGACGAACTGGAGGTGGTCCCCCGCCCGTTCCACCCGGATGGTGTCCCCATCGTGGAAGGTGCCCTCCAGCATCTCCAGCGCGATCGGGTTCTGGAGCTCCCGCTGGATGACCCGCTTGAGCGGGCGCGCGCCATAGACCGGGTCGTAGCCCTGCGCCGCGACAAGCGCGCGCGCTTCCGGCGTCACCTCCAGCTTCAGGTGCCGGGCGGCGAGCTGATCCTCGAGCTTCCGCAGCTGGATGTCCACGATCTGGGCCAGGTCTTCCCGGCTCAGCGGCCGGAAGACGATGATATCGTCCACCCGGTTCAGGAACTCGGGCCGGAAGTGGTTCCGAAGCTCGTCGCGCACCCTGCCCTCCACCGGCACCCACGACGCGTCGTCGGCCGCGCCGGCATCCATGATGATCTGGCCGCCGATGTTGCTGGTCATGATGATGACCGCGTTGCGGAAGTCCACGACCCGGCCCTGGCTGTCGGTCAGCCGGCCGTCATCGAGGATCTGGAGCAGGACGTTGAAGACGTCGGGATGCGCCTTCTCGATCTCGTCGAAGAGAATCACGCTGTACGGGCGCCGCCGCACCGCTTCCGTGAGCTGCCCCCCCTCCTCGTACCCGACGTACCCCGGCGGCGCGCCGATCATCCGGGCGACCGAGTGTTTCTCCATGTACTCGGACATGTCGAGCCGCACCATCGCCCGCTCGTCGTCGAAGAGAAACTCCGCCAGCGCCCGGGCCGTCTCCGTCTTGCCGACGCCGGTGGGGCCCAGGAAGATGAACGACCCGGTGGGCCGGTTGGGATCGCCCAGGCCGGCACGGCTGCGTCGGACGGCGTTGGCCACCACGCTCAGCGCAAGGCGCTGGCCGATCACGCGCCGGCCGAGCTCCTCCTCGAGGCGGGTGAGCCGCTCGCGATCGCTCTCGAGCATCTTGGTCACCGGAATACCGGTCCACTTGGCCACGATCTCGGCGATGTCTTCGGCGTCCACCTCTTCCTTGAGGTACTTCACCTTCGATTGCACCTCCTGCAGGCGCCGCTGCTCCTCGTCCAGCCGACGCTCCAGCTCGGGAATCCGGCCGTAACGCAGCTCCGCCGCGCGCTGGAGATCTCCGCTTCGGGTGGCCTGCTCCACCTCGTTGCGCAGCCCCTCAGCCTCGGACTTGATCCGCTGCATCTCCTGGATCGCGACCTTTTCCGACTGCCACTGCGCCTTCATCCCGGCGCTCCGCTCGCGCAACTCCGAGATCTCCTGCTCGACCGCCGCAAGGCGCTCCTTGCCTGCCCGGTCCTTCTCCTTGAGCAGCGCCTGGCGCTGGATCTCGAGTTGGATGATCCGCCGCTCCACCTCGTCGATCTCCTGCGGGAGGCTGTCGATCTCGATGCGCATGCGGCTCGCCGCTTCGTCCACCAGGTCGATCGCCTTGTCGGGAAGGAATCGGTCGCCGATGTACCGGTCGGAGAGCGTCGCCGCGGCCACCAGCGCGTTGTCGGTGATGCGGACGCCGTGGTGCACCTCGTACCGCTCCTTGAGCCCGCGCAGGATCGCGATCGTGTCGGGCACGCTCGGCTCCCCCACCAGCACCGGCTGGAAGCGGCGCTCGGGGGCGGGGTCCTTCTCGGCGTGCTTGCGGTACTCGTCGAGCGTCGTCGCCCCGATCACGTGAAGCTCGCCGCGGGCGAGCGTGGGCTTGAGCATGTTGGAGGCGTCGACGGCGCCCTCGGCCGCCCCGGCGCCGACGATGGTATGCAGCTCGTCGATGAAGGTGATGTACTTGCCTTCGCTCTGGGTCAGCTCCTTCACCACCGCCTTGAGCCGCTCCTCGAACTCGCCCCGGTACTTGGCGCCGGCCAGCAACTGCCCGATGTCGAGCGCCACCAGCTCCCGCTGCCGGAGCGACTCGGGGACGTCGCCATTCACGATGCGCTGCGCCAGCCCTTCGACGATGGCCGTCTTGCCCACCCCCGGCTCGCCGATGAGGACCGGGTTGTTCTTGGTGCGACGGGAGAGCACCTGCATGACGCGGCGCACTTCTTCGTCGCGACCGATGACGGGGTCCAGTTTCCCCTTGCGGGCGAGCTCGGTGAGGTTGCGGGTGTAGCGTTCCAGCGCCTGGTACTGGCCCTCGGGCGATTGATCGGTGACCCGGTGGCTTCCCCGTACCTCCTGAAGCGCCGCGCGGAGCTGGTCCGCCGACACGTTCTGCTCGGTGAGGAGGGCCCGCGCGGTCGTTCCTTTCTCCTCGACCAGGGCAAGCAGAAGATGTTCGGCCGAGACGTAGGAGTCCCCCAGCTTCTTCGCCTCCGCCTCCGCCCGGTCGAACACCCGGTTGAGCTCCCGGCTGAAGGTCGGCTCGGCCCCACCACCCTGCTGGGTGGGGAACCGGACGATATCCCGTTCGACGGCCTGGGCGAGCCCGGTGACATTGAGGCCCGCCTTCTGGAGAAGAGGCTGGACGACTCCTTCTGGCTGCGCGAGAAGCGCGGCCAGCAGGTGGGCATCGTTCACCACCGGGTTGCCGCGCCGCCGGGCATCCTCGCCGGCCTCGCGGAAGGCCTCCTGGGCCTTGAGCGTCAATCGTTCAGGGCGGATCATCGTGGTCCTCGTTCGTGCTGATGGCGCGGCACTGAGTCAACGTTCCTGCCTGGCCACCCCATGGCAAGGGTCGTTCCCCACAAATCTGCCGATATGGCAGCCAGAAAACACAACAGGGACGACGGCTGCGTCGTCCCTATTGCCCGATGGTCGCTTTCTTCTGGACGATCATTTTCCGGGTGAACCGCTCGCCGTCAACGGTCAACTGGTAATAGTAGACCCCCGGCGTCACTTCCGTCTGACCATCGAGATACTTCCCATCCCAATAAGAGCGATACCGGCCGCATCGAAGCCTGAGACTGTCCACCCGTTCCTCGGAACCTGCGGCCAACAGCGGAATCGCGACGAACTGAACCAGCACATTGTAGATCTTGAGGCTCACCACCGGCTGGCGACCCTTCGCGCAGACCTCCGGACCGATCTCGAAGGGAATCGTCGTCGCCGGGAAAAACGGATTGGGGTAGTTCTCCTTCAGCTCGACATGCGGTGGGCCGACATTCGCCTGCGCAGCCACGGGGGACTGGGTCCCCACCAGCAATCCGAGCCACCACCCCGGCCACGACCAGCGGACCATGGGGGCTCCTCTTCATACCAGGTGTCGAACGGCAGTCCCTCCTATCGCAGTGGCGCGGTGCTTCCGCCGGCATCGGGCCGGCCAGTCAGGATGACTCCTTATACCTAACCGCGCACCGCCGCGCCGCAAGGCGGCGGACCTCACTCGGCTCATCGCGCGAGGCGGCGTCCCTCGGGCACGCGGACCGTGATCCCCTGCCGGTCGGCCCACTCGAGGAGAGGAATGAGGAACTTCCGGCTGACACCCAGGCGGTCACGAAGCATCGCGGGACTGATGGTGCCCGCCCGCCCCGCCTCGCGCAGGGCGCTGGTGAATCGGTCGAGCGCCCCGCTGGAATAGTACCGGTCGCGCTCCACCGCCTTCAGCACCCCCCGCGCGGCCGCCAGGCGCGCCGCGGCGGCAACGTCGCTCCGCCCGGTCTGCGCGCTCAGCTCCGCGAGGGTCGGCGGCGCGAGACCGGCCTCCTCCACCAGTCGCACCAGGGCCTCGATCCCCTCTTCACCCGCCGCCAGCCGGGGGGCGTAGCCGGGAAGCGACACGACGCCGTCGGCTACCTGCACCTTCCCGGCGGCGGCGAGGTCGGTTATCGCGGCCTCGGCAACCAGGTCATTCACGCCCAGCGACCGGCGCAGGGTCTCGAGGTGGACGCCACGGCTGGCCGGCTCGGCGAGGTGATGGGCGGAGACGGCATCGGCGGCGCGGGTGGCAGCGCCGGCGACTGCGGATTCCAGGACCCAGGTGTCGCCCAGCGAACGACACCCCGCGGTGCGACAGGCAACCGCGATCGCGACGCTCGGCGGAAGCCCGAGAAGGTGCGGCAGCTCCCGGGAATGGATTCCCGCAGGCCGGCGTTCGAGCAGAGCGCTCAGCCTCATTTCCGGATCGGTGTGTCCGAGTCCGGCCGGCCATCCCGCGCGCCGCGGCGGAGCGATGTCGAGTACGAGGCCGCCGCCGATCGTGGCGACGGGGCTGTAGCTCCGGACCACGAAGCGATCGCCTGCGCGCGCAACGATCGGCGCCTCGAGCGCGAGGCGCGCCACCCCCGCCGACCCCGGCTCGATCGCGGAGCGCGGACGGACCCGGGCCATCACCTCGGCGGTGCCGATGAGGATTCGGACCCGGGCGCGGTGACCGAGCGGACGCGGGGCATCGGGCTGAAGCGTAAGCTCGACGTCGATCGCTGTGGACACCACCCACGCGTCACCCTCGGCGACCAGGACCGCGCCCCGCGATATCGCCTCACGGCCGATTCCGGCGATGCCCACGGCGGTGCGGGTTCCCGCTTCACTTCCTTCCAGCGCCCTGCCGTGGCCCTCGATAGAACGGACCCTGCCCGACACTCCTGCCGGAAGCAGGGTCACTCCCTCTCCCACGGACACGGAACCCGACCAGGCTGTGCCGGTGACGACCGTACCAACCCCTGCGATCGAGAAGGCGCGATCCACCGGCATCCGGAAGAGATCGCCGGGCGGCCGAGACAAGGCGAGGCGGGTGCGCGCCTCGATCCTCGAGCGGAGCGCCTCGATCCCCTCCCCCGACCGGACCGAGGTGATGACCGGCGGCTCGAACTCGACCGGCGATCGCGCAAGGCGTGCGGCCACCTCCTCCGACAGACGTGCCAGCTGTTCGGGCGAGGCCAAGTCGGCCTTGGTGAGGACCGGGATTCCGGCGGGGACGCGCAAGTGCTCGAGTACCGCCAGATGCTCCAGGGTCTGCGGCATCACCCCTTCGTCGGCGGCGATGACCAGCAATGCCACGTCCAGCCCGGACGCGCCGGCGATCATTGTGCGCACCAGGTTCTCATGGCCCGGCACGTCCACCAGTCCGACGATGCCGAACTGGCCCAGCTGGAGGGGGGCGAAATTGAGATCGATGGTGATCCCGCGCTTCTGCTCCTCGGCCAACCGGTCCATGGCATGGCCGGTGAGCGCCTGCGCCAGCGCCGACTTTCCGTGATCGATGTGACCGGCCATTCCGATGATCACGAGAGCTCCCATGGTCGGCGCATCCAGAACTCCAGCGCCGGCAGCTCCGCCCCTTCCGCGAGGTGATACCTGATGTAGCGCGCGAGGAGGCGACGGTGAGCCGCGGCGTGCCGGGCATCGAGCATGGGCAGCGGGGCGCCCGGCTCCAGCAGGTTCACCAGGTCGTCCCGTGATCCCTCGGGCAATTGTGCCGCTTCGTGTCGCGCCGCGCACGACGGGCACAGCGCCCCGCCCTCGCGCGCGCTGAATGCGAGCGCCCCCCTGGGAGACAACGGCGCTCCGTCGAGCACGCAGGCCCCGAGCGACGGCGCAAAGCCGAGCACACCCGCCTGCCGCCAGAGCAGCCGGAGCCCGAGCGCCTCGACCGTGTCCGGAGCGGCGGACTCCAGGGCAGCGAGGGCATCACGCAGCAGATCGAAGCTCTCCGGGTGCGGGTCCGGGGGTGCGACGCGGAGCATCACCTCGGCGAGGGCGGAGGCGGCCGCGTAGCGATCGAGCGCCCCGGCGAGGCCGGCATGGAGGTGGGTGAGGTCGAACGCGGTGAGCGTGTGGAGATCGCGATTTTCCTTGGCGATGAACTGTGCCTGCCCCTCGCTCAGCAGCTGCAGCGCCGCGCCGAATCGGCTGCGCGGGCGCAGAGCCCCCTTCGCGATCGCGCTCTGCACGCCGTGATCCCGGGTCGCCAGTCGCACGATCTTCGATGTCTCGCTGTACCGGAGGGACGAGAGCACGATCGCCGCGGTGCTCACGAGCGGCATGGGCTCACGCCGGTGGGATCCGGATCGTCACGGCGCCGCTGGGGCATTCGCCGAGGGTGATGGTGCTCCTCTGGACGAGGGTGGAATCGAGCACGTGCGCCTTGCCCGGCTGCCCTCCCTGGCAGGGACCGCTCTCGAGGGCATAGATCCTCCCCTTGCTGTCCACGGCCACGGCGGAATTCCCGGGGATTGCGACCCCGGTTCCGGCTCCGTGAAGTACCTGATTGGTCTCGGTGTCGAACTCCATCAACCCTTCCACGAACGAGCTGACATAGATCCGGGACACGCCGTCGGTGGCCACGTTCCCGGGCCCGGTCCCGAAGCCGGTAAAGCTCGCCACCTCCGTGAGCCCCACCGGGTCCACGATGGACAGCCGGCCCTCTCCGGAAAAGAAGCTCCCGGTATTCATGACGTAGAGAAGTCCATCCCCTCCGAGCACTCCGTAGCCTGCGTTGCCGGGGCCGGTGAGCGGGAGCGAATCGAGGATCGTGGTGGTTGTGGGATCGAGCACGGTGATCCAGCTCGGGCCGGCGGGACTGAAGGTGGCGTCCAGGTTGCCGTTGAGAACGAAGATCCTGCCGCGCGCGTAGACGATGCCCTCAGGATAGACGCCGACATCCACCTCCGTCGTGGCGCCGGTCACGTAGTTGATGCGGGACACGGAATTGAGATTCGGGTTCGCGACGAACGCAATGGAATCGTCCACCACCGCCGACCCGGTGGCCCCGGAATTGTCCGGGAGCGGCACCAGGCGTGTGACCACCGCGTCGATGAGATCCACCACCGCCACGGCGTTGTCCAGGCCGAGCGGAACGATCGCCGTCCGGCCGAATGCCGACACGCCGACGGGAGTCGGCGTGGTCCCACCGAGCTGGACCTGGACCCCGGCGGCTGGATTGTCCACCGGTATGATGCTCAAGGTGTTCGCGGTGCTGTTCACGACCAGCAGCGCTTCAGTGGGCTCCGGGGCCGGCGCGTTGGTATCCGCGCAGGCGGCGCAGAGGAGGACGATCGCCGCACGGCAGAGAAGGACTCGGGAGTGGCTCATGGGAGTTGGAAGTTAAGGGTGGCGGTGAAAGTGCGTCCCGGCGTGGGGTACCCGGCAATGAACTCGGCGCGGGTGTCCGTCACATCGGTGACCTGGGCGCGGAGACCGAGCGCGTCGGTGAGGCGGCGCTCGAGCCCGATGTCCAGCAGGGAAAAGGCGGGCCGGGGATTGGTTCCGGCGCTGTTGGGGTAGCGCTCTCCGATGAGGTGCCAGCGGGCATCGGCGCTCCAGGCGCGCGGAGACCAGATTACCGAGACGGAACAGGTGACCCGCGGGCGGTACTGGACCTGCGCGCCCCCGGGGATGTCGTAGGTGACGGCACTGTAGGCCGCCGCTCCGTCCAGCCGGAGGTTGCCGCTCGGACGGAGACCTAGGGTGGCCTCACCACCACGCCGGAGCACGTCGAAGTTCCTGGGGCTCCAGATGAACCGGAAGTCGGGGGCCCAGACGACCATGTCGGCGACGCGGCCGTAGAAGACCCGGATGGCGGCGTTGCCCGACGGGAACTCCCGTCGCAGGCCGGCCTCCGCTTCCCAGCGGACTCGCTCGGGACGGAGGTCCGGATTGAGCCGGACGCCCACTCCTTCGCGAAAGAAGAGATCGGCGAGCACCGGCGGTGTCACCGCGCTCCCGATGGCCGCCGTGATTCCGGTCCGGCCGCGCTGCCAGCCCGCGTCGAGCCGAAAACTGAATGTGGGGGTGGTCTGCCCGGTCCAGACATCGAGCCGGGCCGCCGGCGCGAGGCTCCAGATGGTACCTGTCCCCCGATGCAAGGTTGCAGCGGCCAGGAGGGCACCGTGGGTAAACGAGGAGCCCGGGCGAACGCCGTCCCCCGCGAAGCGATCTCCCCGGACCTCCCCGCTCACCCCCGCCTCCCCAGTCCAGCCACTCACGCCCGCTGCGGCGCGATAGCCCGCCCCCAACGTTCCGCTGACGCCGTGGGTATAGCTGTCGTACGCCGGCCCGGTCGGCGGCGCCGGGTCGGCGGCACGCGTCTCCAGCCACTGCAGCGACCCGCTCCACAACACCGGCCCCGCCCCTCGCGCACCCGCGAAGACCGTGCGATCGTGCGCCTTGGCGCGCGGCGTCGGATTGGTGGTGGTCCCGGGCAAGCCGCGCATCGATTGCGACCCCCGCACCGACAGCTCGACGGGGCCGTCGAGGCGCGCGGAGGCGGTGGAAAGGTCGCCGCCGGCGTTGAGCCGCACGGCGGCGCCGCCGCCCCGCACCTCCGGCACGGTGTAGGGGAAGCGATCGGCGTACCTCTCGCGCGATGCCGCAATCCCCAACGGCCCCGCGGAGCCACCGGCCCTGAGCCCCCGGGCCCCGTGATCGGCCATCCAGGCGGAGACTTCCGGCCGGAAGGCCCGGCGAGTGTCCACCACGATGACGCCGGCGACCGCGCGGGACCCCGCCCGCACCGTTTGCGCTCCCGGAAGGAGGGTCACGCGACTGACCTCGTGGCTCGAGATGCGCCCGAGGTCCGCCCGGCCGCTGAGCGGGTCGTTCACCGCGAAACCGTCCACCAGAACGAGCACCTCATCGGGGCCGCCGCCGCGCAGCTGAGGGGATGCGGGGCCTCCGCTCCCGGTCCGCCGGACGATCACACCCTCCCATCCGTCGAGCGCGCGCCCGAGGTCCTGCCCGCGAACGACAAGCTCTTCCCCCGAGATCGAGATGGTCCCCGGCGTCGCCACGACGGTGATGCTGTCGAGACGCAGGGGCAGCGGCGACAGCTCGACGGTGACCGAACGGTCGAGCCCCGGGACGACGTCCACGATCTCCGACCACGGCGCGTAGCCGACCCGGCGGACGGCCAGCGTCCCCCGCCCCGGCGGCAGCGCGCCGAGAATGAAGCCGCCGTCGCTGGCCGTCGTCGTGTGCTGGTCACGAAATCCCAGATCGGCGGCGCCGAGGGGGGCGCCGGTCGCGGCATCCACCACGCGGCCCACCAGGCGGGCCGGTGCCTGCGCCACGACCGGAGTCGCCATCAGCAGCGCGACGACAACCATGCGCGCGATCATGGCTGGCGCTCCCCCGACCGGAGAGGGACGATCTGGGGGAAACCGTCCCCCCAACTCGTCACCGCGACCGGCCACTCGAACACCCGGCCGAGGGTCTCCCGGGTCAGCACCTCACGGGGAGTCCCCTCGGCGACCAGCTCGCCGCCGCTCAGGAGAAGGATGTGATCGGCGAACCTCGCGGCCAGGTTGAGATGATGGGTGATGACGAGCGTGGCGAGGCCGCCGTCCGTCAGCCGCCGGAACAACTCGAAGAGCTCCATCTCGTGGCGGATGTCGAGGGAGGCGGTCGGTTCGTCGAGAATGAGGGCCTGCGGCGCCTGCGCAAGTGCGCGCGCCAGCCTCACGCGCTGCCATTCGCCCCCGGAGAGCGAGTCCACCGGCCGTTCCGAGAGCTCGGCGACATCGCACCGCTCCAGCGCGTCGCTCACCGCCGCGCGGTCGGCGTCTCCGGCCGCGGCGATCGGCCCGAGGTGGGCATAGCGGCCGAGCATCACCGTCTCGGCGACCCGGAGCGGAAAGAGGATTTCCTCCCGCTGCGGCAGGACGCCGACCACCCTCGCGAACTCGTCTCGCGGCCATGCCGACGCGTTGCGCCCGCCGACCGTGACCGTCCCGCCCTCGAGCGGCAGCAGTCCCGCCAGGGCGCGGACCAGCGTGGTCTTGCCGCTCCCGTTCGGGCCCACCGCCGCGGTGAGCCGCCGTGCCTCCACCCGGCAGCTCACGGCGCTGAGCGCCGGCCGGCCCGCCCGGGGGTAGCGGATCGTCACGCCGCGCGCCTCGACGATCACGCGAGCGTCCTCCGGAGCAGCAACGCGAAGAGGGGCACGCCGACCAGCGCGGTGACGACGCCCACCGGAAGCTCCAGCGGGCGCACCGCGACGCGCGAGACCACGTCGCAGAGCACCAGGAAGCAGCCGCCCGCGAGGAAGACGAGCGGGAGGAGCGTCCGGTGAATCGGCCGCGCCACCGTGCGCACGGCATGGGGCACCACCAGCCCGACGAAGCCGATGATGCCGCACACCGCCACGCTCGCTGCGGTGAGCAGCGCGGTGCAGACGTAGACCACGCGCATCGTTCGGCCGACGTCGGCCCCGAGGTGCTGGGCGGGCTCCTCTCCAAGCGTGAGAAGATCCAGGCCCCGAGCGTTGAGGAGGAGCACGCCCAACGGGATGACGGCATATGCGGCGAAGATGCCGAGCGACTGCCACGATGACGAGCCGAAGCCGCCGAGCAGCCAGAGGAAGGCGTTGCGGGTCGCCGCCGAGTCGGAGAGCACCATGACGCTGCTCATGAGGGCGATGAAGAACGACCCGACCACCACTCCCGAGAGGAGAAGCACCCGCGGATCGAGCCGCCGGCCAGCCACGAGGCTGAGCCGGTAGACCAGCGCGACCGCGCCGAGCGCTCCGACGAAGGCGGCGACCGGCACCGCCCATGGTCCCGCGGCCCGGGTCGCGATCGCCAGCACCGCACCGAGCCCCGCGCCACCGGACAGACCGAGCAGGTACGGCTCGGCGAGCGGGTTGCGGATCATCGCCTGGAGGGCGGCGCCGCAGATGCCAAGGCTCCCGCCGACCAGGAAGGCAAGGAGGACGCGTGGCGCCCGCACTTCCCGGACGATCACCGCGGCGGGCGCGCCTCCGCTTCGCAGCCCTTCCCACACCTCACCGGGCGACAGGGGGACCGTCCCCGAGCTCAGCCCGACGACGAGGGACACCGCCACGGCGAGGAGGAGCAGCCCGAAATGCCCGCGGCTCACCGCGCCACCTCGCGCAGGCGGCTGGCGAGTTTCCGAATCGCATCCGGCGCCCGGGGGCCCGGCCGATTGAATTCCGAGCCCCGCACCTCGAGCAGGCGCCGCTCGCGCACCGCAGGCACCACCCGCCACTCCGGTCGGGAGACGAACGCGGCCGGGCCCTCGCTCGCCGTGAGGATGAGATCGGGATCGCGCGTCGCGACCGCCTCGATGCTCACCGTCCCCGCCGACACGGCCACATCGTCGAAGAGGTTCCGCCCTCCCGCCCGCTCGACCAGCTCGCTGAGGAAGCTGCCGCGGCCCACCGTCATCGGCGGCTGCTCCCAGACGAGGAGCAGCACCCGGGGCGGGTCCCCTCCCTCGGGAACGGTTGCCGCGGCGAGAGCGGTGTCGAAGGCGGCGGCAACGGAGTCTCCCCCGCGCTCCCTCCCGCTGACCCGCCCGAGCAACCGCGCGATCCGCCCGACGTCGGCCAGGGCGTCGGTGTTGAGGAGCAGAGCCGGAATCCCCGCCTCCCGGAGCCGGGCGGCAGTCTCACCGTTCCGGGACGAGTTGTAGAGCAGGACGAGATCGGGCCGGACGGAGAGGATCGCCTCGAGGCTGGGACCGATGCCGTCGCCGAGGTTGGGGACCGCCTCCGCGGCGGCGGGGTAGTCGCACCACGCCGTCCGGCCAGCGACCGCGCCGCCCGCGCCGATGGCGAAGAGCAGCTCGGTGGTCGCCGGAATCAGCGACGCGATGCGGCGGGCGGGCGTGGCGACGGCGACGGTATCGCCGGCGTCGTCCACGACGCGCAGGCGGCCGGACAGCGTCGTCGCGGGGACGCACGACAGCGCGCCCGCGACGGCCCACGGGAGCATCCGGAGAATTCGCGCGCGCTGACCCGGCAGGATGGAAATGAATTCGCCCATCTCCCGGCAGGAGAGATGGGCGAGACCGAGGGCCGGAGGGCCGTCGAACGCGCCACCGACCCTCCCCCGAGGGTATTCATGGTGGCGCGAACGGAGAGGTCTCCTGGCTTCGGGCCTTCGCTCGCCTTCCCGGTTTCCCAGTGGCGTCGTGAGCGAAGTGGGGGCTCCCCGCGGGGAGCCCTGCCCGTTACAGTGGCGGGGCCGCACCGGTATTGCACCGGATTCCGAGCGTCCCCGTTCGCGGACTACGATTGTCCTTCGTGGGCAAGTCTACCGGGACGCACTCACCGCCGCAAGAGCCGTTTCGAGCGCGGCCTTGAGCCTCGCCCGCTCTTCCCGATACCGGCTCCACTCGTCGGCCGGCACCTCGGACTCGCGGCCCGCGTAGCGCGCGTCGAGTTCCGCGAGGGTCTCGATGAGCTGATCGGGTGCAGCCGGCTGCGGCCGAGCCACCCGCCGCGCCGCGACGCGCCATCCGGCAAAACCGAGGGCCAGGGCCACGCCCGCGACAAGGCCGGCCAGGAGCTGGCGCGGTGTGCTCTCCTCCCGCCAGAAGGTGAGACGCACCCCCGGCTTCTCAACGATCCGGCCGCTCCACCGGTGAAACCACCGCGTGGCGACCAGCTCGCTGTCTACGGGTGCGAGCGTCCCGCCCCTGACATCCGCGCCGCTCTCCTCGACCAGGACACTCACCATGACGCCGGTGTCGAGAGGAAAATCCACGGCGCTCTGGCCGCCGGGAATCCGGTACTCCAGCATGAGCTGCCTGGCGCCGGGACCGATCGGGGCGAAGAGGAGAACCGAATCCCCCCGCGAGGTCATGGCCTCGGGGGAAAAGTCGCCTTCGCCGAGCTGCGCCCGGGACGACCCCGCGGGAAGCTCCATGCCCCACGTTGGCCGGGTGGAGTCGCCCGCCACCCTCGCCAGGCTCCCGTCATTCCGCAGGACAATGACCTCGAGCACCGGCCGGGCCCCGGTCTCTCCAGGCCGGCCCACAGGCCGGCCCACGACGATGGCCCGCGAGGCGAGCTTCACCGGTGCGGTGCTCGACGTGTCGAAAACGAGGATGCGGACCATGGCGTCGGGCAGCGCGGGATCGGCGTGCTCCGGATTCGAGAAGTGCTCGATCCCGGCGTACATCGCGCTCAGGAGATACTCCGCCCCGGTGTCGGCGTGAACCTGAAAGCGGAACCGGCCACGGTCATCCGTTATGGTGGAATCGATGGGGCCTTGCGAGTCCCCCGCCACCCGGTGGAGGAGAACGCGGACGCCGGGCACTGCGACAGTGTCGGCAACGCGGGGGAGTTCGACCACGCCGACGGCGGCGCTCTGGGCACGGATGGTGGCGGGCGTGCCGAGCACGGCACAGGCGCACAGGGCGCCGAGGAGGCGACTACGGATTGAACTTTCCGAAGTCCTGCGGGTCCATCTTCTCGAGATACTGCTTGAGCTTGTCCGCCTCGAGTGACGGATCGGGGGCGGGCCCATCGGCCTCGACGCCGCTCTGATCGAGCAGCTGTTCGCTCGTGAAGATGGGAGCGCGCATCCGGAGCGCCAGGGCGATGCTGTCGGAGGGCCGCGCATCAACCTGGAACACGTGGTCCTCTCGCCGGATGAGCAGCTCGGCGAAGTAGGTGTTCTCCTTGACCGCGCTGATGAAGACCCGCCGGAGATCGCCGCCGAGGCCGACCAGGATCTGCTTGAGCAGATCGTGGGTGAGCGGCCGCTGCGCTTTCATGCCCTGCAGCTCCATGGCGATGGCGCTGGCCTCGGCCGGGCCGATCCAGATCGGGAGCACCCGGCTCCCCTCTTTCTCGCGCAGGATCACGACCGGCGTGTTGGAGGTGCGGTCGAGCCCGAGGTGCGCCACGGTGACTTCGATCATTGCGGTAATCTAGCATGAAGTGAGAAGTAGAAAGTCGCAAGTCGCCGAGCGACGACCTGCGACTTCTTGCACTTCGCGGTCGGCACGCTGCGGCTTGCTAGGTCCCGGCGTCCCAGCTGGCGAGGTAATGCACCTGCTCGGCGGTGAGGGTATCGATGGCGATCCCCATACTCTGGAGCTTGAGCTGCGCGATCTCCTGGTCCACCGCCGGGGGCAGCCGGTGCACCGTCTTCGACATGGTTCCATGATGCTTCGCGAGGAGCTCGGCCGCCAGCGCCTGGTTGGCGAACGACATGTCCATCACGCTGGCCGGATGACCCTCGGCCGCGGCGAGGTTGATGAGCCGGCCCTCGCCGAGCACCATGATGCGGCGCCCGTCGAGCACGTACTCCTCCACCATCGTGCGCACCTCGCGGGGCTCACCGGCCGCCTTGCCCAGTCCGTCGAGATCGAGCTCCACGTTGAAGTGGCCCGAATTGGCGACGATCGCGCCGTCCTTCATCCGCGCGAAGTGCTCGGGGCGGACGACATGGATGTTGCCGGTCAGCGTGAGGAAGAGATCGCCGATCGGCGCCGCGTCGGCCATCGGCATGACCTCGAAGCCGTCCATCCGGGCCTCGAGCGCGGCCACCGGATCGACTTCGGTCACCACCACATGGGCGCCGGCCCCGCGGGCCCGGCTGGCGACACCGCGGCCGCACCACCCGTAGCCGGCCACCACGACGGTGCTCCCGGCCAGCAGGATGTTGGTGGCGCGCACGACTCCGTCGAGCGTCGATTGCCCCGTGCCGTAGCGGTTGTCGAACATGTGCTTGGTGCGGGAGTCGTTTACGGCGACGATCGGGAACTGGAGGATTCCCTCCTTGGCCATCGCCTTGAGGCGGATGACGCCCGTGGTCGTTTCCTCCGTGGACCCCTTCACCGTCTTCACCAGGGCCGCGCGCTCCGCCGGGGACAGCGTCTCGACCCAGCGCCGAATCGGCGAGGCGAGGTCGTCCAGCCGGTTGAGCGCGATCATGTGGAGCGCGCTCACCAGATCGGCGCCGTCGTCCTGCGTCATGTCAGGGCCGAAGGCGAGCGCCTGGGCGATATGCGTGTAATAGGTCTCGTTGTTCTCGCCCTTGATGGCGTAGACGTGCACGCCGTGGTTGCGCACGAGATGGGCCGCGACATCGTCCTGGGTGGAGAGCGGATTGGAGGCGCAGAGCGCGATCTCGGCGCCCGCGGCCCGGAGCGTCGCCATCAGGTTGGCGGTCTCGGTGGTCACGTGGAGACAGGCGCTGAGCTTGAGACCCTTGAGAGGCTGCTCCCTGGTAAAGCGCGCGCGGATCTGCCGGAGCACCGGCATGGAACGCTCCGCCCACTCGGTGCGGCGCTTTCCCTCGTCGGCGAGCGCGAGGTCCCTGACGTCGTACTTGGCAACGGCGATCGATGCGGTCATGCGTTTCCTCAGCGTGCGGCCGACAACAGATCCTTCACCCGGTTGGCCTCTTCCCAGGTGAAGAAGTCGACGATCATCTTCTTGTCCTCGTCCACGTACTTGCCGCGCGACGCCTTGCGGCCGAAGTGGCCGTAGGTGGCGGTCTTCCGGTAGATCGGACGCTTCAACTTCAGGGCATCGATGATACCCCGGGGTGTCAGATCGAACACCTCGTCCACGATCTTCTCCAGCCTCTCGTCGGGGAGCGTCCCGGTCCCGAAGGTCTGCACCATGATGGACACCGGGTGCGCCACGCCGATGGCGTAGGCGAACTGCACCTCGCATCGACGGGCCAGCTTCGCCTCGACGATGTTCCTGGCCACCCAGCGCGCCGCGTACGCGGCCGAGCGATCGACCTTGGAGGGGTCCTTCCCGCTGAAGGCCCCGCCACCGTGCCGCGCCATGCCACCGTAGGTATCCACGATGATCTTCCGGCCGGTCAGGCCAGCGTCGCCGTGGGGGCCGCCGATCACGAAGCGGCCGGTGGGGTTGATGAGAAAGCGGGTCCGGCGGTACTCCAGCCCTGCGCTCTCCAGCACCGGCTTGATGACCTCCTCGATCACTCCCTCGCGGATGGTGCGCTGCGAGAGCTCCCGCCCGCCGTGCCGCTCGGCGTGCTGGGTGGACACCACCACGGTGCGGACGGCGATGGGCCGGTCTCCCTCGTATTCCACCGAGACCTGGGACTTGCCGTCGGGACGCAGCCATTCGATCGGGCGGTGTCCGCCAATACCCTTCCGCACCGCCGCGAGCCGCTCCGCGATGCGGTGCGCGAGCATGATCGGGAGCGGCATGCGTTCCTTCGTCTCGCTCGTGGCGTACCCGAACATCATCCCCTGATCGCCGGCGCCCTGGGATTTCTTGGCGTCGGCGTCCACCCCCATCGCGATGTCGGGTGATTGCCGGTCGATCGACGTGAGCACTGCGCAGGTCCGCCCATCCATGCCGTAGGAGGCGTCGGTGTAGCCGATCTCCTCGACCGTCTTCCGCACCAGATCGGGGATGTGAACGTAGGTCTTCGTCGTGATCTCGCCGGCCACAACCGCCATGCCCGTCGTCACCAGCGTCTCGCAGGCCACCCGCGCGGAAGGGTCCCGCGCCAGGATGGCGTCGAGAACGGCGTCGGAGATCTGGTCGGCGACCTTGTCAGGGTGGCCCTCGGTGACGGACTCTGACGTGAAGACGTGTCGCTTGGGTGAGGCCATGCGCAGCGGTACCCCCGACCGGGGAAAGAGAAAAAGGCGGCCTAGAATGCCGCCGTGCCGGGTGGCAAGGTAGCCACGCGGCGCCGGCCGGGCAACGCCGATTGGGGGTCGAGAAGCCGGACGTCGATGTACTCGCCGACCACGCTGCGGAGCGCCTCCGACACCTCCTCCGCGCTTCGGGCCTGGAGCGCCGACTCGGCCGCCTGTCGCGCCGCCGGCTCGGGCACGGTGCGGATGACCCACTTGACCAGCGGGAGTGCCGGGGGGGACACACTGAGGCGTTCGTAGCCGAGGCCGAGGAGCAGCACGGCGCTCAGCGCCTCGGAGGCCATCTCGCCGCAAACGCTCACCGGGATATTGGCCGCGCGGCCGATGGCGACCATCTGGTGCAGCTGCCGGACGATCGACGGATGGAGCGGCGTGAAGCGGTCGGCGAGGCGGGCGTTGCCGCGGTCCACCGCCATCGTGTACTGGGTGAGATCGTTGGTCCCCACACTGAAGAAGTCGCTCACCTCGGCAAGATGGTCGGCGATGAGCACGGCCGCGGGTGTTTCCATCATCACGCCCACCGGGACCGACCTGGCAGCGCGCACACCGTCCCGCCACAAGGCCTCGGCCTCTTCCTGCACGATCGCGCGGGCCTGCTCGACCTCCTCCACCAGCGTCACCAGCGGGAGCATGAGCTGGACGTCGCGGTCGGCCGCCGCCCGGAGAATGGCGCGGACCTGCGGGCGGAAGACCTCCGGCTCGTCGAGGCAGACGCGGATCGAGCGCCAGCCGAGGAAGGGATTGGCCTCGGCCGAGGTCTTGAACGCCACGGGAAACTTGTCGCCGCCGAGATCGAACGAGCGAATCACCACCGGGTGCCCGGGAAACGCCGAGGCGATGCGCCGGAAGTAGTCGGTCTGCTCGTCCTCGGTGGGCAGGGTGGCGCGCCCGGTGAGCAGGAATTCGGTGCGTAGCAGGCCGACCCCCTGGGCCCCCATCCGCACCGCCGGCTCGATCTCCTCGGGGAGGTCCACGTTGCCCATCAGCTTGATCGGCCGGCCCGAGGGGGTGACCGCCGGCGCGTCCACCACCGCTTCGAGCTGGAGCTCGAGGCGGTGGCGGCGGCTCACCTGGGTCTTGGCCTCCTCCAGCTCGGCGCGGGTGGGGTCGAGGACGATGGTGCCGCTCTGGCCGTCGAGCAGAAGCATCGTGCCCGCCGGGATCTCCGCCAGAGCGCCGACCGCCCCCATTACCGCCGGGATGCCGAGGGAGTGGGCGAGGATGGCCGCGTGCGCGGTGCGGGTGCCCTCCTCGCTGACCAGCCCGACCACGTGCTCGCGATCGAGCTGCACCGTGAGGCCCGGCGACAGCTCGTGCGCCACCACGATGACGTGCTCGTCGGGGACCGACCAAGGCTCCGGGCCCGAGCGGCCCAGGAGCTGGTTGAGCATCCGGAGCTGGATGGCGTGGAGATCGGCCAGGCGTTCGCGCAGCCGCGCGGCGCCCGACCACTGGTTCCTGAGCTCGAGCGCCTTGAACTCGTAGGCGGTCTCGGCGCTGAGCTGGTTGTTCCGGATCAGCGTCTCGACCGACGCGAGGAAGTCCTCGTCCTGCGCCATCAGAATCTGCGCGTCGAAGATCCGGGACTCCTCGGGGCCGGCGCGCTTCAGCACCCGCTGTCCGAGATCGCGCAGGTCACTGACGACGATGTCGACGGCATCGCGAAGCCGGCGGACCTCGACATCTACCTCATCGGGGCGCACGGCCCTGTCGGGAACGCCGGGGAACTCCCAGCGCACCACGAGCGCCGGCGCGCAGGCCACGCCGGGGGAAACACCGACCCCCCTCAGGGTGCGCGACATCCTACGGCTCCCCGAACCCGCTGGCCACGAGGTCGGCCAGCGCGGCAACCGCCTGCTCCTCGTCCGGGCCGTCCGCGCGGACGGTGATGGAGCTGCCGCATTCCGCCGCGAGCATCATCACCCCCATGATACTCTTTCCGTTCACTCCGACTCCGTCCTTCGCGAGCTCGATGTTCGCGGTGAAGGTGTTTGCCAGGCGCACGATCCGCGCGGCAGGGCGGGCGTGGATGCCCTCCTGGTTCACGATGGTGGCTTCCCGCTCGATCACAGGCCCACCCGCCTGAAGAGCAGAAGGAGCGCCATCGCCAGCAGGGTGAAGCGCACGCTCGTGAGCCAGGGCCCGGACCATCGCGTCACCGCCACGCCCACAGCGGCAAGAGCCGCCGCCCCGAGCCCGCCCGGCCACCCGAAGCCGCGCAGGAACCATCCGGCCGCCAGTGGAATCGCCATCCCCACCGTGAAACCCGCCACCGGACCGATGCGCGCCACCGCGCGCGGCACCCACGACGCGCCGATGGCCGACCCAACGCTCATCCCCGCGTTGTACCCGGTACGCAGCGCCCAGATCCCGGTGCCGAGCCGGAACAGATTATACGTCGCGAGCAGCCCTGCAATGGCCCACCACCCTGCCCCGAGCACCGCGGCGGCGAGAGCCACGCCGACCAGCGCGGGCACCATGCCCGCCCAGAACAGCTCGTCCCCGAGAGCGCCGAGCGGGCTGCAGAGGGCGGTGCGAAGCCGGACAATCTGGGCCCCCGGCACCGCCTCGTATTCGGCCCGCACCGTCGCGCCGAGCGCGAGCCCGGCGAGGTTGGGGTTGCAGTTGAAGAACTCCGCGGACCGCACGACCGCCTCGCCGTGGCGCACCGGGTCCACCGTCTTGAGATCCTCGAGGAGCGGCTCGGCGGCATACCCCATCCCCACGCCGAGCATGCGCTCGTAGTTCCAGGTGCCCTGGATCGCGAAGAGCCGGAGCAGGGCCCGCCATCCGCCGTTCACCCGAGCGCCGCCAGCACAAGCCCGAGAGCGGAGCCACCGAGCAGCCACCGGAGGCGCGCGCCCCTCCCCGCGCTCCGGATCGCCCCGCTCACCGCCGCAGAGAGCGCCCCACCGATGGCGACGAGGCTGAGGCCCAACGCGGTCCGCCGGTCCAGCGAGTATACCGGTTGCCAGGCCAGCACCACGACGGCGAGCCCGACGGCCGTGAGCGTGGCCCCGCGGAGCGCGTCGCGAAGCAATCCCCCGTACTGAAGCAGTCGGATCGCGCTGCCCTCTCCGGCCGCGAGCGCCGCGGAGCGCTTCTGGATGGCGCGCGCGTTCCACCGTCGCACCAGCTGCATGCTCCACCCGCCGATGGCCGAGAGGACGAGTCCCAGCACCGCCGCGACGCCGAGTCCGAGCTCCCACGGCGCCCCGGCGGCGAGCGCCACGGCGGCGACGGTGGCCGGCCCGTAGTCGGGGTAGCGCACCGCCCCGATGGGGAGGACGTCGAGAGCGAAGCACTCAAAGAGCACGCCGATTCGAATCCCGGCCTCGAGATCACCGGCGAGCCACCCCGCGACCGTGCCGACCACGAGCGGGCGGGAGAGCAATCCCTGGGGGACGCTCACCAGATCGAGCGCGGCAATTGTTCCCCAGACGACGAGAACGCCGAACGGCAGCGCGGTGCTCACGAGAGCGACCTCAGCGGGACCACCGCGGTCGTGGGCAGGTCCTGCGCCTGGATGTCCGTTCCACTCGCCTCGAGGGCGAGGAGGCCCCTCAGCTCGTCATCGGTGAGGTACAGGTACGGCAGCCGTTCGCGCCGGCCCGGCCGGTGATGCACGCCGCCGAGATTGATGCGGCGGACCACCGAGGGCTCGGCGGCGCGGAGCGCCGCCATGGTCGGGAGGTCCCCGGTCAGCAGGAGAACGCGCCGGGAGCCGCCCTCCCACTCGCGGAGCTTCGGCGACGCCTCCGCCACGCTGGCGAACTGCAACTCGATGTCGGAGACCGCCATGCGGTAGAGATCCTGCTCCCACGGGCTCGCGGCGACGGCGTCGTCCACCAGGATGATGAGCTCGATCGCCATCGGCCGCCCCCATCCGATGACGACTTGCCCGTGCACCAGCCGGTCGTCCACCCGACAGAGCACGATCGGCATCAACGGGTCCCGATCGCCTTGCCGCCGGCGGCGGCCGCCCGGGCAGCTGCCTCCGGCGCCGGCAGGGAGCGGTGGAACAGGAACTCCACCAGCATCGCGAGATTCACCCCGGTGACGACCCGGACCCCGGCGGTCTCCCGCAGCCGGTTGAGCACGGCGACGAAGCACGATCCGCTCGCAAGATCCACGAACACCACGGCCGGCCCGCCGTTCACCGCCTGGGCGACTCTCTCCTCGAGGGTGCCCCGGTCGCAGCCGGTGTTCGACACCGGCACCAAAGCGCCCCTCACTCCGGTGATCTGCTCGGCCGCCCTGGTCAACGCCTCCGCCAGCCCGGCGTGACACACCACCACGCCCCGGAGCCCGTCACTCATAGTCATCCTGGAGGTATTCCCGGACCCCCTTCTGCTCCTTCATCCGCTTGATGAGCCGCTCGTTGAAGGCGGCGGCGACATCCACACCCGAGTAACGGAGCAGGTGCATCATCGCCACCACCTCGGAGATCACCGTGATGTTCTTCCCCGGATTGAGCGGCACGACCACGCGGGGCAGCGCCACGTCGAGGATGACCGTCTCCTCCTGCGCGAGCCCGGTGCGATCGGGGTCGGTGGCGGTCTCCCAGGCCTCGAGCTGCACGACCACCTCGATCCGCTTCTGCTGGCGCACCGAGCGCGCGCCGAAGAGCGCGGGAATGTCGATCAGCCCGATGCCCCGGATCTCCATGTGGTGCGCGGCCAGCTCGTGCCCCCGCCCGATGAGGACGTCGTTGCCGCGGCGGGTGACCTGCACGACATCGTCGGCCACCAGCCGATGGCCCCGCTCGACCAGGTCCAGCACGCACTCGCTCTTCCCGATCCCCGAACGGCCGACGAAGAGGAGGCCCACCCCGTAGACGTCCGCCAGCGAGCCGTGGAGAGTGGTGCGCGGCGCGAACGCCTCCTCGAGGATGGGCTTCACCCGGCGGTAGAACTCCGCCGTCTTGAGCTTGCTGCGAAGGACGGGCACGGCGCGCGCCCGCGCGAGCTCGAGGAGCTCCGGCGGCACCTCCTGCCCCTTGGTCACGAAGATGCAGGGAAGGTCGTAGCTGAAGAACTTGTCCAGCGAGGTCTGACGCTGTTCGGGGGACAGCGAGTTGAGGTAGGTGATCTCGGTCTCGCCCAGCACGTGGATGCGATTGGGCGCGAAGCGACCGGTGTACCCGGCCAGCACCAGCCCCGGGCTCGCCACCTCGGCCTCGGGCATCTGCCGGTCGAGCCCGAGGTCGCCGGTGAGCGCCTCGAGCTGGAGCGGGTCGCCCCGGCGGGAGAGGAAGTCGCGCAGGCGCAGCATCATAACGAGCGCGACGGCGGCGTCCGCGTGCGGCGCGGACGGGTGGAAGCCCTCTCCAGCTGGCGCCGCATCTTCTCCTCGGCGCGATCGAGCGCGGTCCGGTGATCCGCAGCCTCGCCGCGGGCGACGAGCACCTCGCCGCGCGCCACGTGGAGCCGGAGCTCGGCGGTCTGCGCCGGCCCCTCGGTATCGAACACCACCGCCGATTCGATCGGACGGGTGGCGATGCCGCCCAACCGCTCCACCACTGTGCGCGCGCGCTCCTTCAGCGCGTCGGAGACCTCGCAGTGCCGGGCGGTGATCGTTGTCTGCATGATGCCTCCTCCGGCTCAGCGGAGCGCCGTGCCGGCGATGATGTCGTGGAGATGCCGCTCCGTGGCCGACGCGGCGGCTTCCCAGGTGAGACCCTCCGCGAAGCGGCGGGCCGCGGCGCCACGGCGAGCGACCAGCGCGGGCGAGCCCGCGAACTCGAGCAGGCGGTCGGCGAGCGCCCGGACATCTCCGTGGGGAACGAGGGACCCGGTCTCGCCGTCCACCACGGAGTCCCGGAGCCCCGGACTGTCCGACGCGATGGAGGGGGTCCCGCACGCCGCCGCTTCGACAACCGTGATGCCCCACCCCTCCTTGGGTGACGGAAACAGGTTGGCCCAGCATTCCCGGAGCAGGACGAGCTTCTCGGCCTCGCTCACGAAGCCGTGGAAATCCACCGCGCCACCCTGGCCCAGCCGGTCCGTCATCCGCTTGAGGTCCGGCTCGTGGTCTCCCGCGCCGGCGATGACGAGCCGCAGCTCCGGCCGCTCGCGGCGCGCGACGGCCAACGCGTGAATGGCGTACCCTATTCCTTTATAACGCTTCAACCGTCCAACGTACAAGAAGGTCGGCACCGCCGCGCGCCGGCCGGCGGGATCGGGAGTCAGCCGCGCGCTGTCCACCCCCGGATGGATGACCCGGACGCTGCGCGCGGGAATTCCCCGCGCCACCAGGTCGTCCCGCGTGCTCTCGCTGATCGCGTGAAAGGCCGAGCCCCGATACGCCAGCGGCACCGGCCGCTCCGCCAGCCACAGCACGGTCGCGATGGGCCACGATGCCTCCTGGAAAATTGTCCCGCCGAAGAGGTGGGGCACGAGCGCGCAGAAGGGTACTCCCTGGTGCGCGAGAAAGAGAGGCAGCTTGTTGATGTCCTCAACGAGCACGTCGGGACGCTCCGACCGTATCGCCCGCCGCACCGCCCCTCGTCCCAGCACCGCAAAGCTGTTCCGAGTTCCCACCCGTTCCACCCGAACGCCGTCCACCTCGGCCGTCGCCGCTCCACCCTTCCATCCCGAGCACACCAATCGGACACGATGGCCCGCGGCGGCGAGCCGGCCGAAGATCTCGAAGAGGTGAACCTCTGCTCCACCCGCTTCAGGGTTCTCCCGGTCCCGCCAGTTGACGAGCAGGATGTTCATCGGCCAAGGCGTCGGGCGCCGCTCACAGCCGCCCGGTGGCCCGGGCGACGCAATCCAGCACGCCGTTCACGAATCCGGGCGCACGCACCCCCCCGAACCAGTGCGCCAGACGGACCGCCTCGTCGATCGCCACCTTGGGCGGCACTTCCCCGCGGCGAAGCTCGTGGATGCCCAACCGCAGGATGTTCCGCTCGACGACCGCGATGCGGCTGAGGCGCCAGTTCTCGCTCGCGCGGGCGGCCTCCGCGTCGAGCGCCCCGACATCCGCCACGACCTCGTTCGCAAGCTGCTCGGCACGATCGAGGATGCGCGGCTCCGGCCCGGTGAGACGCGAGAGCCCGCTCGCGATTCCCGGCATCTCCGGGCGGCCCTGCATCTCCCACGCATAGAGCAGCTGCAGGGCGCGGGCGCGGCTCTTCGTTTCAGGCCTGAGCATCGGTCCCGCGAATCTGCGCGATCACGTCGGCCGCC
>CAYYXP010000257.1:0-6463 GCA_964475685.1 uncultured Gemmatimonadaceae bacterium | reverse complement strand
CGCGCCCGGTCAATGCTCATGCCATTGCCGGGGACCGTCCCGCGACCGCCTCGAGCGCGGCGCCGAGGACATCGAGGCCCTCGTCGATGATCGCGTCGTCGGTCGTGAGCGGAGCGAGCACCCTGATGGTGTTGCCATGGGTTCCGGAGGACAGGAGGATCAGTCCCCGCTCGAGCGCGGCGGCGACGAGCCGGCCGGCGAGCGCCTTGTCCGGCGTCCGGCTCTCGCGGTCGGTGACGAGCTCCATGCCGATCATCGCCCCAAGCCCGCGAACGTCGCCGATGCACGGGTAGCGCGAGGCCCACGACCGGAACCGGGCGGCGACCCGGGCGCCCGCCCGGGCGGCACGCGCCGGGATGCCCTCGGCCTCCATCGCGTCGATCACGGCGAGCGCGGCGGCACAGGCAAGTGGATTGCCGCCGTAAGTGCCGCCGAGCCCCCCGACCTGGGAAGCCTCCATGACATCGGCGCGCCCGGTGACGGCGGCGAGCGGCAGGCCGCCGGCGAGGGACTTGGCGGTGATGATGATGTCGGGCACGAGGTCGTAATGCTCCGAGGCGAAGAGTTTCCCCGTGCGCCCGAAGCCGGTCTGGATTTCGTCGGCGATGAACAGGATCCCGTGCTGCTTTGCGAAGGCGGCCAGCATCCGGACATACTCGACGGGGGCGGGCACGAACCCCCCTTCTCCGAGCTCGAGCTCCATGATGACCGCGGCGACCGATGCCGGATCTACCGTCCCTGCGAGTGTGGCCTCGAGCCGCGCCGTGTCGGCCAGGCAGCAGCGCCCGCCGGCGGGGCCTTCTCCGCACCGGTAGCAGTAGGGGTAGGGAATGCGGTAGATCTCCGGAGCGAAGGGTCCGAATCCCTTCTTGTACGGCATGACCTTCGAGGTGAGCCCCATCGCCAGATTGGTGCGGCCGTGGAATCCGTGCTCGAAGCAGAGGATTGCCTGCCGCCCGGTAAAGCTCCGCGCCACCTTGACCGCGTTCTCCACCGCCTCCGCGCCACTGTTCACGAAAAAGGTGCGCTTCTCGTGCGAGCCGGGGGTGATCCGGTTGAGCCGCTCGGCCAGCTCGACGTACGGCTCGTAGGTCGAGACCGGGAAGCAGACGTGGGCGAACCGGTCGAGCTGATCGCGCACCGCCTGGACCACGCCGGGGTGCCGGTGCCCGGTGTTCACCACGCCGATGCCGCCGCCGAAGTCGATCAACCGGTTCCCGTCGGCGTCGGTGATCACGGACCCTTCGGCAAAGGCGACGGCGATCGGCGTCACCGCGGGGACGCCCCTGGGAACCGCCCGGGCGCGCCGGTCGAGGAGGGCTCGGCTCCTGGGACCGGGGATCTCGGTCTGGAGGTGGATGACGCCGGACATGGGGGCCTCGGGTTGGGGGACTTCCCGTAGAAGTAAGGAGCGGCGAGCCGTTCCGCCACCCCCATCTCACCCTCTAGCGCACTCCTCGCGGCGCGATGTAGCATTGAGCCAGACGACGGCTTCCGTCTTCCGTTCCCACATACGATCAGGGCCGAGGAGTACACCCATGACATGTCCGTGTTCATCCAGGTCCGCGGGGCTTGCTCTCCTGGCGTTTGCCATCGCGGCATGCGGAGGCGGAGAAAAGCCGGCCGCGGCCCCCGTCGCCGAAACCGCGAAGATCACCATTACGCCCACCGGTGATGCGCGGACCGACGCCGCGACGTACCTGGCCCAGGTGTGCGCCAAGCCGATCGGCGGCGAGCTCAATTTCATGGTGTGGGAGGGCTACACCGATACCCTCTTCACCAAGCCGTTCGAGGACGCGTGCGGCGTGAAAGTGAATGCCACCTACATGGGATCGAGCGACGACCTCGTGGCCAAGCTCCGCGCGGGCGGGGCCGAGACGATCGACCTGATCTCGCCCTCGAGCGACGCGGCCACCGCGATCATCGACGCCGGACTGGCCAGCCCGCTCGACCTCAAGCGCATTCCCAGCTACGGCGATCTGAGTGAGGGGTTCCGCAACCTGAAGGTCGCGAAGAAGGACAGCTCGGTGTATGGGGTGCCGTGGGCGTTCGGACCCAACCCCCTCATCTACGACACCACCAAGATCAAGCTCGCGCCCGACTCGTGGGGCGTGCTGTGGGACAAGAAGTTCCGGGGCAAGCTGTCGCTGCAGGACGACATCGCGACGCTGTACATGGTGGCGCAATACCTCGGCATGGATGATCCGAACGACCCGGCCAAGCTCTACAACCTGTCCGACGAGGATCTCGCCAAGGTCAAGGCGAAGATGCTCGAGCTGCGGCCCAACGTCCGCAAGTACTGGGTAACCGCCGGCGACATGACCCAGCTCTTCCAGAGCGGTGAAATCGTCGCGGGTGAGGGGTGGCCGCTGATGACCAACCAGCTCCGCCAGGCCAACTTCCCCGCCGGCGAGACGATCCCGAGGGAAGGGACGACGGCGTGGGCGGACCACTGGGTGTTGACGAAGGGCGCCACGAACCTCGATGCGGCGTACGCCTGGCTCGAGTACTGCGCGCAGCCGTTCACCCAGAAGCTGCTCTATGATGTGACAGCGTACATCGTGGCCAATCCGGCCGCCAAGGGCTACATGTCGGCCGAGCAGGCCGCCAGCCAGCGGGACATCACCGACTACGGCACCAAGGTGAACTTCTGGCAGTGGAGTCCCCGCCGCGAGAAGTACCAGGAAATCTGGAACGAGGTGAAGGCGGGGAAGTAGCGCCCCGCGCCGATGGACACGCCCATCGCCCCACCGCTCGACCTGGAAAGGATTGCCCGGCGGCACGAGGCCTTCCGACTGCCGATCCTGGAGTTGCGCCACCTCTCCAAGCGGTTCGGAGAATTCGCGGCGGTAGACGATCTGTCGCTGGAGATCGCGGCCGGGGAGTTTCTCACGCTCCTCGGCGCCTCGGGCTCGGGCAAGACCACCACGCTCCGGATGATCGCCGGGTTCGAGCGTCCCACCGGTGGCGAGATCCTCATGTCGGGCGCGCCGATCGGCGCGCTCCCGCCCTTCAAGCGCGACATCAACACTGTCTTCCAGCACTACGCGCTCTTCCCCCACATGAGCGTGCGGGAGAACATCGCCTACGGCCTCCGCATGAAGCGGGTGCCGCCGGCCGAGCGGGAGGAGCGGGTCACCCGGGCCCTGGAGATGGTGAAGCTGGAGCAGCTCGGGGGCCGCGCTCCCCGACAGCTCTCCGGCGGGCAGCAGCAGCGGGTCGCGCTGGCGCGCGCGCTGGTCAACCGGCCGCGCGTGCTGCTGCTTGACGAGCCGCTCGGCGCGCTCGATCTCAAGCTGCGGAAAGAGATGCAGCTCGAGCTCAAGCACCTGCAGACCCACCTGGGGATCACCTTCGTGTACGTGACGCACGACCAGGAGGAAGCGCTCACCATGAGCGACCGGATCGTGCTCATGCGGCAGGGGCGCATCGCCCAATCGGGGACCCCCCGCGAGCTGTACGACCGGCCCGCCTCGCGCTACGTCGCGGATTTCATCGGGGAGACCAATATGCTGCCCGGCATCGTCGCGGAAAGCGGCCAGGGCATGGCCACGCTCCACCTGGGCGACACGACGCTGCGAGGCCTGGCTGACGCCGACCTCGCTCCGGGCAGCGAGGCGTGGCTCACCGTGAGGCCGGAAGCGATCCGCCTGGCGGACGGCGGCCAGGCGCCGGCGGGGCAGAACCTGGTCTCGGGTACCGTGAGCGACGCGGTCTACGCGGGGTCGGCCCTCAGGATGCACGTCGAGCTGCCGGGCGGGCAGCGCCTCGTCGCCAATGTGCCCTCGGGCACCAGTGTCACCATCGGCGCGCCGGTCAGCCTCGCCTGGCCGGTCGAGCATGGGCGCTGTGTCGGCAACTGAGCGCCCAACCCTCTTTGACCGGATCCGCGCTCGCCCGGCGCTCCGCACCGCGGTTGCGGCGGCGGTGCCGGTCGGCTTCGTCACGGCGCTGCTGTTCATTCCCTACGTGCTCCTGCTGGTGCATTCGTTCTGGCGCCTGAAGGGCGGGACGATCACCCACGAGTTGACCCTCGAGAACTACCGCCGGCTCTTCGGCACCGCCCTCTACCCCGACACGATCCTTTTTTCCGCCGGCATCGCTCTCCGGGTGACGCTCTTCTCGCTCCTGCTCGCGTACCCCCTCGCCTACCTGCTGGCGTTCAAGGTGCGGCGGCACAAGCACCTCATGTACATGGCGGTGATCATCCCGCTCTGGGTCAGCTACCTCGTGCGGGCCTACGCGTGGAAGATCATTCTGGGCCAGGAGGGCATTCTCAACGGCTTGCTGCAGGCGGTGGGCGTCATCGACCACCCGCTGACTTTCCTGCTCTACAGCCGGTGGGCCGTTATCCTGGCGCTCACTCACATCTACACGCCGTTCACCCTGATGCCGATCTACGCCGTCCTCGAGGCGATTCCGCCCGCGCTCAAGGAGGCGAGCCAGGACCTCTACGCCAGCCGGTGGCAGACCTTCCTGCGGGTCGTCCTCCCGCTCTCGCTTCCCGGCGTCCTGGCGGGGTCGACCTTTGCCTTCGTGCTCAGCATGGGAGACTTCCTCGCGCCGCAACTGCTCGGCGGCAACGACAGCGCGCTCATGGTTTCGAACCTGGTCTGGAGCCTCTTCGGCGTGGCGTACAACTGGCCCCTCGGCGCCGCCGTCTCGGTGGTGGTGCTGCTGCTCACCCTGTTTCTCCTCTGGCTCGCCAACCGGGTGGAGACGGCGATGAACTACGGCGGCCAGAGCGACCGGATGATCGGTTCGGTCCGCGGAGGGGCCGGGGTATGAGCGGCCAGGCGCCGCGGGCCGATCCCCTCACGGCGGTCCTGTGGACCGCGGGGATCGGCGTCTTCGCCTTCATCTACCTGCCGCTCGTCGTAGTGATCATCTACTCGTTCCACGATTCGCCGATCATCGCCTGGCCGCTGCAGCTGGGTACGCTCCGGTGGTACGGCGCCCTGGCCCACGACCGCGCCATGATCGATGCCGCGCTCGCGAGCGTCAAGCTGGCCCTTCTCGCCGTCGTCATCGCCCTTCTGGTAGGCGTGCCCGGGGCATTCGTGCTCGACCGGCTCGACTTCCCGGGCAAGACCGCCTTCCGCCGCCTGGTGCTGCTTCCTCTCATCCTTCCCGGCATCATCACCGGCGTGGCACTTCTCACCTTCTTCAGCTTCGTCGGCCTCCGGCTCTCGAGCGGCTTCCCCTTCGTACCCGGGTGGCCGGTGGTGCTGGGCCACGCGGCGGCGCTCACGTCGGTGGTGATCACCCAGGTCTTCGCCCGGCTGCAACGCCTCGACCGGGCCCAGGAGGAGGCGAGCCAGGACCTCTACGCCAATGGCTGGCAGACGTTCCGCCACGTCACCTTTCCGGGCATCCGCACCGCCGTCCTCGGCGCGGGGCTCCTCGTGTTCACGCTGAGTCTCGACGAAATCGCGGTGACGTTCTTCCTCATCGGGCGGCAGAATACCCTCCCGCTCCACATCTGGGGCCTGCTCCGCCGGGGCATTACGCCCGAGGTCAACGCGGCGTCAACCGTCATCTTTCTCGTTTCGGTGGCGGTCATCGTGGTCTGGGCGAGATTGCTGCGGGAGGAGCACACGGCGTAGATCCACCACTGCATAAGTATTCGAGCCCGCCGAGTGGCATGGCGTTAAGAATCATCTTGCCAACCAGTTGTCACACTGTATGAACACACGCCCCAAACCGTGCCTGCCACTGGCAGGGGGTGGGGGGGGCTGGACAGGTAGCGGGGGGCGTGGGCTAGTATGGCTGTACGCCCCCCGCACGCGGGGCGGCGTGTTTGCATCCTCCGACCAAGCGGAGGGTCCACTCTCGCAGCTGACTTTCTCCTTGAGCTGCGAGCCCCCATCAGCGGCGGGGGCGAGGAGGCCCAGCCTCCGGACCGGGTGCCGCGCCAACAGTGAAAAGAGGAGTGTGTGAAAGTCCTGATGTTGGGCGCCGGCGCGGTGGGGACCGTGTCCGCCTTGAAATTCGTGCAGGAAGCGACGCTCGAGCAACTCGTCATCGCCGACGCGGTGTCCGCCCGCGCATCCCACCTTGCGGACCGGTTGAAGGATCCCCGGGTTTCATCGCTGCAGCTGAACGCAGGTAACCAGGCCCATGTCGCCCGGACCATCAGGGAGATCGGCGCCACCATAGTCCTGAACGCCGCATTGCCGGCCACCAACCTCGACGTCATGCGTGCCTGCCTCGAGGCCGGCTGCCATTACATCGACCTGGCCAGCGGCGGCTCCGACGACGACGGCATTCCCAAGCTCGAAGACCAGTTCCGGCTTGACGCCGACTTCAAGGCGGCCGGCCGGATCGCGCTCCTCGGAATGGGCGCCGACCCGGGCACGACCAACGTCTACGCCGCCTACGCCCGCAAACACCTCCTCGATACAGTGACGGAGCTGCGCATCCGCGACGGCGACAACTCGGTCTGCCAGGGCCACAATGGGTT
>CAYYXP010000256.1:0-5790 GCA_964475685.1 uncultured Gemmatimonadaceae bacterium | reverse complement strand
ATGTCGAAGCGGAGCGGCGAGTTCGTCACCCTGCGCGACCTCTACGAGGAGGTCGGCGTGGACGCCGCGCGCTACTTCTTCCTCATGCGGAAGGGCGCCAGCCCCCTCGACTTCGACGTGGACCTCGCCAAGCGCCAGAGCGACGAGAACCCGGTTTTCTACGTCCAGATGGCGCACGCGCGGTTGAGCGGCATCTTCCGCACCGCGGGGCGGGAAGCGGAGGCGGTGGAGGGCGATCTCGACCTCGCTGCACTCCCCGCGCCCCAGGACGGCGAGCTGCTGAAGAAGCTGGTGACCTTCCCGGAGATCGTGGAGCGGGCCGCACAGGAGCGCGAGCCGCACCGGGTCACCGTCTACCTTCACGAGCTGGCCACCGCCGTGCACTCCTGGTACCACCATACCCGCGCGATCGGCGCGCCCGAGGGGGCGGCGACCGAGCAGGCCCGGCTCCTCCTGGCCCGCGCCGCGCGGATCACGCTCGCCAACGCCCTCGCCCTGCTGGGGATCTCCGCCCCCGACCGGATGTGACCTGATGAGCCTCCTCGTCGTCGGCAGTATCGCGCTCGATTCCATCTTCACGCCGTTCGGCGAGACTGCCGACGCCCTCGGCGGCTCCGCGGTCTACTTCAGCGTTGCCGGGGCGATCCTGCATCCGGTGCAGGTGGTCGGCGTGATCGGCAGCGACTTCCCGGTGACAGAGCTGGAGCGCCTGGCGCCGCGCGGCATCGACTGGTCCGGTGTGGAGCATGCCCCGGGAGAGAGCTTCCGGTGGAAGGGGAAGTACTCCTACGATCTGCAAAGCAGGGAGACGCTGGAGACGCGACTCGGCGTCTTCGCCGACTTTCAGCCCAGGCTCCCCTCCCGGTTCCGCTCGGCAAAATTTCTCTTTCTCGGCAACATCGACCCCGAACTTCAGATCGGCGTGCTCTCCCAGGTCGAACAGCCGACGATGGTCGTGTGCGACACGATGAACTACTGGATCCAGGGAAAGAAGGCGGTGCTGCTCGAACTCCTCTCGCGAGTGGACATCCTGATGGTGAACGACGGCGAGGCGCGCGAGCTGAGCGGTGACTGGAACATCCACCGGGCGGGGAAGTGGATCCTCGACCACGGGCCCAAGCGCGTCGTCATCAAGCAGGGGGAGCACGGCGCGCTTCTCATCGGCCCGTCACGCACCTTCTACGTGCCGGCGTTCCCGCTGGAGAACGTTTTCGATCCGACCGGCGCGGGCGATGCCTTCGCCGGAGGGTTCATGGGCTACCTGGCGCGCACCGGCGCCGTCTCCGACGACAACCTCCGGCGGGCGATGGTGTACGGCGCCACCATGGGATCGTACGCCGTCGAGCAGTTCGGCATTCGCGGGTTCGATTGGGTCACGCTGACCGACGTCGAGGCGAGGGTGCGCGCCTTCAAGGACCTGACCCACGTGGAGCTGGCGGAGGAGGTGGCGTGAGCCAGTATGCCTCGGCGGGAGTGGACCTGGCGACTGCGGACGCCGCCAAGGCGCGGATCGGTGCGCTCGTCGCCGGGACCCGGACGGGGCTGTCCACCGGGAAGGTGGGCGCGTTCGGCGGGATGGTGCGGGTGCCGGCCGGCATGACCAAGCCGACGCTCGTGCTCAGCACCGACGGCGTCGGCACCAAGGTCCTGGTGGCCCTCAAGGCGGGGCGCTTCGACGGGGTGGGCGAGGACCTCGTCAACCACAGCGTCAACGACATCCTGGTGCACGGCGCCACGCCCATCGCGTTCATGGACTACATCGCGGGAGCGGCACTGGAGGTCGAGCAGATCGCCGGGATAGTCGAGGGCATCGCGCGCGGGTGTCGCGCGCACGGGATGGCGCTCGCCGGCGGAGAGACGGCCCAGATGCCGGGGCTGTACCAGCCCGGGACGTATGACCTCGCCGGGACCATCATCGGCGTGGTGGAGGAGGACCGCGCGTTGCATGGGGACGGGATCGTGCCGGGAGACGTGCTGCTCGGCTACGCCTCCACCGGGCTGCACACCAACGGGTACACCCTGGCACGCCGTATCGTCTTCGACCAGATGCGCCTCGAGCTGGATGATATGCTTGGCGAGACCGGTCTGACCGTCGCCGATGCGCTCCTCGCCATTCACCGCAGCTACTTCCGGAGCGTGACGCCGGTGCTCGATCGGATGCACGGACTCGCCCACATCACTGGTGGAGGCATCCCCGGCAACCTCGTGCGGATATTGCCGGCCGGATGCGAGGCGGTGGTGGATCCGGACGCGTGGCCTATGCCTTTGCTCTTCGCCGCGCTTGAGCAGGCGGGGGGGGTGTCGCCCGAGGAAATGCGCGACGTCTTCAACCTCGGCGTCGGACTCATCGCGGTCCTGCCGCCCGGTGCGGTCCCCGCGTCCCAGGCCGCCGCGCGGGCCGACGGGGTGGACACCTGGCCGATCGGCGAGATCCGACGCGGAACCACCGCGGTCCGGTTCGCTCGTCCCTGACCGAGCCGCCGATGGTGCCGCTGGAGGCAATGACCCGCGCTCTCGACCTCGCCTGGCGAGGATGGGGGCGAGTACAGCCCAATCCGCTCGTCGGCGCCGTGATTCTCAAGGACGGTGTGATCGTGGGCGAGGGGTGGCATGCGGAATACGGCGGGCCGCACGCCGAGGTCGGGGCGCTCGCGCAGGCAGGCGCGTCGGCACGGGGGGCCACGGCCGTGGTGACGCTGGAGCCGTGCGCCCACCATGGGAAGCAACCGCCCTGTGTGGACGCGCTCATCGCGGCCGGCGTCAGTCGGGTGGTGGCAGCGCTCCCCGATCCCAACCCGGTGGCCCGGGGAGGAGCCGAGCGGCTCCGCTCCGCCGGCATCGAGGTGGAGCTCGGCCTCCTCCAGCGCGCCGCCGCCGTACAGAATGCCGCCTTCCTGCACGCTCTCCGGGAGCCGTCCCGTCCCTTCGTCGCCCTGAAACTTGCCACCTCGCTCGACGGGCGGATCGCCGACGCGAACGGCAGCTCGCGCTGGGTGTCGGGTGACGAGGCGCGGGCGTACGTGCACTGGCTCCGCGCCGGATTCGACGCCATCGCCGTCGGCGGAGTGACGGCCCGCGTCGACAATCCCTCGCTCACGGTTCGGGGACCGCTGCAGCCGCGGGTCAATCCGCTGCGCGTGGTGTTTGCCGCCGACGCCGACATCCCGCTCGGGCTCACCGTGGTGAAAACGGCGCGAAGCGCTCCGACGATAGTGATCGTGGCGCCGGGCGCCGAGGCCGATCGGGTCGGATTGCTCGAGGCTGCGGGCGTCGAGGTGTTCCGCTCCGGGGATCTGGCGGCCTCGCTGGCGCACCTGCGATCGCGCGGCGTCGGATCGCTCCTGGTGGAAGGCGGCGGTCGCCTGGCCGGCGCCCTCCTCGCGGCCGGGCTGGTGAACAGGTATTACTGGATACAGAGTCCCCTCTGGCTCGGCGCCGGGGCGCTGCCCGCCACGGCGGGGCTTCCCTCCACCTCGCTGAGCGAGGCGGCGCGATGGCAGGTGAGCGACCGCAGGCCGCTCGGGGAGGACACGTTGCTCATGGTGGACCGCGACTGATGTTCACCGGCATCATCGAAGCCGTGGGCACGGTGCGCGCCGTCAGCCGTGACTCCGACGGGCTGGGGCTCACCATTCGTGCGCCGTGGCCCAACATGGCGAACGGGGAGAGCGTCGCGGTGGACGGCGCCTGCCTCACGGTGGACCGGCAGGCCGAAAAAGACCTCACATTTCACATTATACAGACGTCACTAGATCGAACGCTGTTCGGCACTTACGATGTCGGCAGGCGGGTCAATCTGGAGCGAGCCGTTCGAGCGGGCGATCGCCTGGGCGGGCACCTGGTCCAGGGGCACGTGGATGGGGTCGGCACTGTCCGGGACGTGGCGGCTCGCGGCGACGCGCAGTTGGTGGATCTCGAAGTGCCTCCGGCGGTGGCGAGTGTGTCCATCCCGCTCGGGTCCATCACGGTGAACGGGGTGAGCCTGACGATCAACGATCTGCCGACCCCCGGCGTGGTCCAGATCTCCCTGATTCCGTTTACCTTACTTCATACGACTCTCGGTGCGCTCCGGGTGGGTGACCCGGTCCATCTGGAAGCCGACACGATAGGGAAGTACGTCCGCCACCTCATGCGGTCCCCATGACCACCTTCGGCACCATCGAACAGGCGATCGAGGATCTTCGGAACGGGAAACTCGTCATCGTCGCCGATGACGAGGACCGGGAGAACGAGGGCGACCTCGTCTGCGCGGCCGAGCTGGTCACGCCCGAGACCATCAACTTCATGACGCTCCACGGACGGGGCCTGATCTGCCTCGCGCTCACCGGGGAACGCTGCGATCAGCTCGGCTTGCCGCAGATGGCCGAACGCAACACCGAGGAGCTGTCCACCGCCTTCACGGTGAGCATAGACGCCGAGCGGCGCTTCGGCGTCACCACCGGGATCTCGGCGAGCGACCGTTCGACCACGATCCACGTCGCCATCAACCCGGCCACCGTTCCCTCCGACCTCCGGCGTCCGGGGCACATCTTCCCGCTGCGCGCGCGGCCGGGAGGCGTCCTCCAGCGGGTGGGTCAGACCGAGGCCAGCGTGGACCTCGCCCGCCTCGCGGGACTGCTGCCTGCCGGCGTCATCTGCGAGATCCTCAACGTCGACGGCTCGATGGCGCGCCGGGCCGATCTCGAGGCGATGGCCGCCCAGTACAAGCTCTCGTTCGTCACGGTGGCGCAGCTGGTCGCCTATCGGTTGCAGAAGGAACAGCTGGTCCATCGCGTGGCGGAGGCGCGGCTCCCCACCGAGTTCGGCGACTTCGCGATCATCGGCTATCGGAACGACGCGGACCAGGCGGAGCACGTGGCCCTGGTCTACGGCGAGGTGGCGGGACAGCCGGACGTCCTCGTCCGCATGCACTCGCGGTGCCTCACCGGCGACGTCTTCGGCTCGCAGCGATGCGACTGCGGTCCGCAGCTCCACCGCGCGATGGAGCTCGTGGCCCGGGAGGGCAGGGGCGCCATCGTCTACCTCGACCAGGAGGGGCGGGGCATCGGCCTGCTGAACAAGCTGCGCGCGTACGAGATCCAGGACTCCGGCGCGGACACGGTGCAGGCCAACGAGCGGCTGGGCTTCGCGCCCGACCTTCGCAACTACGGCATCGGCGCGCAGATCCTGCGCGACCTCGGTCTCTCGACGATCCGGGTCATGACCAACAACCCCCGGAAGCTGGTCGGCCTCGAAGGCTACGGGCTCCAGATCACCGCGCGCGTGCCGCTCGTCGCCGACCCGAACCAGGAGAATCGCGGGTATCTCCAGGTCAAGCGCGATAAGCTCGGCCACCTTCTCGCCCACTGAGCCCGTGCCCGACTTCTCTCCCCGCCTCCGCCCGACCGGGCGCGTGGCGATCCTCGTCAGCCGATACAACGAGCTGATCACGTCGCGCCTCCTCGAGGGCGCCGTCGCCTGCTGCCGCGAGGCCGGCCTCGCCCGGGAGGACCTCGATGTCATCTGGGTTCCCGGCGCCTTCGAGCTGCCCGTTGCGGCGAGCGCGGCGGCGGCGACGGGGCGGTACAGCTGCCTCGTGGCATTGGGCGCGGTGATTCGGGGGGACACCCCGCATTTCGAGTATGTCGCCGGGGAAGCCGCGCGGGGGTTGGGCGAGGTGGCGCTCCGCCACGGTGTGCCGGTCGGCTTCGGCGTGCTCACGGTGGACACGATGCAGCAGGCGGTGGACCGGGCCGGCGGCTCCGCCGGCAACAAGGGCGAGGAAGCCGCAGCCGCGGCGCTCCAGGCGGC
>CAYYXP010000255.1:0-9808 GCA_964475685.1 uncultured Gemmatimonadaceae bacterium | reverse complement strand
CGGAACTTTACAATCCGGCCACGGACTCCTTTACGCTCACCGCTGGCTCCATGGCCACACCGCGAACCAACCATACTTCCCCACTCCTGCCCGACGGGCGCGTACTCGCCTTCGGCAACGGGGGTACGCCGCAGATCCTGGACCCACTCAGCGGCGACCTCACACCGGTCCCGAGCCCGGCCCTCCTCTTTTGCGCCGGGCACACGCTGCTTCCTGACGGCCGGGTGTTCCTCGCCGGCGGGCACATCAGCAACAACCACGGACTCCCCAACATCACCTACTTCGCGGCCACTACATGGACCTCCGGCGCGCCGATGGCGCGTGGCCGCTGGTACCCCACGACCACCACAATGGCCAACAACGACGTCGTGATAACGGCCGGCAGGGACCAGGCCGGCGCGGTGGTCACGATCCCCGAAGTGTGGAGCAATGGATCGGTCCGCCAGTTGACCGGGGCGTCTCAATCGCTCCCCTACTATCCCCGACAGTTCCTGGCTCCCGATGGCACGGTCTACGTGGCGGGTTCCGCCCGCAACACCCGATTTCTTTCCACGTCGGGGGCGGGCTCGTGGAGGAAGGGGCCGACAAAGATGCTGGCCCGGGAGTACGGCTCGGCGGTGATGTACGAGGACGGCAAGATCCTCTACTCGGGCGGCGCGCGGACGACCAACACCGCAGAGGTGATCGACCTCAACCAGGCGGCGCCGAAATGGACCTGGACGGGCTCGATGGCGTTTGCCAGGCGGCACCACAACCTCACCGTTCTCCCGACCGGTGAGGTACTCGCGACCGGAGGGGTTGCCGGAACGGAATTCAACGATGTAACCAAGGGGGTCCATGCGGCGGAAATCTGGGATCCACGGACCGGAAGATGGACCATCCTGGCCAGCAACGCCGTCACCCGGGGCTACCACGGGACCTCACTTCTCCTGCCTGACGGTCGGGTGCTGAATGCCGGCAGTGGCGATGGCGGCGGCGCGCCCGCCGAGCAGAACGGGGAGTTCTTCTCCCCTCCCTACCTCTTCCGGGGAACGCAGCCCACCATCACCAGCGCGCCCTCGGAGGTGCGGTATGGCGACGAGTTCCGGATCCTGACCCCGAACGCCGGGGCAATCACCCACGTGAGCCTCATCAGGCTCGGCGCGGTGACCCACGCGTTCGACCAGAACCAGCGCTTTCAGTGGCTGTCGTTCACCAAGGATGGGACCGGGCTCACGGTGACGGCGCCCAGCTCGCCCAACCGGGCTCCGCCGGGGCACTACATGGTGTTTATCCTGAACCAGGATGATGTCCCGTCGGTCGCGAAGATCATCCGGATCTTCTAGGGCCCCGCCGGGGGGGGGGCGGGCCGGAGCGAGGGGCGCGCCCCTTGGCTAAGCGCAAGAGCTTGCTGGGATTCGCGGTAACCCGTGTGTGGTCTCGCGAGTAGGGGTCGGAGGTCCCCGCGGTCCAATCCCGCGCGCGGGCCGTCTGCACTTTCAGAAGCCTTGAGGCTACATTGCCTTGCGGCGACCCGCGGGACGTTCGTCCGGCTCCGTGCATCGGCAGGCATGGATTCTGCTCGTCGCCGTAGCGTGTTCATACGAGGGCCGGGCTCTCGCCTGCCAAGCTCCGTTCCCGCTCAACCGCACCGCTGAGGACGAATGCGACTCCTGGCCCTTTTCGGCTTGCTGGCCGCGCTTGCTGGCGCATCCAGCCTCGCCGCCCAGACCCCGGCTCCTACCGGAAGTGTCGGCACCCTCGAGCCCGGCGACTCGATCCGCATCCAGGTATGGAGGAAGCCGGAATTCAGTGGTGATTTCCTCGTCGGTCCCGACGGAACCATCACTCATCCGCTGTATCGCGCCGTGCGTGTGGCGGGAATTTCACTCGCCGCCGCGGAGGCGAACATTCGTCGCTTCCTGTCCGAGTACGACCAGAATCCTCAGTTCGTGATGGAGCCGCTCATCCGCATCTCGGTGTCGGGAGAAGTGCCGCGTCCCTCCGTCTTCGCCGTCAATCCGCAGACGACACTTGCCGAGGCGGTTGCGCGGGCGGGGGGCACCACTCAGTACGGCAAGCGCGATCAGGTCCGAATCTTTCGAACCGAGGGAAGTGCCCGTGGCGAGATGTTCTTCGACTTGACGAACCCCACCGACCTGCTCGGTCAAAGTCCGGTGCGTTCTGGCGACCAGATCGTGGTTGATCGCAAGAAGTCCTTCTTCAAGGACGTGCTTCTGCCGGTGGTCGGCCTCCTCGGATCCCTGGCCTCGATTGCGCTCGTGACGCGGCGATGGAACAGGTAGGGCATGCCCGAACACTCCCCTGATCAGCGCCTGCTTTCCGGCACGGTTGCGCCAGCGACCGCTGACCAGTACGCGGCACAGAACGTCTCGCTCAGTCACCTGATCGGGGTGCTGCGCCGGCGTTGGCGCGTCATCGCGCTGATGACCGTCGTCGGCGCAGCGATCGGTGCCTTCATGGCCGCGATGGAGCCCCCCACTTTCCAGGCGACCTCCCTGATCAGGCTGGCGGGTGAGCGCCGGCAGCTCACCGGGAACATGGAACAGCCCGGCCCCGAGCTGGGGCGGACCGCCGATCCCATGCTGTCGCTGGTCGAGTTGGTTCGGAGCCGGAGTGTGCTGAGTGCGGTGGTCGACTCGCTGGGTCTCCAGGTCGTTCCTAAGGAGCGCGGGTTTCTCGCCAGTCAGCTCTCCGACGTGAAGGTGGATCCGCGGGTCGGCGCCGATTCCGTCACGCTCGAGTTTTCCGCCGACAAGGTGACGGCGCACTTCGGGAGCCGCCAGGCGACGGCACCCTATGGGGAGGTCTTGCGCATCGGGGCCGTTCAATTCAAGGTACCGAGCCGACCGGCGGTCGATCACACCCTCTTGGCAGTGCTTCCGCGCGAGCAGGCCATCGGGTCGCTGCAGCAGTCCCTGTTGGTGATGCCGCGCACAGGGACCGACGTCATCCAGATCGCCTACAAGTCCATCGACAAGCGCCTCGCTGCCGCGATCGTCAATAGCGCGGTGAACTCGTTCCAGATGCTGAACCTGCAGTCTGCGAAGGAGAAATCGACGCGCCGGCGGGTCTTCCTGGAGCAGCAGTTCGATCGCACCGACAGCCTCCTCAACCGGGCGCAGGCGGAGCTTGCCAGCTTCCGGAGCCGGCAGATGCTCGCCAGTTCCGCCAGCAAGCTGCAGGCCGAGCAGAGCGCCATGATCACGCTCGAAGGGCGCCAGGCGGAGCTCGAGGCCGACCGTAATACGTACGCGGCCCTTCTCAAGCAGCTCAGGACCGGCAGTGACGCCGACCTGAATGACGCCCTGCGGGCGCTCGCCACCTCTCCGGCGCTCGCGGACAACCCTACGATCAGCTCGCTCTTCAGCGAGCTCAACAAGTACCAGTTCCGCCTGGACTCGATGACGACCGGTCCATGGGCGGCGGCACCGACCAATCCGGACGTCCTGCAACTGCGCGCCTTGATCGCGTCGTCGCAGGGTCTGCTGGTCCAGGCCGTGAGCAGTCACGTCGCATCGCTCGATGCTCGTATCACCTCGCTGGCCACCCTCCACCGGCAGAGCGGGCAGTCCATCCAAATCCTTCCCGCGATGGCGGAGGAGGAAATGCGGCTGAACCGCCGGGTAGAGGCGCTCAGTGCCGTCAGCGATCAGCTGCGGCAGGACTACCAGCGGGCGCGCATGGCCGAGGAAGTCGAGGCCGGCGACGTCGAGATCGTGGACCTCGCCGCCATTCCGTATGCGCCGCTCTGGGCCCTGGCCACCATCAAGCTCGCCGGCGGCATCTTCCTGGGATTTCTGCTCGGCACCGGACTCGCGTTCCTTCTGGAGGCGCTCAACACCTCCATCCGGCGGCCGGAAGACATCGAGACGGTGTTGCACCTGCCGGGCCTGGGTGTCATCCCGCGACTGACTCCGGTTTCCTCCAAGCGGCGCCTCGGCGGCCTTCTGAAGGGGGAAAAGGCACCAGCCAACTCTCGCGCCGCCGCGATCGGCACCGCGGCGCAGCCGTTTTCCATCGGCACCGAGGCGTTCCGGATGCTCCGGACCAGCCTCTTCTGGTCGGACGGCGCCGATCGGCTCCGAAGCCTCGTTGTCACGAGCGCCGCACCCGGCGAGGGAAAGACGCTCACCGCGGCGAATCTGGCCGCGAGCTTTGCCCATGATGGGCTCCGGGTGCTTCTGGTCGACTGTGACATCCGCAGGCCCCAGCTGCACGGTCTCTTTCGCGCGCCTCGGAGTCCGGGCTTGCTGGACCTGCTTTCGCCGGGCCGCGAGGGCACGTCGGAGGTCCGGTCGCTCAGTGTGGCCGACGTCGCAGAGGGGGACGAGAATCCGGTCGCCCACGTGGTCCGGAGCACCCCGTTCCGCGGGCTTTCCCTGCTGACCTGCGGGACCCTCCCCACCAACGCCTCGAACCTGCTGAGTGGCGTCCGGATGCGCTCGCTCTTGACGACGCTGAAGGAGCGCTTCGACCTGGTGATTCTCGATACGCCACCCGTGCTCGCGACCGCCGACGCCGGCATCCTTGGAAGCCTGACGGATGGCGTGCTACTCGTGGTCCGCGCCGGCCAGACCGATCGCTCCGCGGCGCAACGTGCGGTCGCCCAGCTTGGAAGCAGCGGCGCCCGGGTATTCGGGGTGGTCCTCAACGATCCGAAGGGAGAGGTCTCGCAGTACGGCGATTACTACTACCCCTACGAGTACGCCGCCGACCAGGAATAGGCCTTCCCGGACCCGTGCACTGCCGGATTCCCTGATTTCCCGATCCCCTGACTTCAGGAGAGACCTTCTCCAGTATGTCCTCACCGCTCACCCTTGCTGAACCCACCCTGACCGCCAAGTCCGGGTTCCAGCGCATGAACATCGTGATCGTCGGTCACGTCGATCACGGCAAGAGCACAGTCATCGGGCGGCTGCTCGCCGATACCCATTCGCTGCCCGACGGAAAGCTGGAACAGATCCGGGCCGAGTGCGAGCGCAACTCCAAGCCGTTCGAGTACGCGTTCCTGCTCGACGCGCTGAAGGATGAGCAGTCTCAGGGCATCACGATCGATGCCGCACGCGTCTTCTTCAAGACCGGGAAGCGTCCCTACCTGATCCTGGACGCCCCGGGCCACATCGAATTCCTGAAGAACATGATTACCGGGGCGGCCCGCGCGGAGGCGGCGCTGCTGGTGATCGACGCTGCGGAGGGGGTGCAGGAAAATTCCCGCCGCCACGGTTACATGGTTTCCATGCTCGGCATCCGCCAGCTCGCCGTCGTGGTGAACAAGATGGACCTGGTCGGTTGGGACCAGGCCGTCTACGACCGCATCGCCCGCGAGTACGGGACCTTCCTCGACCAGGTCGGAATCAGGCCCTCGCATTTCATCCCGGTGTCGGGCCGCGGCGGCGACAATATCGCGGACCGCTCCGTCAACCTCCCCTGGTACGACGGTCCCACGGTGCTCGACGCGCTCGACACGTTCAGGAGCGAGCCCGCCCCGGTGAACCGCCCCTTCCGCATGCCGGTCCAGGACGTCTTCAAGTTCACCAAGCAGGGCGACGACCGGCGGATCGTGGCCGGGACGATTGACTCGGGCACGGTGAGGGTGGGCGACTCGATGATCTTCTTTCCCTCGGGCAAGCGCAGCCGAGTGAAGAGCATCGAGGCGTTCAACCGGCCGGTGCAGGGCAGCGCCGGCGCCGGATGGGCCGTGGGGGTCACCCTGCAGGAGCAGATCTACATCACGCGCGGCGAGTTGGCCACGCTGGAGACGGAGCTGCGTCCCCAGGTGACGACGCGGCTCAGGGTGAGTCTCTTCTGGCTCGGCAAGGACCCGATGGTGAAGCGGAAGGAGTATCTGCTCAAGCTCGGCACGGCCCGGGTGACGGCCCGGATCGAGGAAGTCCAGCGCGTGATGGACGCGTCGACCCTCGACACGGCCGAGCAGCGTACTGCCATCCAGCGACACGATGTGGCCGAGTGTGTGCTCAAGCTCGATCGCGCCATCGCGTGCGACCTGGCCGAGGACATCCCGTCCACCAGCCGTTTCGTGATCGTCGATGACTACGAGATTCGCGGGGGCGGGATCGTGCGGGAGGCGCTGCCTGACCGCCAGACCTCGGTGCGCGACCAGGTGCTGCTCCGCAACTACAAGTGGGAGCCGAGCATCATCCAGCCCGAGCATCGCGCCGAGAAGTACAATCAGAAGGCCGCGCTCATTCTCATCACCGGCGAGCACGAAGCCGACCGGAAGGGGGTCGCCAAGGCCCTCGAGGGCAAGCTGTTCGAGGATGGCAAGGTGGTCTACTTCATGGGGATCGGCAACGTCCTGTACGGGGTGGATGCCGACATCGAGCGCAAGCAGGAAAACCGGCTCGAACACATGCGGCGATTGGCCGAGGTCGCCAACCTGATGCTCGACGCAGGCATCATCCTGGTGGTCGCGGCCGCGGAGCTCACCCAGGACGATCTCGAAGTCATCAAGACCGCCGTTCAGCCCGACTGGATCGAGACCATCTGGAGCGGCGACTCCATCACGACAGATCTTTCCGTCGATCTCCACCTGCCCGGCGGCGCCGTGCCGGAGGCGGTGGACCAGCTCAAGGCACACCTGCAGGACAAGGGCATCATCTTCCGGCCATGGTAACCGCGACCCTCGTTGATTCGGTCATCGACCTGTGCCGCGAAGCGGGCCGCGCGGTGATGGTGCACTATGGCAGCGCGGCCGGGGTCGAGGCGAAGGACGACTCGACCCCCATCACGCTGGCGGACAAGGCGGCCCATCGCATACTCCTCGACGGGCTCCACCGAGTCGATCCCGGGGCACCGGTGATCTCCGAAGAGGGGGAGCTCCCCTCGATGGAGGAACGACGGTTCTGGCGCCGGTTCTGGCTGGTCGATCCCCTGGACGGGACCAAGGAATTCATCAAGCGCCGCGATGAGTTCACCGTGAACGTCGGTCTCATCGAGAACGGCGAGCCGGTGTTCGGCGTGGTGCTGGCCCCGGCGCTCGACCTCCTGTACTGGGCGGCGAAGGACCGAGGCGCTTGGCGCGAGGAAAGGGGTGGCGCCGCGGAGCGCATCTACTCGAGCCCACGCGCTCCCGGTACGCCGCTCACCGTGGTCGAGAGCCTGTCCCATCCCTCTCCCGAGCTCGAGGAGTACCTCCAAACCATCCCGGTAGGCCGTCGGGTCAAGGCCGGCAGCTCGCTCAAGTTCTGCTGGGTGGCGGATGGGCGCGCCGACCTGTATCCCCGGATGGGTCCCACGATGGAGTGGGACGTGGCGGCGGGCGACTGCGTCTTTCGTCAGTCGGGACAGGGAGGCGAGCGGCCGTCCCCGCTCACCTACAACAAGCCGGACCTCCGAAACGCGAACTTCGTGATCGGCGCGTCCTGAGGCATGACCCGACAGGCGAAGGCCATGGTCCTGTGGTTCACCGGGCTCTCGGGATCAGGAAAGAGCACGATCGCCACCGCCGTCGTCGAGAGGCTGCGCGGGCAAGGCGTGTCCGTGGAGTATCTCGACGGTGACGCGTTGCGCGAGGTGTTCCCCTCGACAGGGTTCACCCGGCAGGAGCGGGACGAGCACCTGCGCCGCACCGGTTACCTGGCGAGCAGGCTCGAGGCGCACGGGATTACGGTGGTGGCCTCCTTCGTGGCTCCCTATCGTGATTCGCGCGATTTCGTGCGGAAGCTCTGCCGGAACTTTGTCGAGATCTACGTTGCGACGCCGCTGGACGAGTGTGAGCGGCGTGACGTCAAGGGACTCTACGCCCGCGCCCGGCGCGGCGAGATCAGGAACTTCACCGGGATCGACGACCCGTACGAGCCGCCGGAGCACCCGGAGCTGACGCTGGATACGCGCGCCCTGAGCGTGGATCAATGCGTGGCCAAGGTGCTGGAGCGGTTTGGAGGCTGATGCCGATGGAATACGAAATGGATCATCTGGACGAGCTGGAAAACCGGAGCGTGCACATTATCCGGGAGGCGTACGCCAACTTCAAGAACCTGGGGATGCTCTGGTCCATCGGGAAGGACAGCACAGTGCTTCTGTGGCTGGCCAGGAAGGCCTTCTTCGGCCATGTCCCGATACCGCTGGTGCACATCGATACCTCGTACAAGATCCCGGAAATGATCGCGTATCGGGATCGCCTGGCCCTGGAGTGGAATCTGACCATGATCTATGGACAGAATCGCCAGGCGCTGGAGGAGAAGCGGACCTACCCCGACGGCGCGGTGGATCGTATTGCATGCTGCAAGGCCCTGAAGACCGATGCGCTGAAGCACACGCTCAGCGGCGAGTGGCCGCGGTACCGGCTCAACCACACGAAGAAAGTGTACGAGCTCGACCGCAACACCGAGCCGTTCACCGGCGTCATCGTCGGGGTCCGGGCCGACGAGGAGGGGAGCCGCTCGAAGGAGCGCTACTTCTCGCCGCGCACGACGCAGTCACAGTGGGACGTCGGCGATCAGCCGCCCGAGTTCTGGAATCAGTTCAAGACCGAGTTCGCGCCGGGTACCCACCTGCGCGTTCATCCGCTTCTGGACTGGACCGAGCTCAACATCTGGGAGTACATCAAGCGGGAGAACATCCCGACCGTCTCGCTCTACTACAATCAGGGAGACGGCAAGCGCTACCGGTCGCTGGGGTGCTACCCCTGCACCAACTCGGTCGATTCGGAGGCCCGGAACGTGGATGACATCATCCTGGAACTCCAGTCGGGCAAGTTCGTTAACATCGCGGAGCGCTCGGGCCGGGCCCAGGACAAGGCCGGCGGCGGCGGGCTGGAGATCCTCCGGCGCGACGGCTACATGTAGGCCGCGGCGCGAGTCAGATGCTCCCCAATTTCATCGTCATCGGCGCCGCGAAAGCGGGCACCACCGCCCTCTACTGGTACCTGGCGGAACACCCCGACGTGTTCATGAGCCGGGTGAAGGAGACGAACTATTTCGCCTATGGCCTGAACGGGCGGGGGAAGCTTCTCTACGGCGACCCCGACGTGCACCATTTTCCGGTGAAGACCCGGGAGGAGTACGAGGCACTCTTCGCCGAGACGGGGAACGCCGTCGCGATCGGGGAGGCGTCGCCGATCTACCTGGAATGTCCCCAGGCCGCGGAGCGGATCCGGGGCCTGATTCCGAATGCACAGATCATCTGCAGCCTTCGCCATCCGGTCGATCGCGCGTACTCGGACTACCTGATGTATCTCCGGCGCCGGGGCCGGCGCTTCGACTCCGCGCGCGAGCTGACCGCCACCTCGACCTGGGCCCGTCCCGACTCCCGATGGATGCAGGTCAGCCGGTACCACGGACAGCTGTCACGGTATTTCGAGGCCTTTCCCCGTGACCGGCTGCACGTGTTCCTCTTCGACGACCTCAAGCGGAACGCGCTCGAAGCCACCCGGGAGGTGTATCGGTTCCTGAAGGTCGATTCGGGATTCGCTCCGGACTTCGATACCCCGCACGCGGCCGGCGGGATGCCGGTGAGCCGGCTCCTGGAGAGCTTCCTGACGAGCGATACCCTCCGGTCTGCGCTCAAGCCCTGGGTTCCGGTCCAGGCGGCGAACTGGGTGCGGCGGCTCCGCTCCCGGACCATGCGAAAGGCGCCTCAGCTCCCCGCGGATCTGCGCCGGGAACTCACCGGGCACTTCCGCGAGGACATCGCGAAGACTTCCGGGCTCATCGGCCGCAGCCTGGATCACTGGCTCTAGCGGCGCTCCCTAGGTCCAATGGCGGAGATCCTGCCCGAGGATGCTACCGAGGAGGGCGACCTCGTCGCGGAAGACCTCCACCAGCTCGGCGCGAAAGGCCTGTGA
>CAYYXP010000254.1:0-13446 GCA_964475685.1 uncultured Gemmatimonadaceae bacterium | reverse complement strand
CGGTCCTGCCCCCCGAACGAGAGCCGGGTGAACGGCCCCTTGTCCAGTTGCTTGACCCAGATGGCGAGCGCGCCGGTCGCGAGTCCGACCCCTACCGCTGCGCGACGCCCGTCGGGTGACATGGCGAACGAGTTGTACGCGCCGTGCCACGCCGAGTCGATCGCCGAAACGGCCCCCTCCCGGGTCACCCGCACCAATTCGAACTCCGGTCCGGTGTTGGTTCCCTGTATGTACACGAGCGTCCCCGTGGCGGACGACGCGAGGAACGAGATGCCGCCGGGAGCCAGGACCCCCTCGAGAACCGGTACGGCCGCCCCGGAAATGGCCAGTCGCTCGAGATCGAACGGCGCGGCCAGCGCCGCGCCGTCGCGGCGCACGTAGAGCAGGTGCCCGGTCGGCAGATACGATGCGGTCACCACATCCTCGAGCAGCGAGTGTTGCTTGCCGGTGCGCAGATCGAGCAGATGCACGCTCAGCGTCACGCATCCCGAGTTGCAGACCGTGAAGAGTACGCCCCGAGCGCCGGGCAGGGGCGTGGGTACGCCGAGGCCGAGGCCCGCCAGCGCCGAGTCTCGCAACGCGATCGTGCTCCGCCCCCCCGCCGCGCTTACCCGCGACAGCTCGCTCAGGGTGGGTCCCGTGTAGATCAGGGTGCCGTCGTCGAGCCACGCCGCGCCCCCGAAAGGGGCGGCAGCTGAATCGGCGAGCGTGATCGCCGCGCCCTCTCCGGGCCGGACCTTCTTGAGGCGCCCGTCGGCGAGGAACGCCACCCACTGGCCGTCGGGCGAGAAGACCGGGTGGCTCGCTCGTTCGGTGCCCGGTATGGGAACGGCGTGCAGTGCGCCGCGGCGCTTGGTCCAGATCCGCCCGTTCTGGACGTTGTCCCGCACGGCCAGGATGGAGCCGTCCGGCGACAGCGCAAGCGAGGGGTTAATGGTGTTGGGGACCAGGCCCTCGTCGAAAGTGATGTACTGCCAGCTCGTCCCCTGTTCCGGGGGTCGGTGGAGCCATCCCCAGGCGGCGGTGCCGAGGGCGAGGAGGGCGAGGGCCCACGGGGCCAGGGCGAGCGCCCGGTCGCGAGGGGTGGCCGGCCGCCGCGAGGGGACTCCCGCCCGCGCGGCCGCCGTCACCAGGGTGGCCACCCCCGGTCGGCTCAGCGCCTCGGCAAACTGGGCCGCCGTGGCGAAGCGGTCGGCCGGGAGCTTGGCCAGCGCCGTGCCCACCGCCGCCTCCACGTGGGGCGGGATGGTCTTCCGCTGCAGGGTGAGCGAGCGGGGCTCCTCGGTCATCACCCGGGCGATGATCGCCTGCGCCGTGGGGCCGGTGAAGGGCGGCTCCCCGGTGAGCATCTCGTAGACCACGCAGCCCAGCGCATAGACGTCGCTCTTGGCGGTGATCTCCCGCTCCCCCATCGCCTGCTCCGGACTCATGTAGTGCGGGGTGCCCAGCGACATCCCGGTCTCGGTCATCCGGGTGCCCCCGTCGGAGCGGCTCACCGCCAGGGCGATGCCGAAGTCGGCCACCAGGGCCCGGCCGTCGTGCAGCAGGATGTTCTCCGGCTTGATGTCCCGGTGGATCACCCCGTGGCGGTGGGCGTAGTCCAGCGCGTCGGCCACCTCCCGGCCGATCCGCACCGCCTCGTCCACCGGCAGCTGCTTCTCCCGGACCAGCCGGTCGCGGAGGGATTCGCCCTCGACGAAGGGCATCACGTAGAACACGACGCCGTCGGCCTCGCCGGAGTCGAACAGCGGGAGGATGTGGGGGTGCTGCAGGTTGGCGGTGGTCTTGATCTCGGTGAGGAAGCGCTCGGCGCCGAGGATGGCGGAGAGCTCGGGGCGGAGCACCTTGAGCGCCACCTTGCGGTCGTGGCGGACGTCGTGGGCCAGGTAGACGGTGGCCATGCCGCCCTGGCCCAGCTCCCGCTCGACCAGATAGCGGTCGGATAGGGCGGCGACGAGGCGGGAGGAGGGGAGGCTCACAGGAGAGTAAGATGACGGTAGCGGGGCCGCTTGGCGAGCGCCGGATCGGGCGGGGGCGAGCGGCCCGGACAGCCGCGCACGCTGGTTGACATCCGGTGTTGCGGGTGGTAGAACTGACTCACGTAACCTGGAAACCACAGCGAAGAAGGCGGCAATGCGGACGATAGCGGTCGTGAACCAGAAGGGCGGGGTCGGTAAGACCATCACCTCAATCAACTTGTCGGCGTTTCTGGCGCTGGCGGGGCGACGGGTGCTGCTGGTGGACATGGACCCGCAGGGCCACTCCACCCTGGGCCTTTCGCCCGGCAGGTCGGCCCCCACGCGGACGATGTACGATGTCTTCCGGAGCGAGACCGGCGGTCCCGAGATCACCATAGCAGATATCACCCGCCCGGTGAGCGAGAACTTCGACCTGGCACCCGCCGATATCCGCCTGAGCGCCATGCCCGAGGCGCTCGCCGGGTTCACCGGCCGGGAGAACATCCTGACGTTGGCGCTGGGCGGCCTCTCCGACCGCTACGACTTCGTCATCATCGACTGCCCGCCGACCGTCGGCCTCCTCACATTCAACGCGCTCAAGGCCGCCACGGAAGCCATCATCCCCATGGATCCGAGCTTCTTCTCGTTGCACGGCATCGGCATGCTCTTCGAGACCTTCGAGGTGCTGGAGAACAAGACCGGGCACCATGTCTCGCCCCGGGTGCTCATCACCCTCTATGCCGGACGCTCACCATTCGTGAAGGCCGTGGTGGACGAGGTGCACCAGCACCTCGCAGGCCAGCACTTCAACACGATCATCCGTCAAACCGTGAAGCTCGCGGAGGCCGCCAGCCACGGTCTGCCCATCTCCCAGTACGCGAAGAATTCGGTGGGGTTCGAGGACTACAGGGCTCTGGCCGACGAGGTGCTGCGGCAGGGGGCCGAGGAGGCGGCGCCGGAAGAGTTGGAGGCGGCGGCGCCCGTCGTGACCCGCAACGGGGTCGTCTTCACCATGGAAGCGCCCGGCGCAGGGCGGGTCCAGCTCGCGGGCGACTTCAACAACTGGACGCCGGACGCCGGCGACATGGAACCGGCGGGCCGAGTGTGGAAGAAGGTGCTGCAGCTGGCCCCGGGCCGGTACCGGTATCGCTACGTCATCGATGGACGGTGGGAAACCGATCCGCGGAACGCGGCGGTCGAACCGAGCCCGTACGGCGGGAACGACTCCCTGATTGTTCTGGAGGAGCCGCTGACTCCGGCGTGGGTGCTTCCCCGGGCCGAGTCCAATGGATCGGAATGAGCCGGCCGGCTCCGGCGCTCCGGATTTCGGCCGGCCCGACCGGCCGCTCGGCCGTGGCCTGGAGGATGTCTCCCACGTCTTCCTGTCGCAGCGAGTAGACGAGGGTATCATGGACCCCGCCGCCGCCCGGCGGCCGGAGCGGACGGTTTCTCGCGAGAGAGCCGGATCGGGCGCCGTTCTCCTGCGGCCGGCAGCCCAGGTTTCCCGGGAGCAGGTCGCCGCAGTCCTCAAGGAGTTCGAGGGGGCCATCGAGGCGGGGCTCACCGGGATAGACGCCGGGATTCCCTGCGCGCCCTGTGGCGAGATCGACTTCCTCGCGGTCGACCGGGCAAGCCAGCTCACCATCATGGATTTCGAGACCGCCCCCGGCGACGACCTGCTGATGCGGGGGCTGGGCCACTTCGACTGGGTCGTCCGCAACATCCCCAACCTCCGGCGGATGTTTCGCGGGCAGGCGATCAACTTCTCCCTGCAGCCGAGGGTCATTCTTCTCGCCCCGCACTTCTCCGCCCGGATGAGAAGCGTGGCACGGCAGATCACCCGCCCCAACATCTACTGTGTCCGGTATCACTTCGTGGAGACGCCCGGCCGCGCCGGGATCCTGTTCGAGCCCGTTTCCGCGGAGTGAGCCTGGTTCCCTGACTCTATTCTGGAGCACCGTATGCCGACGTATCTCTGGCGTGGTTCGTACACCGCGGATGGCGCGAAGGGCCTGGCAAAGGACGGCGGAACCAAGCGCCGCTCGGCCGTCCAGCAGATGGTGGAGAAGGCGGGGGGCAAGTTGCACGCGTTCTACTTTGCCCTCGGCGAGGCCGACGTGTACGCCATCGCCGAGTTTCCCGACGTGGCGACGGCCGTGGCGGTGAGCCTCGCGGTCAATGCCAGCGGGGCTGTTCAGCTTCAGTCCACCGTGCTGCTCTCGCCCGAGGAGTTCGACGCGGCCACGAAGAAGTCGGTAGCGTACCGCGCACCCGGGGCGTAGCTCACCGCCCGATCTGGTACGCCAGCTTCACGAAGAACCCGTCGTTGACTCGCTGGAGGCGGGACCAGTCGAACTCGGCGTCCGTCTCCTGCGAGCTGCCGTAGCCCAGGAAGGCCACCGTTCCCGGCGTGGGCTCGAACGACGCGAGGAAATCGAGCCGGAGACCGTTGAACTCTGTCGCCGCCTGTGCCGCTCCCGCCACGAAGAGCGGCAGGCCGGTGCCGGGCTCGATGAGCGCCGCCCTGCGTTCCGAGCGGTACTCTCCGATCGCCCGGAAGAACAGCGCCCTGTTCGGCTGGTACTCCACCTTGAGCCGCGGGATCGTGGCGCGGGCGAACTCGCTCCCGTCGAGCCGGTCGAGCCGGAACACCGTGCCGCTGAGGGCCACCCGCACCGTTGACGCGGGGCGAAGGTCCACCTTCCCGGTCAACTGCCACCCCCGTCCCGTCGTCCCCTCCTCGAAGATCGGGGCCTCTCCCCGCCGGTACGTGACGTTGGCGCCGGCCTGTTGCCAGGTCGGCGTCGTGACTCCCGCCTGCCAGAAGAAGCCGGAGAAGTCGTCGGGCGGCCGGTAGACCGGGCCCGTGGCGCTTCCGATGGTGTAATCGGCATAGCTGCTGTCCTGGAACGTCACGAAGGCTCGCTCCAGGTGCCCGTTCAGCGACCATCCGCCGCGGAGATGGAAGGTGGCTTCGAGGAACTCGCTCCCCTCGAGGCCCGGCGTGAACCCGAACTCGTCGTAGGCCCAAGTCCGCTCCGGAACCAGGAAGAGGGTGAGATTCTCGAGCAACGCGCCTCGCGCGCCGTAGAGAGTGAAGCGATTGAAGAGGTGCCCGTTCACCACGCCGCTCCGGAGCCGGTTGACGAACCCCGCCTGGGCGTCGAACCCGTTGCCCAAGCCCTTCAGCATGTAGTTGAAGCCCCACGATCGCCCGGTCCGGTCGTACTCCGCGAGCCAGATGGGAGCGGTGCGACTCCCTGCCGAGTCCTTCGTGGCTGAGGCGCCGAGCTGGAACTGGGCGTAGTAGAGCCCCCAGACATAGCGGAAATCGCCGGCGAGGACGCGGTTGTGCGAGCCGGCCTGGTCGCGGTTGGTCAGGGTCACTCCCGCGATCGAGCTCTTGCCGAAATCGCGGCGGAGCCGGGTGATGTTGAACCAGGCGTCGCCGTCGCCGGTCTCGTCCAGCGCCGTGAGGTGGGCCACGCCGAGCTGGCCGAGCTTGCCGGTGAACTTGGCGCCCAGTTTGGGGTTCACGATCCGCCGGGTGTAGACCAGCGTTTGCGGTGTGCCGAAGAGCTCGATCCCCTCGAGAAAGAAGGGGCGTTTCTCGGGAAAGAAGAGAGCGAAGCGCTCGTTCACCGTCACCTGCCCCTCGTCGCTCTCCACCTGGCTGAAATCGGGATTGAGGGTGGCGTCGAGGGCGTAGCTGGTGAAGCCGAGCCGGAGGTTGAGCCCCGCGTCGGGGTCCACGCTCTCACGAATGAACTCCCCGTTCGGGTCTCGTGAGCCGAAGGCGGTGGCGGTGATGAAGGGCTGCGCCTCGACGGTGACCCCGCTGCTGAGATCGTGCAACCCGCCGATCGCCCCTTCCTGCGCCAGGAAGCTGGCGTTCGCCTTGCGAACATCGGTCCAGGTGTCGGTGTATCCAGTGCGCTGCACTACCCGGGTGGCGTTGAATCCCCAGCTCTGCGGCCCGCTGCCGGGGTACCGGAGGCTCCGGAACGGGATGCGGACCTCGATCTCGTAGCCCCGGTCGGTGATCCGGCCCTTCGACTCCCAGGTGAAATCGGGGTTCTTGTCGACTGTCCCCAGGGTGAAGCTGCTCACCTGCCCGGTCCCCTCGCTCCGGACCCCGTCGCTCTGGGCGCCGAGCGGGTTCACGCCGAAGAAGAAGGCACGCCGGCGGTCGTGGAAGGTGTCCAGCTCGAGGACGATGTGGTCGTCATTGTCGATGTTGTCCCGGTCGGCCACCGTGGCACGGATCGAGGCGGGATCGCTGTCGTGGGCGATGATGCCGAACCAGATCGCGTCCGGCGCGTACCAGACCAGAACCTCGGTCTCCTCCTCGGCGGGCCTCCCATCCACCGGCTCATGCTGCCAGAAGCCGGTGAGCCGGGTGGCCTGCGACCACACCGGCTCGTCGAGCGTGCCGTCAATCTCGGCGGCGGCTTCCAGCCGCGGGATGTCCGCCGTTGGCGAGCCCTTCCCCTCGACGACGGTGCCCTGGAGGAGCAGTAGAAATGCGAGCATGGTATGCTGGGTTGGGGTCGAAGGGGTCGAATGCGAAGGAAGGTAGCGTCAGCGATGCCTAGGCCATACCTTCATGCGTGATGCCCCGAACCGCACTTCTCGTTCTTCTCGCCGCCATAGCGTCCTGTGGCGGTAGCGGCGAGCCCGGTCCGTCTCCCGATCCGGTGGACGCCGTGCTCGTCGAACCGACGGCCACGACCCTGGTCGTGGGCTCCACCCTGCAGATGGGGGTCGCCGCGGTCAACGAGGCCGGCGACACGCTGGACGGGCGGAGCATCGTGTGGGCGGCGACGGCCGGCGCTGTGTCCGTCAGCACCACGGGTCTGGTGACGGCGCTGAGCGTCGGACAGGCGACTGTTACGGCCACGTCCGAGGGAAAGGTGGGAAGCGCCCTCATTATCGTCGAGGCGCTGCCACCCGCCGGTGATCCGGTGGCCGCTGTGCTCGTCGCTCCGACGGCCGCCACGCTGGTGGTCGGCGCTACCGTGCAGCTCAGCGCCGCGGTTGTCAATGCGGCAGGCGACACCCTCGACGGGCACAGCGTCGCCTGGGCAAAATCATCCTCGGCGGTGTCCGTCAGCACCGCCGGCCTGGTGACGGCGCTGGGCGTCGGGGCCGCGACCGTCACCGCCACGTCCGAGGGAAAGGTGGGGAGCTCCGCCATCACCGTCGAATAGCGCCGTCCCCCTCGCTATTTTCGCTTGGCTTTTCTTGCGCTCACGATCTCGGTGTTCATCCCCGCCCACGCCAGCGTCCCATCGAACCGGCCGTGCTCCATCTTGATACACTTGTCCATCACCACGTCGAGGCCCGCCGCGGCGGCGCGCTCCGCCGCCTCCATGACCGGAATGCGCAGCTGGAACCAGATCCGCGGCACCCCGGCCGCGATGGCCTGCTCGGCCACGCGCAACGTTTCCTGCCCTCGGCGGAAGATCACCGCCAGGTCGATCGGAACCGGCACGCTCGCGAGATCGGGGTAGACGGTCTCCTCCAGCACCGTGCCCCCGCGCGGATTTACCGGGATGACCCGATACCCCGCGCGCTGGAGATAGGTGGCCACGAAGTGGCTCGCCTTCTGCCGCTCGCTCGACAACCCCACCACCGCGATGGTCTTCGAGGCCGCCAGGATCCGCCGAATGGTCGCCGGGTTCTGGAACCGGCGGCGCTCCTCGTCGGTGAGGGTCGTGTTGAGGGTGATCTCGCAGGCGGCGAGCGGATCAGGGTCCACGCTCATGCCCCACCGCCGAGCGCCTGGTCGAGGTCCCACAGGAGATCGTCCACCGTCTCCAGCCCGATGGAGAGCCGCACCAGCTCCGGCCCCACCCCGGCGGCCTCCAGCTCGGCGTCGCTCAGCTGCTGGTGGGTGGTGGACGCGGGGTGAATCACCAGGCTCCGGGCATCGCCCACGTTGGCGAGGTGGGAGAAGAGCTGGAGCGACTCGATGAATCGCCGTCCCGCCTCGCGCGCATCGCCGCCCTTCGCCTTGAGGCCGAAAGAGAATACGGCGCCGGGCCGCCCGCCGAGGTACTTGCGGGCCAGCGCATGATCGGCATGGTCGGGTAGCCCTGCGTAGGAGACCCACTCCACCGCCGGGTGATCGCGCAGGAACTCCGCCACCTTGAGCGCGTTGTCGGTGTGCCGGTCCATCCGGAGCGAGAGCGTCTCCAGTCCCTGCAGCAGCAGGAACGCATTCATCGGCGAGAGGCACGCGCCGGTGTCGCGCACCGTCTCGACGCGCGCCTTCATCAGGTATGCGTAATGTCCGAACGTCTCGTAGAACCTGAGCCCATGATAAGAGGGCGACGGGCCGGCGATGGTCGGGTACGCCGAGTAGTCGAACCGTCCCGACTCGGCGATCACGCCGCCGATGCTGTTGCCGTGCCCGCCGATGAACTTGGTCGCCGAGTGGATGACGATGGTGGCGCCGTGCTCGATCGGCCGGCAGAGGTACGGCGTGGCGAAGGTGTTGTCCACGATGAGCGGGATGCCCTTCGCGCCGGCCAGCTCGGCCAGCGGCCCGAGGTTGAGGATGCTCCCGCGCGGGTTGCCGATCGTCTCGCCGAAGAGCGCGCGCGTCTTCGGCGTGATCGCCGCCTCCCAGTTGTCGAGCCGTGTCGGGTCCACGAAGCGGACCGTGATCGAGAGCTTCCTGAAGGTGTGGGTGAACTGGGTGACGGTGCCGCCGTAGAGGTGCGACGAGGAGACGATCTCGTCGCCGGGGGAGAGCAGGGTCATGAGCGCCACGAGCTGGGCCGCCATGCCGCTCGCGGTGGCGACGGCGCCGGTGGCGCCCTCCAGCGAGGCCACCCGCTCCTCGAACACGGCGGTGGTGGGATTGCCGATCCGGGTGTAGATGTTCCCGTACTGCCGGAGCTCGAAGAGCTGGGCCGCCATCTCGGTGTCGTCGAAGACGAACGACGTCGTCTGGTAGATCGGTACGGCGCGGGCCCCGACCGCCGCGTCGGGGATGTGCCCGGCGTGGAGCATCCGGGTCTCGAACCCGAAGCTTCGTTGCGGGGATCCGGAGGTGGGGGGCTTCTCCGTGGTGGTCATCGGCGGGCCGGCTCCATGAATGGCGACAGGGACAATGTACCTGCAGGCGAGAGGGGGTGTCATGCCCCCGTGCCCATGCCCCTCTAGCTCCCGGTCCCGGAGAGTAGCAGATTCGTACTCATCCGGAGCGCGCTCCGGCTTCGATCTCGTTTTCGCAGGTTGCCATTTGCGCCGCCCTGCCCGGGGCGGCCGAACGCTTCGCATCCATCAGGGAGGGAACATGCCGACTCCGCACGGGCGGCCACCCGTCATTGGCCTGGCGGCGCTCGCCATCGTTGCGCTGACCGTCACCACGTCAGCGTCGGCGCAGTTCGGCGGCCTCAAGAAGAAGGCGAGCGCCGATGCGGCCGCCAAGGCGGCGGAGGAGGCCGCAAAGACGAGCGGCGTTGACCCGGCCGTGGTGCCGGGCGCCCCGACTGCTACCGCGGCGGCACCGGCGACGGGCCCTGCGACGCAGCAGCAGCTGGTCCTGACCCCTGCAGTCCTGGACCGCCTTGTGGCCGGAATCAAGGCCCGCAACGCCGTTCAGGAGGCCGCCAGGAAGGAGGACACTCCCTACGGGCGGTACCACAAGGAGCTGGCGGCGTACGAAAAGAACCTGGCGGCGTACAAGACGGCCAAGTCCAAGTGCGATGCGGCAATACCCGGCTTGGCCCAACGGATGGCAGCGGACCAGAAGTTGTATGACAAGTACAATGCGTTAATGGAAAAGGCGATGGATGCGGCGGGCAAGAGAGATTACGAGCGCCAGGCGGAATATACATATGAGGCGCTGGGCCTGGCCGACCCGAGCTGCAAGGTGAGGCAGCCGAAGGACCTGGGACAGCCGGATGACCTCTGGGACATGCAGAGGAAGGTTGACGAGCGCGCAGAGCAGGAGGCGCTCAAGGCCGCGGAGATGTCGCGCTGGGAGTTCGGGAAGAGCAACGACGATGTGATCGGGATTCTCAGCGGCAGTCCGCCTCCGGACCGGAGTCCCTCGGAGAAGACCGCCGTCAACTCGAGGAGCGCCGAGTTGAAGAACTTGATGGGCCTGAACCAGCCGCCCCCCGCTCCCCCCGCGGCGGCCGCGCCCGCTCCCGCGGCGGCGGCTCCCGCTGCGGTCCAGGGCCCGGTGATGCCGGCGGGCGCGCTGCCGAGCGAGTGCGAGGTGAAGAACATCCAGGACCACGAGGCCGAAATCGACGCCCTTGGCGACCGCGGCCTGGCGGCCAGTGAGGCGGGGAACAACGCGCTGTTGATGGCGATCTCCGATTCCATCAACCGGATCCGGATGGCCGGGTGCGTGAAGTCGAAGTGACCGGATGAGGCCTCTCGTGCGGGCGGTCGCCGCGCTCGGCGTGGCGGCCGCCATCGGGGCCGGCGCCATCGGCGCCGGGTTCGGCGGGAAGCCCCCGCGCTCGACGGACGCGCTCGCCGTCCGCGCCGGCGATGAATGGATCACCTGGTGGCGGCGGGATGAAGCGCCGACTCGCTGGAACGGCAGCGCACCCCTCGCCGATCACGTCTCCTGGCGGCCCGGCGCCGACGGCGTGGAGTGGGGCGAGCTCCAACTCCACGGGGCGAGCGAGGCGTGGCGGACGCGGGTCGTAGTGGTCCGGATGGACCCTCGCCGGATCGCCCTCTCGCTGGCGCCGGCGTTTGCCGAGGAGCGGGAGTGGAATGTCGGTGACGCCGATGACGAGGCCGTGCTCGCCTTCGATGCCGGGCAGTTCCGCGGGTTGCTGCCATGGGGCTGGGTGGTGACCGGCGGCAGGCAACTGCTCTCGCCACAGTATGCTCCGCTGGCCGGGGCAGTGGTGGTGGACGAGACGGGCGGCGTCCGCATCGTCTCGCCCGACGAGGTCGCGTCGGAGCGCGCGCGCGGCACCGCGCGCGAGGCATTCCAGAGCTATCCGATGCTGCTCGACCACGGCGTGGTGCCGGCGCCGCTGGTGCACTCCGGACGGGGCGTCGAACTCGAGCATCGCGATGCCCGGCTCGCACTCGGCACGCTCGATGACGGGCGCGTCATCATTGCCCTCACCCGCTTCGACGCGCTGGGGACCTCGCTGGGGCTCGTGCCCTTCGGCCTCACCTCCCCCGAGATGGCCGCGGTCATGGGCGCCCTCGGCTGCCGGCAGGCGCTCCTCCTCGACGGCGGCATCTCGGGGCAGCTGCTGCTCCGCGATGGAGACGGGACCCGGCGCACCTGGCCCGGCGTGCGAAGCGTTCCCCTCGGGCTGGTGGGCCGCGTCCGCCGCTGACATCACTCCCCGGCGTGCGGCACCTCCTCCTCAGCTATGATTTCCCCCCCATCGGGGGAGGCATCGCGCGCCTGACCGGGGAGTTGGCCCGCCACTACCCTGCCGGATCGCTGGTCGTCTCCACCGGACTGGTGGATGGTTCCGGCCCGTCCGACGCACAGATCCCCAATCCCGTTGACCGCGTCGGCATCCGGAGTACCCGTCTCCGGACGGTGCAGGGGCTGTTGCTCTGGTCCCACCGTGCGCGCCGGCTGGCCCATGCCTTCCACCCGCGCTTCTCCTGGTGCGGCAACCTCAAACCCGCCGGCACTCCCGCCCTCTGGCTCCGCCGCCGCGAGGGCATCCCCTACGGCATCATCGTGTATGGCTCCGACCTGCAGCTTCTCCGGCACAGCCTCCGCCGCTCGATACGGAAGCGCGTGGTGGCGCGCGCTCTCCTCCGTGAAGCGTCGGTGATCGTCGCGGTGAGCCGCTGGACCCGGGGCCTCTGCCTCGAGGTGCTGGAAGAACTCGGACTCGACCCCTCCGCGTCCGACGTGAGGGCGCTTCCGCTGGGGACGGACCCGGTGCACTTCCGGCCCGGAATCGCCACTGCGGATGTACGCGCGCGCTATGGGCTCGACCACGGACGCTGGCTCCTCACCGTCGCCAGGCTGGAGGTGCACAAGGGGATCGATACCGGGCTCAAGATCGTGGCGGCGCTGGGGGGGACTCATCCCGACCTCCGCTACGCGGTCGTCGGATCGGGGTCGAAACGGCAACAGCTCGAGGCGATGGCCCAGGAGCTCGGCGTCACTGACCGGGTCCGTTTCCTTTCCGGCGTGCCCGACGCCGACCTCCCCGCGCTCTACAACTGCGCCGAGATCTACCTCGGGCTGTCGCGGCCGGAGGAGCTGCTGATCGAGGGGTTCGGCATTTCGCTCACCGAGGCCTCGGCGTGCGGCATCCCCGTCGTCGGTGGGCGCTCCGGGGGCATTCCGGACGCCGTGCGCGAGGGCGAGACCGGCGTCCTGGTGGACTCGGCTGACGTACACGCCGTGGTGGACCTGGTGCGCTCGCTGCTGGACGATGGAGAACTGCGCCGGCGCCTGGGAGACGGCGGCCGGCGAGCGGTGGAGAGCTACTACAACTGGGGCCGGGTGACGGCGGACGTGCGGCGCATGGGCGACGAGCACGCCGCGCCGGACGCTGCCGGCGCGGCACGTCGTGCCGGTTCCTAGGTCAGGCGGGGACGGTCGCTCAGGACATCGTCCAGCGGGAGCCGCGGCGTGTGCCGGGTCTCGCGGGAGGAGTATCCGACGCGGAAGAGTTGCTGCGGCGTCCACTCCTCCGGGATCAGGGAGGCGACCGACGCCCGGATGTCGGGACGCCGCATCGTCTGGCTCATCGGATGGATGTTGGCGCCCATCGTCGTGGCGGTGAGCCAGAGCCGCTCGAAGAACTGCCCCGTCCTGATGTGGGTGAGGTGGGTGTCATCCGCGGAACTGATCAGCCCGAGGAGCGCCGCGCTGTCCACGATCCGGTGGTCCTGCTCCGCCACGCTTTCACCGATGTCGAGCCGCGTCACCGCCAGGCCACCGAGCTTGGCCATGAGGCCCGGCCCCCGCAGTACCCCCTGGCTCATCCAGTAGCCCAGCTCCTCGCGATACTCGGGGTCGGCGAACTCCCGGCGGTCGGCGTCGAGGGTGAACCGCTCGATCCAACGGCGGAAGAGGCGGTCGTCGGTGAGGTCGAACCGCAGCTCCGGCTCCATGCGGCAGGCCAGGAGGGACTCTCGTACCTCCTCCGGCACCGGAATCGGGCGGTAGACACTGTTGTCGTTGTGGCGCGCGAGGATGGCGTCGAGCGCGATGGAGGAGCGAGCCGGCGTGGCGGCGCCACCCGGGGTCAGGGTGATCGTGGCGGCGAGCTGCTCGTCCTCCCGGCGGGGGAAGTACACCACCTCGTGGCGAAAGCCGAAGTGTTCCGCCGCGACGAGCAGGTTCTCCAGTGCACAGCCGAGGCTGATGTGGAGTTCCCGCTGGTTGGGGTCGGCCACCGGCATCATCCGCTCGGGGGCGGCACGGAGGTGGATCGTGTTCCCCTCCACCCGGAAGCTCCACGGCTGGGTGTTCCGAACCGAAGGCGCGAGGATTGCGTAGCGGATGAGGAACAGG
>CAYYXP010000253.1:0-2066 GCA_964475685.1 uncultured Gemmatimonadaceae bacterium | reverse complement strand
ACGTCACCTCGCCGTTCCAGACGTCGTGCACCTTCAGCACGGTCGGATCGAAGACCGTCCGGGTGAAGGTCGCGGATGATGATGGCCTTGACGATACAAAGACTTACAACGTCAGCGTCCAATACGCCTTCTTCGGCCTGTTTGCTCCGGTGGACAAGCCGAACACGTTGAACATGTCCAAGGCGGGTCAGGCGGTTCCGCTCAAGTGGCGGTTGGAGGATTTCTACGGCAATCCTGTGACGACTCTGACCTCGGTGAAGGTCATGGTGACTGGTAAGGCGTGCGACCAGGGGACTAACACTGATCAGCTGGAAGAGTACGCGACCGGGCAGTCCGGGCTGCAGAACTTCCTCGACGGCAATTACCAGTTCAACTGGGCTACTCCGAAGAGTTACGCCAAGTCCTGTAAGACCATCGGGCTGGACCTCGGAGAAGGATTTATTCGGACTAACCTGGCGTGGTTCACCTTTAGGTCCTGATGTGTTCGTCGCACCACAGAGGGCCCGGTATCACCGGGCCCGCACCCTTTCCAGGGCCGCCCGGATAACCTCCGGCACATTCGTTATGATCCCCGCCACCCCCCGCGCCCACAGGCGCCGGGCGGTGGCGGGATCGTTTACCGTCCAGACATGCACCGGACACCCCAGCCGCCGCGCTGCGGCCGGCGGAAGAGCACCGCCCGGTAGAGCGCCGCCATCTCCGGTCCGGACGCCCCGACCAGGAACGGCGGCTCTCGAACCAGCGTCAGCGCCTCGGCCAGCTCCGAGGCCAGCACGCATCGCTCCTCCGCCCGCTCTTCGACCAGCACCCGCCGCACCGCCTCTTGCACCTCCGGCTCCTTCACCTCCACCAGCACCGGCACCGCCGGAAACCTCCCCAGCACCGAGAGGAGTGGCTAGGGTCCGACGGTCACCATCGAGGCCACGGATGGCACGCCTGTGTCATTCACCAGGAAAAGCATGTAGGGACCCGGGGGCGCCTGGTTGGCGTCGCTCGGGCCGGCGGCGTCGAGCGTCGTGGCGCCGGAGGCGGAGAAAGTCAGCGGGTAGATGAGCTGGCTCTGGTTGAGCGCATGGGTAACGGAGGACAGCCGGATCAGCGTACCCCGCGTGACCGACCCCGCATCCGGGGTCTCGACGGTGAACGCCTGCCCGTAGGAGAGGCTCGAGGGTGCCGTGGTGATGGTGGGCCGCGCGGCGAGGGTGCCGTCGGGGTTGAAGAGGTACGGTGGGGTGAACACCTGGGCCGAGAGCTGGCTGTTGGCGAAGGTGACCCCACCCCCTTCACCGCTGCCGCTCGAGAGCACCCGCCCGTCGGGCAGCAGCAGTGCGGCCGAGTGATAGACCCGGAGGCTGGTTTCGCGGGCCATGGTGGTCCACGACTCGGTAGTGGGGTTCCACAGCTCGGCGTAATAGACGGCGCCGGGCACGTCGTTGAAGCCGGCTCCGCTGGTGCCGCCGGTCACCAGCACCTGGCCATCGGCCAGGATCGTGGCGTCCATATGGCGCCGCGCGAACGCCATGCCCGGGACGGTCCGCCACGACGGAGACGGCTCGTTGAGATCGATGACCTCGGCGGATGGGGTGGGCGGGTCGCCGCCCCCCGCGTACATGATCTTGCCGGGGGCGTACATCACCGCAGACCCGTAGTTCCGGTCGGGCACGTTCCGGTCGGCCACAGTGGTCCACTCACCGGTGCCGCTGACGTCCAGATAGCGGGTGGTCTGGGGGAAGCCCGCGAAGAACACCTTCCCGTTCGGCGCCACGAACATCGCCGGGTAATACGGAGACGGAATCGGCAGCTCGGCGGTCGCCAGCTCGCGCCATTGGCTCCCGTTCCATACCTCGGGGATCGTCACGTCGGCGCCGGCCTCATCGGAGCCGGCCACCGCGAGGGCCTCGCCGTTGGGCAGAGACGTGATGGTCGGGTACCAGCGGCCGTGCGCCATGGAGCTGGTGGTGCCCCAGGTACCGGAGGACGGATCGAAGAGCGCCGCCCTTGGCTCACCGAGATCGCCGGTGATCTGCCCCCCTGCCACCAGCAGGCGTACGTCGGCCAGGAGAGTG
>CAYYXP010000252.1:0-8180 GCA_964475685.1 uncultured Gemmatimonadaceae bacterium | reverse complement strand
CTACGGCGAGTCCGGGTTCGTCTCCCTCTTTATCCAGCGGCTGTTCCGGACGGAAGGCCCGCCCTGGCGGCTGGAGGGCGCCGGCGCGGTGCGCCTGGTCCACGCCTACTCCATGTACGTCTACTTCTATCTGTTCACCCGCGCCGCGCTCGCGTCGCTCGACACGTCGCTCCTCGAGGCGGCCGCCACCCTGGGCGCCGGCCGGTGGCGGACGCTCCGAGGGGTCGTGCTGCCCCACCTCTATCCGGCCATCGTCGGCGCGGCATTGCTCACGTTCATGACCTCGCTGGGGTCGTTCAGCGCGCCCTACATCTTCGGCGGCGGCTTCCGCGTCATGACCACGCAGATCGTCGCGACGCGGCTGAACGGCGACAACGAGCTGGCGATGGTCGAGACGATCGCGCTCACCCTCCTGGCCCTCGCGGCGCTCGCTCTCACCCGCGGCAGCCGCGCACCCGATGCACCCGCCACGGGGCGCAAGGGCGTCGCCCCCGCCCGTGTGGTGGTGCGGAGCCGGGGCGTCCGGCGCGGGCTGGCGGCGGTTGCCTGGGGATTGGCGGCGCTCCTCCTCTTGCCGCACCTGACGCTTCTGCTGGTCTCGTTCGTCCCCATCGGGACCTGGACGGTCGAGCCGATCCCGCCGGTGTACACGCTCGGGAACTACGTCACCCTGCTGCAGGACCCGGTGCGGGCCCGTCCGCTGGCGAACAGCCTCTGGATGGCCGGGGTGGCAACGGCGGCGGCGGTGGCGGTGGCCCTCGCAGCGGGTCTCGTCAGCGTCCGTCGGCGGGTGCCGGGAGGCTGGATCATCGAGTCCCTGCTCGCGTTCCCGTGGGCGGTTCCCGGCACCGTGTTCGCCATCGCGCTCGCCACGGCGTTCAGCGTGGACGCCCCCTGGGTGGGGCGGTTCATCCTCGTCGGCACCGCCTGGATCCTCCCGCTGGCGTATCTCGTACGGAACCTGCCGATCACCAGCCGAGCGATCCTGGCCGGCTTCCGCGCGCTCGATCCCTCGCTCGACGAGGCGGCCGCGTCGCTCGGGGCCGGGAGGTGGCGTACGCTCGGCCGGGTCACGCTGCCGCTCCTCCGGCCCGCCCTGCTCGCCGGGGCGAGCCTCGCGTTCGTCACCGCCTTCGGAGACTTTGTCACCTCGATCATGCTCTACACCTACGACACCCGGCCCGTCTCGCTCGAGATCCTGTCCAGCCTCCGGCAGGCCGATGTCGGCGTGGCGGCGGCCTATGGCGTCGTGCTGATGCTGGTGAGCGCCGCTGTGTTCGCGGTGGGCGCCGACCGCGGGAGCGTCGGGTGACGGCCGGCCCCAACGACTCCCACACCCCGTTCCGGCGCCTGGCGGTCCTCATCGCGGTGAACTTCGTGGACATGATCGGCTTCATGGTCGTGCTCCCGCTCCTCCCGTTCTACGCGCTCAACCTCCATGCATCTCCCGAGATGATCGGCGCGATGATCGCCTCCTTCTCCATCGCTCAGCTCCTCTCGGCGCCGCTCTGGGGCAGGGTGTCCGACCGCTACGGCCGGCGGCCCGCGCTGCTGATCGGCCTCTCGGCATCCGCGATCGCCTACGTGGTTTTCGGCTTTGCCCAGAGCATCTGGCTGCTCTTCGCCTCCCGCATCGTGCAGGGCGCGGGCGGCGGGACGACGGGCGTCGCCCAGGCGTACGTGGCCGACACCATCGAGCCCCGGGACCGGGCACGCGCGCTCGGTTGGCTCTCGGCCGCGACCTCCGCCGGTGTGATGGTGGGCCCGGTGGTCGGCTCCTCCGCCGCGCACCTCGGGCGCGCCGCGCCGGGACTGATCGCGGCGGCGCTCTGCCTCACCAACGTCTTCTTCGCCTGGCGGTGGTTGCCGGAATCGCGGAAGGAACATGCAGGCCCGGCCCGCCCCCGCCGGCCGTTGTGGCACCCGGCCTGGATGGTCGTGCGGCATCCCTTCGATCCGGTCGCGCGATTCATCTGGATCTATGCCGTCGGCATGCTCGCCTTCTCCTCGATGACCTCGGTGGTGGCCCTGTATCTCGGTGCCGAGTTTGCCATCGACGAGAAGACCATCGGGTACGTATTCCTCTACATCGGCGTCCTGTCGTTCGTCATGCGAAGCGTCCTGCTCGGGCCGATCGTGGACCGGATCGGCGAGAGCTCAGCGATGCGGATCGGGACCCTGCTGCTCATCACCGGGCTGCTGGTCTACCCGCTGCCGCGAAGCCTCGGACTCCTGGCCCTGGTGATTCCGCTCGTGCCGATCGGGACGGCGCTACTCTTCCCCGCAACCACGTCCCTGATGTCGCGGCAGTCCGATCCCGCCGAGCTGGGTACCACGATGGGCGTGGCCCAGACGTTCGCCGGGCTCGCTCGTGTCGTCGCGCCTCTCCTCGCGACCAGTGCCTTTCAGCGGCTGGGCCATGGCTGGCCGTTCTACATCGCGGGCGGTTACGTGGCGCTCGTGGGATTGATGGCGTTTCGCATGCCCACCGTGCGGCGAGCGGCCGCCGAGCCTGGGACAGGGGAAGGAGCCCGCGCCGGATGAGCCTCGAGGATCGTATAGACAAGCTGGAACACCGGCTGTCCGAACTGGAGACGCTGGTGCGCCAACTCGCCGCGTCCACCGGAATGCCGCAGGGCCCGGCGCCGGTCCCTGAAGACGTGCAGGTGCCGCCGCCCCGCCCACCCACAGCGCCGGGGAAGATGCGCGCCTCCCCGCTCACCTCGGAGCAGTGGATCGGCCAGCGCGTGTTTCTCGCCATCGGTGTGGCCGCGCTCCTGGCCGCGGCCGGCTATCTGCTCAAGCTCTCCTTCGACCGCAACTGGATCACGCCGGTCATGCGCTGCCTCGGCGGGGTGGGTGCGGGCATCGTCGTCGGCGCCATCGGCTGGCGATTCCACCCGCGGTATCGGACATACGGGGCCGCGCTCGTCGGAGCGGGCGCAGGGATCATCTATCTCAGCGTGTGGGCGGCAGCCCGGCTCTACGGCGTCCTCCCCTCGGCCCAGGGCATCGTGGGTCTCGCCCTCGTCTCGGTCGCGCTGGCGATGATCGCCTACGCCATCAATGTCGAAGCGCTCGGGACCGCCGCCGCGCTCGGCGCCTTCTTCGCGCCGATCCTGCTTGGCGAGAGCCGCGCCAACTCGAACCTGCTCCTTCTTTATCTGGCAAGCATGGCGGTGGGGCTTGGTCTCGTTGCCGCTCGCAGGCGGTGGCGTCTCACGATGCTCGTTGTGGCGGCGAGCTATTTCTGGGTGGGGACAGCGGGGGCGGCCGAGCGGGCGGTGGCGTGGGCAGTGCTGGTCTACGGCGTGGCTGGCGGAACGGCGGGGCTCTTTGTCGGACTGCGCGAGCGGTGGTGGGAGACTCGCCTGCTCACGTTCTCGGGCGGATGGTGGCTCCTGGCCGCGGCCAACGACCGGCTCGACGCGCACTGGGCCACACTCGTGGCGGGCATCATCCTCGCCGTTCCGGTCTGGTGGCACGGAATGAAGTCGCCCCGTGCGCTCCCGATTCATCTCCGGCCTCGCCCGCCGGCACAGAAGGATGAGGTGGGGCAGGGGGCCGGATGGTCGGCTGGGGAGGCGCTCTACTTCTTCGTCACGCCCCTGCTGCTCGCCTGGGCGGTTCGGGCGGCGAGCCCCGAGCGCTTCGACGCCGTGCCAGGGCTGGCGGCCATGGTCGTCGCCATCCCCTACCTGCTCGCGGGGTATCTCCGCCCACTTTCCCCTTTCGCGGCCGTCGGCGCGGCCGCGTTGGGCGTGGCCGTGTCCCAGCACTGGGGCGGCTCGCGAGAGGTGTGGGCCCTCCTCGGCCTCGCGCTGCTCTGGGCGACCCTCGACCACCGGCTCAATCGAACGGACGGCCGCTGGTACGGCTTGCTCACCCTCGCCGCAGCGCTCCAATACCTCTTCGGCGACGCGGTGCGCCTGCGCGAGGCGGGGGACGCGGCCTTCACCGGGCCCTGGGCGCTGGCGCTCTGGGGCGCGATCGCCGCCACGACCGCCTTCACGGTGGGAGTCTGGCGCTCGGAGGCTGGCCGGGAGGACACCCGGCTGGTGAGGTCGGGGCTCTGGATCGCGGCAGGCGTGATGGCGCTCTCCGGCGTCACCGGAGAAATCCGCCGCTACTTCCAGCTCGGGAGCCTCACGCCCGAGTCGGCGAAACTGGCGTCGGGCCTGGCGGTGAGCGCCTGGTGGCTGGTCTTCGCCGCGGCGCTCGTGGTCGTGGGGTTCAGGCTCTCGCTCAAGCCGGTGCGGGTGGCCGGACTGCTGGTGGCCGGGCTCGCGGTGCTCAAGGTGGTGTTGTTCGATCTCTCGTCGCTGAATGCCCTCTACCGGGTCGGTTCCGTGTTCATCCTCGCGCTCGTCGCGCTATCGCTTGCCTACCTCTACTATCGGTCCGACCGTGCTGCACGCGCCCCTGACCAGGGGACCATGTGACAACGACGATGCTGCCCGTTTCGCCCGCGGCGTTCGCGCGAGCGCAATGGGAGGACGTGGCCCGCTATTTCGACGACCTCGCCGCACGGCCCCTGGACGAGGGCACGATCGGAGGATGGCTGCAGGCCTGGTCCACCCTCGAGGAGCTGGTCACCGAGGCCGCCGCGCAGGCGATGATCGCCTACACGATCGACACGTCGGACCCCGGGAAGGAGGCCGACCATCTCCGCTTCTCCACCGAGATCCTGCCGAAAATGGAAGAACGGAGCGTCGAACTGGCCCGTCAGCTGGTCGCGTCCGGTCATTCCACCCCCGCGCTCGCCACGACGCTCAAGCGATTCCGAAGTTCGATCGAGATTTTTCGGGAGGCCAACATCCCGCTCTTCGCGGAGATGGAGGAGCTCGGCTCCCGGTACCAGCGCATCACCGGGTCGATGACGGCGGAGTGGGACGGCGAGGAGCGGCCGTTGCCTCAGCTCCAGCCTTTCCTCAAGAGCCCCGACCGCGCCGAGCGCGAACGGGCGTTCCGGGCCGCCACCCGGCCGTACATGGAGCAGCGCGGGGCGTTGGCCGGCTTGTTCGACCGGATGTATGCCCTGCGCCAGCAGGCAGCCCGCAATGCCGGCTTCGCGAATTTTCGCGACTACATCTTTCCCGCGAAGTTCCGTTTCGACTACAGTCCGGCTGACTGCGAGCGCCTCCACGAGGCCATCGAGGCCACGGCGGTCCCCGCCGTCGCCCGGATGCTCGAGCATCGCCGTCTGCGGTTGGGGTTGGACACGCTGCGTCCCTGGGATCTCGCCGTGGACCCCGGCCGCCGCTCGCCGCTCCGGCCGTTCCGCGACGCCGACGAGTTGGTCAGCGTCGCCGGCAAGGTGTTCGCCGGCGTGGACGGGCAGCTCGGCGGGCAATTTCAGACGATGATCGAGGAGCGGCTCCTCGATCTCGAGAGCCGCAAGGGGAAGGCGCCGGGCGGCTACTGCGAGACACTCCACTTCCGCGGGCGCCCGTTCATCTTCATGAACGCCGTCGGCCTGGTGGACGATGTGATGACCCTGCTGCATGAGGCGGGTCACGCCTTTCACGCCTTCGCCGCCCACGCGCAGCCCCTCATCTGGCAGCGGCACCCGGGCTCCGAGGCGGCCGAACTGGCCTCGATGTCCATGGAGCTGCTGGCGGCTCCCCACCTCGCCCGGCCGGTCGGTTTCTTTTCCGAGGAAGACCACCTGCGCGCCTGGCTGGAGCACCTGGAGGACATCCTCCTCAGCCTGGCGCACATCGCTTCGGTGGACGCGTACCAGACCTGGATCTATGCGAGCGGAGAAGGCGGAGACGCCGCGGGGCGCGACCAGGCGTGGCTGCGCATCCGGTCCCGCTTCGATCGGGGAGTGGACTGGTCGGGGCTGGAGAAGGAGCGAATCGCCCGTTGGTACCGCCAGCTCCACATCTTTCTCTACCCCTTCTATTACATCGAGTACGGGATCGCACAGATCGGGGCGCTGCAGGTCTGGCGAAACAGCCTCCGCGATCCGGTAGCGGCGGTGGCCCGCTATCGCGAGGCGCTGGCGCTCGGGGCGACGCGCGGCTTGCCGGAGATCTATCGCGCCGCCGGTGTCAGTCTCAGTTTCGACAGCGGACTGATCGGGGAGCTGGTGACGCTCGTCGAAGAGCACATTGAGCAGATCAGGGACCGCCTGGGGGCCTGAGCCCCTCGTGAGGCCCGGTCTCGCAGTTGCTTCCCGGGCCCGGCAGCGCAAGATTCCACCCCGACCAATCCCGGGCCCGACTGCCGGGTACCGAGACTCGTCTGGAGGAGCCTGGATGGCGAAAGAAGAAGGCATCGAGATGGAAGGGGTGGTGACCGAGGTCCTGCCCGACCGCAACTACCGCGTCCTGCTGGAGAACGGCCACTCGATCCTGGCGTACGCTGCGGGGAAGATGAGCAAATTCAAGATCCGGGTTCTTGAAGGCGACAGGGTGAGCGTCGTGCTCTCGCCGTACGATCTGACGCGCGGGCGGGTCATCTACCGACACAAGTGAGCCGTGGCTGTCCCATGGCACGCCGGCAGCAAAACGGGCCGCTCGAACGAGCGGCCCGTTTTCTTGCTTCGGATCAGACGTCCGGTGACCTACGTCACCTTGGTGACGTTTTCGGCGGCAGGCCCCTTTGCACCCTGCACGATGTCGAACTCCACCCGGTCACCTTCGGCGAGGCTGCGGAAGCCTTCCGACTTGATGGCGGTGTGGTGAACAAAGCAGTCCTTGTCACCGTTCTCCGGGGTGATGAAACCAAAACCTTTTGCGTCGTTGAACCACTTCACCGTGCCGAGGGTGCGAGCCATCTTCTACTCCGTGTTGGTTGACTGCTTCGGTGCCAGGAGAGTCCGGACAGCCGAGTTCGTATGAACGCAGGCCTATCCTGCGTCATAAAAAATGAAGGACCCGTTGCGATTCACCCGGGTCTCAATAGCCGATTCGCGACGACAAATCTGTGCCGAGCCCTCATTTAGTCAAGGGGGGAGCCCGGAGCCAACGGGCGGCGGCCCGGGCCCATTCCGCGACCGGTTCCAGCGGACCGGCGTCCGGCCCCTGGCTGGACGAATCCGGATCTCCCGTCACCCGGTTGAGCGCCTGCAGGAACTCCGCCGCCGAGGGATATCGCGCCTCGACATCCGAGCTGAGCGCGCGATCGAGAACCTTCTCCAGCCCTTCGGGCACGTCGTCCCGGCGCCCGACGGATGTCGGAAGCTGATCGGTGGTCTGCTTCGCGAGAACCTGCTCCGTCGTAAGCCCGGGGAACGGCGGCGCTCCCAGCAGGGCGAAATAGGCCACGGCGGCGAGACTGTAGAGATCGGAGCGCTGGTCCACCCGCTCCCCGAGTAGCTGCTCCGGACTGGCGAATTGAGGCGTGCCGCTCTGGCTGGTGGCGCCGCCGAATTTTCCCCGAAGCGCCAGGGCGAGTCCGAAATCGGTGATCTGCAGGCTCCCGTCCGGTGCGATCAGCATGTTCTCCGGCTTGATGTCCCGGTGGACGAGACCGGAGCCATGGGCGTGGGCCAGCGCGGAGAGCGCCTCGCGCAGGAGCCTCAGGATCCGGTCGATCGGGAGCGGTCCTCCCTTGTCGACCAGCTGCGCGAGGCTCGGTCCGTCGATGAACTCCATCGTGTACCAGAGCAGCCCCGAGCGTCCGGCGATGTCGTAGATGTTCACGATATTCGGGTGGCCGAGCCGGGCGGCAAGCTGCGCCTCGCGACGGAAGCGCTCGACCACCTCCGGATCCTGCGTGAGCGACGGGTGCAGCACCTTGAGCGCGACTTCCCGCTCGAGCTGGAGGTCGCGGACCCGATACACCCGGCCGAACCCGCCCGCGCCGAGCAGCCCGAGCAGCTCGTAGTCGTCGCCCAGCGCCCGCCTGAGCCTCTTCTCCCATCGCGCGCGATCTTCCGCCTCCACCGCCGGGCCCTGGCTCACCGACACGCCCCGGGTCTCGAAGGTGCCGGCATCCGAGGCCAGGTCCTCCAGCATCTCGCCCGCCGTGAGATACCGGTCTTCGGGGGCGAACTGGAGTGCTCGAAGGATCATCCGCTCGAGGACCTGGGGGCAGGTGGGGCGGAGCTCGGTCGGCCGACGGGCCGTGCGCGGATCCGGCGGGGGCTCGTGGCCGGTGACCGCGTAGTAGAGCAGCGCCCCCGCGGTGTAGACATCGCAGGTGGGGTCGCCGGTGCCGCCGGCCCGGAT
>CAYYXP010000251.1:0-2145 GCA_964475685.1 uncultured Gemmatimonadaceae bacterium | reverse complement strand
CGGAGGGCCGCCGGGCCGGTCGTCGCCATAGGACCGGTAGTAGTCCCCCGCGTTGTTGGCGTATTCCCAGTTCTCGACCGGATTGTTCCCGTTGCCGCCGACGTCCTCGAGGTGATTCTGGTTCGGGTCCTCGGTGGGGCTCTCGCTCCAGATGTCGGGCAGCGCGAACGGCTTGATGCACCGGTTGCTGGCGTTCGCGGTCGCGGCGACCGCGGCGGCCTTGGCCGCCACCGGTATGGTGTACACGTTAAAGAGCCGGCCGAAGAAGGTGCCGGTCGTGGTCCGGCGGACGATCACGCGCACCTTCTCGCTGTCCGGGATGACCACGACGACCGCTTCGTTCGACGTCCTCACCAGGTGGGTGCCGTTGGTGGTGACGTCGGGGGGGCTCCCGATGGGCGGGCTCTTGCCGCTGGTGTCCACGTACGTGCCGCCGACGTAGTTCCGCGCCGCATATTCGAAGGCGTGGTTGAAAGCGGAATCCACCGCGTCGGCCGGCTTCTGCTTGAGGTAGGCCGCGGCGCCGGCCAGCGCGGCGGCGTCGGCGGTCCGCTGGGCGTCGTTGCGCACCTTCAGCATCATGCCCAGGTCCACGGCCAACGCACCCACGGCGAGCAGCGCCGCCAGGCTGACCGCCACCATCACGATGGCACTGCCGCGCTCAGACCTGCCACCCGTAATCACGCGCATACGCGCCTCCGCTAGTGTTGCTACCTCGCCGGGCCAGGCTGCAACGGGCTCGCCGGCTTCTCCTTCAAGGGGCCCATCCACTTCCACGTCTGCGGCTCACCGGTCGGCACTGGCGCCGGCGGTGCGTCGTTGGCCGTCACGAGCCTGGGCGTGATGAGCACGAGCAGCTCGGTGCGCCGCTGCTGCAGGTCCTTCGAGCGGAAGAGCTGGCCCAGAATCGGGATGTCGCCCAGCAACGGGATCTTGGTGACGTTGTCGGTGATGACATTGTCGAGCAGCCCGGCGATGGCCAGGGACTGCCCCTCGCGCAGCTCCACCTCGGTGGACACCTTCCGGGTGAGGATGGTGGGGATCGAGAAGCCCGAGACCACCAGGCCGTTGGCGAAGTCGAGCGCCGACACCTCGGGTTCGAGCTTGAGCCGGATCGCCCCGCTGCGCGTGATGTTGGGGGTGAACTTGAGCTTCACGCCGAATTCCTCGAACACGATCGTCACCGCGTTGCTGACGGCCCCGGTGGTCACCGACTGGACCGTGGGGAACGGAAAGCGGCCGCCGGCCAGGAAGGTCGCTTCCTTGCCGGGGAGGGTCATCAGGTTCGGCTCGGCCAGGCTGCGGAAATCGCCCTTGCTTTCCAGATACTTGATCGCCGCCTTGATCGAGGCGTTCGGGCTCTGCATCAGGAAGTTGATCACGCCGTCGGCGCCGCTGAGGTCCCCGCTGTAGTCCGCGTTGTTGCCGCTCAGGTCCTGCGGGTTGACCGTAAAATACTGGGCGGAGAACTCCCGCAAGGCGGTCCGGTTGACCTCGGCGAAGCGCACCTGGAGCATCACCTGCACCGCCGGGGGGGCCACCAGATTGTCGATCACCGCGGCCCCGGACCCCTTGGCGATCTCGACCGCCCGGGCCACCGAGTTGGCATCCTTGACCGAGCCCGACAGGGTCACCGAGTTGCCGCTCGACGAGACCGAGATGTTCTCGTCGGGCATGGCGCCGCGCAGGTAGCGCTCGAGCGCCGGCGCGTCGGCGGTGACCTCGACCGAGTAGACCTTCACCTGGGAGGTGTTGTCCCAGATGAACAGGGTCGTGGTGCCGAGGCCCTTGCCGTTGATGAGCACCTCGGTCGGGGACAGAACGATCGCGTCCGCAATCGAGGGCTCACCAACCGAGAACCGCAGAATCGCGGTGTTGTTGACGAGGAGTGCCGAGGCACCCTTCGAGACGGAAACGATCTGCGAGGGCTGCGTGACGACCTGCTGGGCCGCACCCGGGGTGGCGGCACTGAGGAGCAGGACCACCAACGGCCCGCGCCAGGGGCGCGACCCGAGGAGGGTGGAGCGGACTGCCCGGACCAGGCGATCGGCGATCACAGAGTTCCCGAGAGTTGGAGGAATCGGAGCTTTACTGCGCGAACTTCTGGAGCGTGCGCTGGCCGCCGCGGTAGACCTCGACCGTGGT
>CAYYXP010000250.1:0-42162 GCA_964475685.1 uncultured Gemmatimonadaceae bacterium | reverse complement strand
CCGATTGTCCGGCTAACTTGTAAGTGGACCGTCATCCCTGGCCACTCATCACGCACTAACTTCACTCACCGCAGTCTATTCCGCCATTCCTGCATCCACGCTGCGTGCTATCGCATTCAGAATGGTGTGCAATTTCCGCATGCAGGCGACGAGCAGCAGACCGCCGGCAAGGACCTGTGAATGGTGTCCGGAGGGCGGTGCACAGCGCGTGTGTGGGTCTATTGTGCGCAACGGTGGCGGGGCGTCAGGAGCAAGCAACTCGAGCCGGACCTGCGGATCAGCGGCTAGTTGGAGGTCAATGGTTTCGCCGGGCACAATCTTCCGGTCTGGTTGGCAAGCGACCAGTCCACGTCGTATTTCTTGGAGCCTGCACACTGGGGGCACACAACGGAAGAAAGTGAGGTCACCGCCGAGGCGGCCGGTGAGTGCACAAACTATTGTTGGACATTGAGGTACGAAGAATGGCCAGGGAGGGAATTGAACCCCCGACACGCGGATTTTCAGTCCGCTGCTCTACCAACTGAGCTACCTGGCCGCAGGGCGCGAAAATATAAGGCGGGCACCACCCCGCCGCCAAACCTAATCCCGCGCGGGCGCTTCGACGACCCGACCGCTCGGGCTGAATCGGGAGGCACGGAACCGTACGTGGGCCGGCGGCGTTTCTCTCCGACTCGATCTGGAGACGCCCGATGCCCCGCCCCGCCCTGCTCTTCGCCCTCTCCCTCGCCACCGTCGGCTCCGGTGCGCTTGCGCTCGAGTCGGCTGGCCGCGTCCAAGCCCAGGCTCTCAACCCGCTGCTCGGCGCTTCCGAGCCCGGCCCCGCGCCCGCCTGGCGCAACACCAGCTGGCTCAACGCCGACCACCCGCTCACCCTCAAAGAGCTGCGCGGCCGGGTCGTGCTGCTCAACTTCTGGGTGTTCACCTGCTACAACTGCACCAATACCGTCCCCTCGCTGGTGGATTTCGACCGGAAGTACCGGGACCAGGGCCTCTCCCTCATCGGCATCCACACCCCCGAGTTCCCGCCATATGCGGGAGAACACGACAGGGGAAACGTCCAGCGTGCGCTCGCGAAGCACGGGATCGAGTATCCCAACGCCCAGGACAACGACAACAGGACATGGAACCTCTATGGAATCCGCTACTGGCCCAGCTTCGTGCTGATCGACAAGAAGGGCGTGGTCCGTTACGAGGGCGCCGGAGAGTTCCACGTGAACGACGGCACCTACGATCTGTGGGACGAGCGGATCCGCGAGCTGCTGGCGGAATGACGGCCGCCGGAGTGCGCCTGACCGGCCTCATGGCCGCCGCGTTGCTCGTCAGCGGCTGCGCGGGACCGGCGCCCCCTTCCGCCGAGCTGCGGGTCGAGAGTGAGCCCATCGGGGCCGACACCAGGTTGACGCTGGTCGCCGGCCCGGATCTCAAGATCAACGCACGCCTCAAACCGGCGCTGGAGCTCGCCGACGGCACCGTGCTTCGTTTCGATTCGCCGAGGCTCACTGCAGACTCGGCCTATTTCGCCGGGCCGCCGGTCACGATCGCGACAGGCCGCCGCCGGATTCGCGGGACCCTCAGAGCCAGCATCTGCCGCGTCGACGAGCAGGTCTGCCGGAGCGTCACCCTCGACATCTGACCCCCCGGCGGGAGCGCACGGAGGTCGCGCGCGCCACGCCCCGGCGCAGCCGTTCCTCCGCGCCGAGGCACCGTCGGAGGATGACTGCCGCATATATATTGGACCCATGTCCGCCCCCTCCTTCCCCAACCTCACCGTCCTCGATCACCCGCTCATTCAGCACAAGCTTTCCATTCTCCGTGACAAGCACACCAGCACCCGCGATTTCAAGCAGCTGGTGAGCGAGATCGCGACGCTGATGGCGTACGAGGTGACCAAGGACCTGCCGACCGAGACGGTCCCGATCGAGACGCCGCTGGAGACGATGTCGGGCCGCCAGGTCGCGGGAAAGAAGCTGACGCTCGTCCCCATCCTGCGCGCCGGGCTCGGCATGGTGGAAGGGATCGCGCAGCTCATTCCCTCCGCCCGGGTGGGACACATCGGGCTCTATCGCGACCACGAAACCCTGGAGCCGGTGGACTACTACTTCAAGATCCCCCACTCCGAAGTGGCCCGCGACTTCTTCATCCTCGATCCGATGCTCGCGACCGGCGGCTCGGCGGTCGCCGCGGTGGGCGCGCTCCGCGCCGCAGGGGCGCGTCGCATCCGGTTCCTCTGTCTCGTCGCGGCGCCCGAAGGTGTGCGGCGGATGCTCGATGCCCACCCGGACGTCCCCATCTTCACCGCGGCGCTCGACCGCGAGCTCAACTCCCACGGCTACATCCTCCCCGGTCTCGGCGACGCCGGAGACCGGCTCTTCGGGACCCGCGCGCCGGAGTGACCTGCCCGTGACGCCCATACGGCTCACTTTCTGGGGCGCCGCGGGTCAGGTGACCGGCTCCATGCACCTGCTCGAGGCCGCCGGAGGCCGCTTTCTCCTCGATGCCGGACTCTTCCAGGGACGCCGGGCCGAGAGCCACGCCCTCAATGCCAAACTCCCCCTCGACCCCCGGCGGGTGGACGGGATCGTGCTGAGCCATGCCCACATCGACCACTCGGGCCGGCTTCCGCTGCTCGTCCGCCACGGCTTCCACGGGCCGATTCACGCCACGCCGGCCACGCGCGACCTCTGCGCGGTGATGCTGCCCGACGCGGCGCACATCCAGGAGAAGGACCACGAGACGCTGGTGCGGAGAGGCAAGGCGGGGCCGGAGAGCGAGCCGCTCTACACGCTGGCCGACGCCGTGGCGGTCCAGAATCTGCTCATCGGCGTGCCCTATCGCCGGATCACCCACCTCCGGAAGCACCTTGCCATCGAGTTCCTCGACGCCGGCCACATACTCGGCTCCGCGTCGGTGGACCTCCGGATCACCGAGGGGGGCAGCCACCGGCTCGTCTTCTCCGGAGACATCGGCCGCTCCGGCCTGCCGATCATCAGGGACCCCGACCCGCCCACCGGGCCGATAGACACCCTGATCATCGAATCCACCTACGCCGACCGCGATCACGAATCGGTGCAGGACGCCGAGGAGCGGCTGGGCGAGGCGGTGCGGAGGACGGCGGCGCGGGGAGGGAAGGTGCTCATTCCCGCCTTTGCGCTGGGGCGGGTCCAGGAGGTGATCTACAGCCTCAACCAGCTCTACCGGAGCAAGCGCATCCCCGAGGTGCCGGTGTTCGTGGACAGCCCGCTCGCGGTGGATGCGACGACCGTGTTCCGCATGCATCCCGAGGTTTTCGACCACCGTGAGCGCCTCGTCGACGCCCAGAGGCAGCTCTTCGACTTTCCGCTGGTCCGCTACATCCGCGAGGTGGCCGACTCGAAGGCGCTGAACGGGATGCGCGGCCCCGCCGTGATCGTGGCGGCGTCGGGCATGGCGGAGTCGGGACGCATCCTCCATCACCTGGCCAACGGCATCGACGACCACCGGAACCTGGTGCTCCTCGTCGGCTTCCAGGCGGAGAACACGCTCGGACGCAGGATCCAGGACGGCGAGGAGACCGTGAAGATCCTCGGGCAGGAATACCGTCGGCGCGCGGAGGTCGAGACCATCAGCGGCTACTCGGCCCACGCCGACCGCGGCGAGCTGCGCGCCTGGGTGCGGCGGCTCGGCGGCCCGATCCGGCGGGCATTCGTGGTGCACGGCGAGGCGCCGGCGCTCGAGGCGATGGCGGGCATTCTGCGCGCCGAAGGGGTCCGCGACGTCACGGTGCCAAAGCACGGGGAAAGCGTGGAATTGTGAGGGTCCGGCATTTCGCCATCCCGATTCTCCTCACCGCCGCCGTGGTCTACACCTCCTCGCTCATCATGGTCCTGGTGGTGAGCCAGCAGGACCAGCGCCGGCCGGTGGACGCGATCGTGGTGCTCGGAGCGGCCCAGTACAACGGCCGCCCCTCGCCGGTGTTCCGCGCGCGCCTCGATCACGCGCTCGGGCTCTATCGCGAGGGCGTGGCGCCGCTCGTCGTCGTCACCGGCGGAGTGGGACGGGGCGACACCATGAGCGAGGCGATGGTGGGCGAGCGATACCTGCGCGCGCATGGCGTGCCCGCGGGCGCGGCCGCGGCCGCCGGCGAGGGGCGAAACACCGAAGCATCCATGACCGCCGCGGCCGCCTTGCTCCGTCCTCGCGGCATCACGCGGGTCCTCCTCGTGAGCGACCCGTTCCATATGTTTCGTCTTCGCCTGGAGGCCCGGCGCACCTCGCTCGAGGCCTTCACTTCCCCTACCGAGAGCAGCCCCATCTCCGAGAACCCCGTCGTGGAGCTTCGCTACCTCCTTGCCGAGGGATTCAAGGTGCCCGTGGCCTGGCTGCGCAGCTGGTTCCCCTCATGACCCTCGTCTCCACCGAGCGCCTCTACTCCGGGCGCATCGTGAACCTCGATCTCGACACCGTGCGCTTCCCCGACGGCTCCACCGGCACTCTGGAGATGCTGCGGCACCCCGGTGCGTCGGCCGTCGTCCCTTTCCTCGACGACCTCGGGGCCTCCGACCCGCGGGTGCTGCTGATCCGGCAGTTCCGCCACGCGGCCGACCGCTTCGTCTGGGAAGTCCCCGCCGGGCGGCTCGACCCGGGAGAGTCGCCCGAGCGGTGCGCCGAGCGCGAGCTCGAGGAGGAGACGGGCAAACGGGCGGGCAGGCTCGAGCGCCTGACGACGATCTTCACCACGCCGGGCTTCACCGACGAGCAGATCCATCTCTTCGCGGCGCACGACCTCACCGAGGGCCGGGCCCGCCACGAGGCCGATGAATTCGTCGAGCTGCACCCCCGCCGGTGGTCCGAGGTCCTGGAGCTGATCCGGTCGGGAGAGATCGCCGATGGGAAGACGCTGATCTCGCTGCTCTACGTGCATACCTTTCTGAAACGGCCGCCCACCACCTAGACTTCGGCCCATGCCCGCCCACAGCTTCGATACGCTGCTCCGCTCGCTCCAGAAGGGGCAGCTCGAGCCGGTCTACTACCTGCATGGCCCCGAGGACCTCCTCAAGGACGAGGCGGTGCGGATGATCCTCGACCGCGCCCTCGACCCGTCGCTCCGCGACTTCAACTTCGACCAGCGTTCCGCCGGCCAGCTCGACCCCGAGGCGGTGAGCGTTCTCTGCACCACCCTGCCGATGATGGCGGACCGCCGGGTGGTGTTGCTGCGCGAGGTCGAGGGATGGAAGCGCCGGCCGAAGACGCGGGCCGCCTTTCTCTCCTACCTCGAGCGGCCGGCCCGGGAAACGGTGGTGGTGCTCGTGCAATCCTCCGACGAGAAGGACGTCGACAAGGACCTGGGCCGCGGGGCGTACAGCGTTTCCTGCGAGCCGCTGCCCGAGGAGCGGGCGCTCAAGTGGCTGGCCCGCCGCGCCGACGGTCTGGGGGTGCGACTGCAGGACGACGCGGCGCGTCATCTCCTGCAGGCGGTGGGGAATGACCTCGGCGCGGTGGCCGCGGAGCTGCAGAAGTTCACGGCGCTGACATCCGGCGAGCCCCTCGGCGTCGCCGAGGTCGGCGGGCTGATCGGGGTGCGCCACGGCGAGACCATCTTCGATTGGCGCGACGCGGTGCTCGACGGCCAGGGCGGAAAGGCCGTCTCTCTCCTAGCCCCTCTCCTCGACCAGCCGGGAGTCTCCGGGGTCAAGCTGCTCTCGCTCCTCGGCACGACGCTCGTGGGTGTGGGCATCGCACGGAGCCACTTTGACCGGCGAACCCGCGGACCGGCGCTGGAGGACACCATCCTGAAGATGCTGCTCCGGCTCCGGATCTGGGGCATCCCCGAGTATCGGAAGGAGAGCGCGCGCTGGGCCGGCTGGGCGGCGTCATGGAGCGGCCCACGCATCACGGCCGCGCTGCGGGCCGCGCGAGACGCCGACCAGGCGCTCAAGAGAACGACCGTCACCGGCGAGCGCGGCATCCTCGCCGGGCTGGTGCTCGAGCTCACCCTGGCCAACGCGGAGGCAGCATGAACCGCGGATGGGCCGCGGCCATACTCGCGGCGGCGGCGCTGCTCGCGCCGGCGGATGCCCGCGCGCAGACCGATCCCCGGCTCAGGGACGCGGTACGGCTCGCCCAGGAGGGCCGCAGCGACTCCGCCCGGGCGGTCGTGGGCAGGCTGTTGGGCGTGACCCCACCCACCGACTCGCTCTACCCCGAGATTCTTTACACCCAGGCAATGGTCGCCTCCGACGCCGGCGAGATGCGGTCGCGGTTGCAGCGGGTCGCGGTGGAGTACGGGGGGTCGAGCTGGGCCGACGATGCGATACTGCGGCTGGTGCAGATGGACTACGCCACGCGCAACCTGAGCGGGGCCGCGAAGAATCTCGAGAAGTTGCGCGCGGATTATCCGGCATCCCCGCTGTTGCCGCAGGCCTCGTACTGGGCGGGGCGGGTCTATTTCGACCAGAGCAATCCGACCGACGCCTGCCGGTGGCTTGCGGACGGTCTGACCCAGTCGGAGGGCGACATCGAGCTCCAGAACCAGCTCAAGTACCTCAATCAGCGCTGCGGCACCACCGCGGTCTCCGACACCGGCGCGGCGCCGCGCGACTCCGCGGCGCCCGGCCAGCCGGGCAAGACCGTCTACCGGGTGCAGATCGCCGCCGTGGGCTCCAAGGACGCCGCCGCCGACGTCGCAAAGAAGGCACGCGCCTTCGGGTTGACGGTCGAGACCATCCTGGAGAAGAACCTCTACAAGGTGCGGGCCGGCAAGTATTCCTCGCACGCCGAGGCACAGGCGGCGGCGTCCGGCCTCAAGGCCAAGTTGGGCGGCAATCCGTTCGTAGTTGCCGAGCCCTGAGCCGAGGCAAGCCGTGCGGCGCGGTGCATTCGGTGTTGCAGCAATGCTCGTCCTCGGATGCGGGCGCCCCGCCCCGCCGCACGTCGTGCCGGAGCCGCCCGCCCCTCCCGGCCCATCGAGTGCCTGCCGCCTCGGCACCCCCGGTGCACCCGCGCCCGACACCATCACCGTCGTCGTCCCCCCATCCGACAGCGCGGCTGTCGCCGCGGCCAACGAGTTCGACACCCTGATTCGCCTCGACTGCGAGGGACGGCCGGTGCCCGGCCTCGCCTCCTCGTGGGCACGCGACTCCACCGGGACCATCTGGACATTCCTGTTCCCCGAATCGCAGCTCTCCGGCGCCGGTGACGTGGCTTCCGCCTGGAAATCGAGCGAAACCGCCTCGGCGCTCCTTTCACAGAGCGGTGTGAGGGAGGCGTCGCCCGACGGGCAACGGCTGGTGATCCGCCTCGAGCAGCCCGCCGAATCGGTCCCAGCTGTCTTCGCCGATCATGCGCTGGGTGTCCGGCGCCACGCCTCCCCTCCCACAATTGTGGTTCGATCCACCGAGGGGCGGGACGCGCGGGACCTGGTGGACCAATCGCCCGACGTGCTCGTTACCGAAGATCCCGATGTCCTCGATTACGCCTCCAGGAGACCCGGCACCACACTCGCTGCCCTGCCGTGGGACCGGGTCTATGTCCTCCTGCTGGCCCCCGGAGGGCGTCCGCCGCGCGAGCTGATCTCTTCGGACTCGACCACCCTCCGCATGCAGCTCGCGCGTGACGCGGTCCGGTCGGAGGCGCGCCCGGCGCAACCGCCGTACTGGTGGTCCGACCTCCGCGGCTGTGCCGCTTCCGCTACCCCAGTGCCGGTGGAGGCGGGGCCCGGTGCCGAGGCATCCATCGGCTATCCCGCCGGCGATGCCGCCGCGCGGTCCCTGGCCGAGCGGATCGTGGCCCTGGGCGACGGTTCCTGGTTCGCGCGCGGGCTCGCGGCGCACGACTTCCAGGCGTCGCTCCGGGCAAGCGCGATGACAGCGTACATCCTTCCGCTCCCGATCCGCTCGTTAGTCCCCTGCCGGGATGCGATGTGGCCCGCCGGCGCCACCCTGGTGTCGTTGGTGGAGACGCGTCGCACCGCGATCCTCCGCCAGAATGGCCCGGCACTGGTGGTAGGCGGGGACGGCAGCTTGCGGCCGTACCCGACTTCGGGCGAGCCATGAGCTTCCGCTCCCGGCTCCTCGTCGCCTTCGGCGTCGCCGTGCTCGTGCCGCTTCTCATCTTTGCCGCCGGCGTTCGTCGCGAGATGGACCGGCGCCTCACCGCCGAGTATCGCGCGCGGGTGGATGCCGCGGTCGAGGTGGTGCGCGCTCAGCTCGATCGGGAGAGCGCGGACATCGCGGGACGGCTCGCCGCGCTCGCTGCAGCTCTCCCCGGGGACAATCGCTTTCGCCTGGCCCTGCAGTCCGATCCCTCCGCCCGTCGCCATCTGCTCGACGTCGCGGGCGACGCGATGCGCCTGTCCGGGCTTGCGCTTCTCGAGATCCAGGACAGCGCCGGGCGGGTGCTCAGCTCCGGCCATTTCCGGAACGCCTACGACCGATTGGAGCCGGAGCTGCCCCGCGCCTTACTGGACGCCGGGGGCCCCGTGCTCGTTCGCGCCCGCACCGCGTCGGGATCGCTGCTCGGGCTCGCGCGGCTCGATTCCCTCGCGGTTGCCGGGCAGCGCCTGACGGTGGTCGGCGGAACCGCTGCCGAGGGGTTCGTCGGGCGCCTGCCCCGCGCGCGCGATCTCGACGTCTCGCTGGCGCTCCCCGGCGATTCATCGGCCCGCTCCGCCGGCGCGGCGGTTGGTGAGGTGCCCATCCGATTCCTCGACCTCACCCGGTCGTCGCCGGTCGCCGAGAGCGCGAGCCTCGTGGTGACGGGGTCTCCCACTGCGCTCGAATCGCTCCGGCGGAGCGTGACGTCGTGGAGCCTCCTGGCCGCAGCGGCCACCGCGCTCCTCGCACTGGCCCTGGCCGCGTGGCTCTCGGGTCGCGTCAGCCGTCCGCTTGCGGCGCTGGCCGACAAGACCGCCGCCATAGATCTCGACCGCCTCGACCAGGACTTCGAGACCGACCGCACCGACGAGATCGGCGCCCTCTCCCGCCTCCTCGGCGCCATGACCGAGCGCCTCCGGCTCGGCACGGCCCGGCTGCGCGAGGCGGAGCGCCGTGTGGCCCTGGGAGACCTGGCCCGGCAGGTGAACCACGACATCAAGAACGGCCTCGCGCCGATCCGCCATGTGCTCAGGCATCTCGACGAGGTCGCGCGCACCGACCCGGCGGCGCTCGGGGGCGCCCTCGCGGAGCGGAAGGGCACGCTCGACTCGAGCCTCGCCTACCTCGATACCCTGGCGCGCAACTACGCCGGCCTCTCGCCGGCGCTCCACCTCGAGCCGTGCGACGTGAACGCCGTCGTCGAAGAGGTTGTCCGCGCGTCCATCGGCGGCGTGAAGACCTTGCTCGAGCCGGGCCTCCCCGCCGCCGCGGCCGACCGCGTGGTGCTGAGACGGATCCTCGAGAACCTCGTCGGCAACGCTGCCGACAGCGTCGCCGCCGGGGCGAGCGGCTCCGTCACGGTCGCCACCGAGGCGATCTCCCGCGACGGCGGCCGAACGGTGCGTGTCACCGTGGCCGACACCGGCCCGGGCATGAGCCTGGCCCAGCTCGACCACGCGTTCGACGACTTCTTCACCACCAAGGAGGGCGGCACCGGGCTGGGGCTCTCCATCGTCCGGCGGCTCGTGCTCGATCTCGGAGGCACCCTCCGCATCGATACCGAGCCGAGCGCGGGGACCCGGGCGATCGTCGAACTGCCCGCGGCGGGAGAGCCCCCGCCATGACACTCGTGATGATCGTGGATGACGTCCCCGCCCTGGCCGAGCAGTACGCGTACGACCTCCGCCGGCTCGGCGGCCACGAGGTGATCACCGAGAGCGACGGCCGCCAGGCGCTCGAACGGCTTGGCGGGGAGGCGGTGGACTGCATCATTCTCGACCTGGAGATGCCGGGGATGGACGGCTTCGAGGTGCTCCGCGCGCTCGAGCGGCGAGGATCGGAGGTCCCGGTCATCGTCTACACCGGCACCGGCAACTTCGACCGTTGCGTGCAGGCCGTCCGACTGGGCGCCGCCGGCTTCATCGACAAGGCGGAGCCGATGGAGCGGGTCGTCCACGAGATTGCCGGCGCCATCGAGCGCCGCCGGCTCCGCGCCGAGGTGGATGCGCTCCAGCGGCGGCTCGAGGGGGAAAGCTCGCTGGTCGGCAGCAGCGCCGCGGTGACTCGACTCAAGGAGATGATCGCGAGGGTGGCGCCGGTGCCGAGCACCGTCCTGGTGACCGGGGAGAGCGGAACCGGCAAGGAGCTGGTCGCCCGCGACCTGCACCGCTTCGGCCCCAATCCCGCCGGGCCGTTCATCGCCATCAATTGCGCGGCGCTCCCCGATGCGCTGGTGGAGAGCGAGCTCTTCGGGCACGAGCGCGGGGCGTTCACCGGCGCCACTGCCACCCGGAAGGGCGCGTTCGAGTCCGCGGAAAAGGGGACGCTTTTCCTCGACGAGATCGGCGACCTCCCGTTGGCCTCTCAGGCCAAGCTCCTGCGCGTCCTCGAGGACCGCCGGGTCACCCGGCTCGGCGGGATCCGTGCTGTCCCCGTCGAGACGCGCGTCCTGGCGGCGACCAACCATGATCTGCCGGCCGCGGTGGCGGCGGGGAAGTTCAGGGAGGACCTGTACTACCGGCTCAACGTCATCGAGATCAGGGTGCCGCCGCTCCGGGAGCGGCTGAGCGACGTGGCGGAGATCGCGGGACGGTTCACCGAGACGATCTGCCGGCAGTTCGGGATCGGCAGGAAGAAGCTCGCAGCGGAAACGCTCGACGTGCTGATGGCCTGCGAGTGGCGGCGGAACAACGTCCGCGAGCTCAGGAACATCGTCGAGCGGATGATCATCGCCACCGACGGCGACGTGATCGGTCCGGACCAGGTGCCGGTCGAGATCCGCGGGGCAGCGGCGACTGTCGGCGGTCCGCCGGCGTCACAGAGTTTTCACGACCAGCGGGAAGAGGCGGAGCGGCGCATCGTCATCGCGGCGCTGGAGCGGAACGGCTGGCAGATCACCAGGACAGCCGCCGAGCTGGGCCTGGCCGACCATGCGAGCCTGCTCAAGATCATGCGGCGGCTGGAACTCAAGCGCCCGGGTAAGGAGGTGTCCTGACAGACACATAGATGGCTTCCACACGGTGTCCTATTGGACACTTCACCGGCTCAGCCCCATCTCACTCCATATTCACTCCATTACCCCATAACGACTTACACCAATGCCTCCCTTCTGGCCATCCGCTTGCCTTTACCTCCGGCGCCCGAAGTCTCCCCGCGCCGCCGGCGCCACACCAGAGGAGGAGCAGATGCCCCGCACCGCCGCAGCACTCACCGTAGTCGCCGCCCTCGTCCTTGCCGCCTGCGGCGAGAATGGGAAGGCGACCATCACCACCGGTTCCAGCGATGTCACCTCGCCGTCGGTCGCCGAGCCCGGCTCTACCATCCAAACGCCCGCGACCCCTCCCGCGACGCCGGTCGCTCCCGTGTCCTACGCCGATGCCGAGACGGCGTTCGGGCATGGTGAGTACGCCGAGGCGGTGGGGATGTTCGAGAGCTACACCCGCGGCAACCCCGACAACGCCTGGGGCCATTACATGCTCGGCCTTTCGGCGTGGAAGTCGGGGCAGCACGAGCGCGCACTCCAGGCGTTCGACACCGCGCTCCAGATCGAGCCGGCACACCGGAAGAGCCTCTTCAACTCGGCGCGCGTGCTGCTCGAGACCGACCAGCCAGAGCAGGCGCTGGAGCGGGTGCAGAAGGCGCTTTCGATCGAGCCGCTCTCGGCGGAAGGGCTGCGTCTGCTCGGCCGCGCGCACGCCGAGCTTGGGCGGAATGACGAGGCGGTGAATGACTACCGGCGCGCCTTGGCGATCGACGACACCGACGTGTGGGCGATGAACAACCTGGGGTACCTCTACATCCAGGAGGGCAGGAGCGACGCCGCCCTGCCGCCGCTCGCGAGAGCGGTGGAGATCCGCGGCAACGTGCCGGTGTTCCAGAACAATCTCGGCACCGCGCTCGAGCGCACCGGCCATCTTTCGGATGCCGAGAAGGCCTACGAGAGCGCGCTCCAGTCGGACAGCACCTACGAGAAGGCGTCGGTCGGCCTGGCGCGCGTCACCGCGCGGATCGAGGGAACCGAGGCCGTCGCGGTGGACCTCGCCTTGCTCTCGAGGGAGTTCCAGAGCGAGATCGAGCAGTGGCGCACCGCCGCTGCGGTGCCGGACTCGACGAGTGCGGAGATCTCGGTGCAGGCGTCGGTGATGGTGAGGGATACCGTTTCGCAGTAGGCGATTGCACTGACGCAGAGCGCAGGAGCGGGGGCCGGAGCGATCCGGCCTTTCGTCTTGCTGCCGCCTACAAAAGCTCCGACACTGGATTGAGGTCGCCCTCGGCGAAACGCTCCGGCCTGAGCGGCCGCACGTCGAGGGAGGACGCCCGCCCGTCGCAGATGATCTCGCCGAGCAGCTGCCCCAGCGCCGGCGCGTGCATCACGCCGTGGCCCGATGAGCCGTTGATCAGATAGAAATTGTCGCACCCGGGGGCGAGCCCCAGGATGGCGTGCTTGTCGGGGGACATCTCGTAGAGGCCGGCCCAGCAGGCGGAGGGATCGACCACGGTCTTCTTCAGAACCGGGACCCGGCTATGCGCCTTGTCCACTACCGCCCGGACCCACTCGAGGTCCACCGATGCGTCGTCGGGCCGGCCCGGCACTCCCGGCGTCGGCCAGAGCAACAGGACCCGCCCGTCGCGAACCCGCAGGTGAAATCCGTCGCCGGCCCAGATGGTCATCGGCATCGTGGCGGGCAAGAGGTCACACGGAACGGTCACGGCCACTTGGCGGCGAAGCGGGGTCACCGGCAGTTCCACGTTGGCGAGCCGGGCCAACGGAGCCGCCCAGGCGCCCGCCGCGTTCACCACCTTGTCGGCCGCGAGGGTGCCGGTCGGCGTTCTGACCGCCACGATCCTGCGCCCCTGGCGGTCGAGGCCGGTCACCTCTCTGCCCCACTCGAAGCGAACGCCGAGCCGGCGGGCCGCCGCGACGTATCCCTGGAGGATCGCGAGGGGGCTAATGAATCCGTCGGTCGGACAGAAGGCGCCACCTGCAATGCCGTCGAGGCGGACGGCGGGGTTGATACGCGCCACTTCGTCCGCGCTCACCTCGATCGCCTCGGTGAGCCCTTCGGCGTGCTGCACCGCCCGCCCCTCGCGCAGCACGGCGAGCTCCTGCTCGTTGGCCGCGAGCCAGAGATAACCCGCCTGCACGTACCCCGGGTCGGCGCCGGTGTCTTCGGCGAACCGGAGGAGCTTCTCCCGCGCCATCAGCGAGAGCCGCACGTTGACGGCCGTCCCGAACTGTGCGCGGAAGCCGCCGGTCGCCTTGCCGGTGCTGCCCTGGCCCGGCCCGGCGCCCTGGTCGAGCACCACCACGTCGCGGACGCCGCGGGAGGCGAGGTGCCAGGCCACGCTCGCGCCCACGACTCCGCCGCCCACCACAGCGACCGCCGCCGGCTTCATGCCGTGAAGACGTGCTCGGGGTGCTTGAAGCTCTTGAACTCGAGGGCGTTGCCGCTTGGATCGAGGAGGAACATCGTGGCCTGTTCGCCGGGCTGGCCGGGATAGCGGATCCTCGGCTCCATCACGAAGGGATGCCCGGCGCCGCGCACCCGGTCCGCGACGGCGTTGAACTCGTCCCACGGCAGGAGGGCGCCGAAGTGCGGCATCGGCACCAGGAGATCCTCCACCTTGCCGGTGTTCTGGGTCGGCGCGACGGTCCCGGTCGTGTGGGCCGAGATCTGATTGCCGAAGAAGTCGAAGTCCACCCAGGTGTCGGTGCTCCGGCCCTCGCGGCAGCCGAGGATCTGGCCGTAGAACCGGCGGGTGGAGGCGAGATCTCGAACGAAGAAGGCGAAATGGAACGGCTCCGACATGATGTCTCCGGTGTGTGATCGGCTCTATAGTAAAGCGTTATATTCTCCCCGGTATGCCCCGCCCGTCCGCTCGCACCCTCCCGTGGCCCCCGTGAGCCGCGAGGCCGCCTCTTCCACCCCGCCGATGCTCAAGCACTGGCGGGAGGTGAAGGCGCAGCACCCGCACACGATCCTCTTCTACCGGGTCGGCGATTTCTACGAGATGTTCCACGAAGATGCCCAGCTCGCCGCGCGCGTGCTGGAGATCGCGCTCACCTCCCGCGGCGATGGGGTCCCGCTGGCCGGCGTGCCGGTCAAGGCGGCGGCCGACTACCTGCGGCAGCTGATCGCCGCGGGGCACCGGGTCGCCATCTGCGAGCAGGTCGAAGACCCGAAGCTCGCCAAGGGCCTGGTGCGCCGCGAGGTCGTCGAAACGCTGACGCCGGGCGCCCTCCTCCAGGAAGGGTGGCTTGCAGGGGGGCGGAACAACTGGATCGTCGCCGTGAGCCGCACGGAGCAGGCCGATGGCGGACGCCTCGCAGGCCTCGCGGCTATTGACCTCAGCACCGGCGAGTTCGTGCTGGAAACGGTGGACGGCGCGGCCATCGAAGAGGCGCTCTCCCGTCTCGCCCCCGCCGAAGTGGTGGTCCCGCCCGGCGGCGCCTCCGCTTTCCCCGATGCCTCCCCTCCCCGCCTCACCGTGGAACGCGACGGGTGGGAGTTCGACGCCGACCTCGCCCGCGAGGAGCTGGCCCGGCGCTTCTCCCTCGCGTCGCTCGACGGACTCGGCCTGGGTCCCGCGGATGCGGCCGCGCTCGGCGCTGGCGGCGCGCTCCTCCGCTACCTCGGCGAGCTGCAGCCGGCGGGGCTTCCCCATCTCAACAGGCCGTTCGTTCGCCGCCCCGACGCATTCCTCTGGCTCGACGACATGACCCGGCGCAACCTGGAGCTGGTCGAACCGCTCCGGGCGGGGGCGCGCGGGTCCACGCTGCTGGAAACGATTGACGCCACCGTCACGCCGATGGGCGGCCGGCTCCTCCGCCAGTGGCTCCTTTCCCCCCTTCGCGACCCGGCCGCAATCGACGCGCGGCTCGATGCCGTGGAGGTGGCCGTCAAGGACGGGCGGGGACGCGCGCGCCTGCGCGAGGCTCTGGACGGTGTCCGGGACGTCGAGCGGCTGGCGGGACGCGCCGCCGCCGGCCGGGCAACGCCGCGGGAGATGGGCGCGCTCCGCGATTCCTTCAACCGTCTCCCCGACGTCGCCGAGGCGCTGAGCAGCCTGGACCGGGTGGCCGCGCTCGCCGAAGCGGTGGAGGAGCTCGATCTCCTCGCTGACTTGGGCGGCGAGCTCCGCCGCGCGCTGGAGGAGAGGCTCCCCCCGACGCTGGCGGACGGGAGCGTCATCCGGCACGGCTACGATCGAGAGCTCGACGAGCTTCGCTCGCTCCGCGACGGGGGCCGGCAGTACATCGCGTCGCTGCAGCAGCGGGAGCGGGAGCGCACCGGGATCCCGTCGCTCAAGGTGGGCTTCAACAAGGTCTTCGGATATTACCTCGAGATCACCAACGCCCACGCCGCCAAGGTCCCCGCCGACTACGAGCGTCGGCAGACGCTCGCCTCCGCCGAGCGCTACGTCACGCCCGAGCTCAAGGAGTACGAGGCGCGCGTGCTCGGCGCGGAGGAGCGCATGGCCGTGCGTGAAGCGGAGCTGTTCGGCGGGCTGCGGGCGGCCGTGGGGCAGGCCATCGCCCGGGTGCAGCGCACCGCGCGCGTCCTTGCCCGACTCGACGTCTGGACGGCGCTGGCGGAGCGCGCGGTGGCCGGCCGCTACGTGCGCCCGAGGGTGCACGACGGGTACGACCTGGTCCTGCGCGAGAGCCGGCACCCGGTCATCGAGTGCATGATGCCCCGCGAGTCGTTCATCCCCAACGATGCCCGGTTCACCGAGGCCGAGCGTGTGGCGCTCGTCACCGGTCCCAACATGGCGGGAAAGTCCACCATCCTCCGACAGATCGGGCTCTGCGTCGTCCTCGCCCAGATGGGGGCTTTCGTGCCGGCGGCGGAGGCCTCGATCGGCGTGGTGGACCGGCTCTTCACCCGGGTGGGAGCGAGCGACAACCTGGCGGGCGGACAGTCCACGTTCATGGTGGAGATGAGCGAGACGAGCGCCATCCTGCACAACGCCGGCCGGAGGAGCCTGGTGCTGCTCGACGAGATCGGCCGCGGGACCTCGACGTACGACGGCGTGGCCATCGCCTGGGCGGTCACCGAGCACCTGCATGACCGGGTCGGCTGCAAGACGATGTTCGCCACCCACTACCACGAGTTGATGCAGCTGCCCGAACAGCTGCAGCATGCCCGGAACTACAACGTGGCCGTGCGGGAGACGGGCGACACCGTCGTGTTCCTCCACCGGCTCGAGCCGGGCGGCACCGATCGCTCGTACGGCATTCATGTCGCCCAGCTCGCCGGTCTCCCCGACCACGTCCTCCGGCGGGCGCGCGAGATCCTGGGCACGCTCGAGGGCGAGCACCGCGTCGTGCCGGGCGCTCCGCCCGAGGCGGCGCGCGACCCCGGGCAACTCGCCCTCTTCGGCGACCCGGTTTCTCCCGACCCGATGCTCCTCGAGCTCCGCGCGCTCGACGTGGACGCCCTGACGCCGCTCGAGGCGCTCAACCGGCTCGCCGATCTCAAGCGGCGCGCCGAGGACCGGCGGTGACCGGCCGGCGCGCGGTGTGGGCGGGCGCGATGCTCGGCATGCTCGCCTGCGGCCGCACGGAGGACGGAACGGTGCCCATCACCCCCGGCGCCGATGCCGCCGCCGCGCCGGGTGTCGCGGAAGAGGCGCCGGTGGCGGTGAACCCGGTGTCGCCGGTGGAGTATCCCCAGCCGCTCCGCGATCAGGGCATCGAGGGGCGGGTCCTTCTCCGGCTCTATGCCGACTCGCTGGGCACACTGGTTCCCGACTCGACCCGCGTCACCGAATCGAGCGGCTACCCCGCACTCGACTCCGCAGCAGTCGCGGGCTCGGGGCAGCTCAAGTACTCTCCCGCACTCCGTCGCGGCCGGCCGGTGGCGGGGTCGTTCCTCCAGCCGGTCCAGTTCCGCAACCCGCGCTCCCGGAGCGCCGTCCAATGACGCCACGCAACGTCGAGCCCTTCGACTCCGTCCTCGATACCATCGGCTGGACGCCGCTCATCCGGCTGGCACGGGTAGGCGCCGGCATCCGGACGCCGGTGTTCGGCAAGGCGGAGTATGCCAACCCGGGCGGTTCGGTGAAGGACCGCATCGGTCTCGCGATCATCGAGGACGCCGAGCGGCGCGGGGAGCTCAAGCCCGGGGGAACGATCGTCGAGGGGACCAGCGGCAACACCGGGGTGGGGCTCGCCATCGCGGCGGCCCTCAAGGGCTACCGCCGCATCTTCACCATGCCGGACAAGATGTCCCAGGAAAAGGTGCGTTTGCTCAAGTCATACGGCGCCGACGTCGTCATCACGCCCACCGCGGTGCCGCCGGACCACCCGGACAACTATGTGATGAAGGCCAGGCAGATCGTGAAGGAGACTCCGGGTGCCGTCCTGGCGAATCAGTTCTACAACGCGGTCAACCCGGAGGCGCACTACGCGACGACCGGACCGGAGATCTGGGAGCAGACCGGCGGCAAGGTCACTCACTTCGTGGCGGGGGCGGGCACCGGCGGGACGGTGAGCGGCGCGGGGAAATTCCTCAAGGAGAAGAACCCGAAGATCCGGGTGATCGCCGGCGACCCTATCGGCTCACTGTACACTCACTATCATCGCACGAAGGCCCTCGGCGAGGGACACCCGTATAAGGTGGAGGGCATCGGGGGAGACAAGATCCCCACCGCTCTCTGGTTCGAGTGGATAGACGAGTTCCGCCAGGTCCCCGACCGCACGGCGTTCACGATGGCCCGGCGGCTGGCGCGGGAAGAGGGGATCCTCACCGGCGGTTCGGCCGGCCTCAACGTCTGGCTCGCCCTCGAGGTCGCCCGGGAAGCGGACGACCCGTCCGCGATGGTCGTCACCCTGCTCTGCGACACCGGCGAGCGGTACCTCTCCAAGCTCTTCAACGACGAGTGGATGCAGGAGAACCAGATGCTGGAGGCGCCGCGCACGACCGTGGAGCAGCTGCTCGAGCGGCGGCCGGCCGGTGCGCCGGCGCTGGTGAGCGTGGCTCCCGCCGCCGCCGTCCGGCAGGCGCTCAACCTGATGAGCACCTGGGGCGTCAGCCAGATTCCCGTGGTGGACAATGGCCAGTCGGTCGGCAGCCTGATCGAAGGCAACCTCATGACCAGGGCTCTGGCTCAGCCGTCGTTGCTCGACCGGCCGGTGCGCGAGGTCATGGAGGCTCCGTTCCCCGAAGTCGAAGGGAACACGCCGACGGACCGGGTGGGTGCCATGCTCAGTCGCGAGAGCCCGGCCGCGCTGGTCCGGAAGGACGGGAAGCTCATCGGGATCGTGAGCCGGTACGATGTCCTCCAGCAGCTCATCGGGCGGTGACGACGATGCGCGTCACCGTTCTCACCGGCGGCACCTCTGCCGAGCGCGACGTGGCGATCGCCACGGCCGTCCAGGTCATCGGGGCGCTGCGTTCACGCGGCCACGAGGTGGCGGTGGTGGACACGGCCCGCGGCTACATCCCCGAGTCGGACGAGCCGGGAGTGCTCAGCGGCAGCGTCGGGGTGGCCCCGCCGTCCATCGATCAGCTCCACCAACTGGAGCGCGGGCTGCTCCTCTCGGGGCTCGGAAACCTTCCGGTGGTGAGGCGGGCGGACGTGCTGTTCCTTGCACTCCATGGTGGGAGGGGTGAGGACGGAACGATACAGACGCTCCTCGAAATGGTGGGAGTTCCCTACACCGGGAGCGGCCGGCTCGGGAGCGCCATGGCCATGGACAAGGACATCTCGAAGCGTCTTTTCCGGCTGGCGGGGGTGGCCACTGCCGACTGGGTGATGGCCCCGGCCAGCCGGGAAGAGGTGGGCCGGAAGTTCGGCTGGCCGGTAGTCGTCAAGGCGTCCAAGCAGGGCTCCAGTGTCGGACTTACGGTGGTCAAGCGGCCGGAGGAATACGACGAGGCGGTGGCCCTGGCGGGCCGGTACGACGACGAGGTGATGATCGAGCGTTTCGTCCCGGGACGGGAGTTGACCGTGGGGATCCTGGAGGGCCGGGCGCTGGCGGTGGGGGAGATCATCCCCCGGCACGAAATTTTCGACTACGAGTGCAAATATACGCCAGGCATGTCCCAGGAGATCTTCCCGGCCGACCTCCCCGATTCCGTCACGGTGGAGTGCGGACGGTTGTCGCTGCTCGCACATGAGGCGCTCAAGCTCGGCGGCTACTCCCGGGTCGATTTTCGCTTGACACCGGAAGGGCAAGTCTTCTGTTTAGAGGTCAACACCTTGCCCGGCCTGACCGCCACCAGTCTCCTTCCCCAATCGGCCAGGGCGGTGGGCATCGAGTTCCCCGAGCTCTGTGAGCGGATTTGTCGGGCGGCCCGGCTCGGCCGGGCCAGGGAACGCGTGTAACCGGGGATCTCCGTGTGAAGGACGTGGTTCGATGAGCCTGTCTCCCTCCAGCCGATTGACCCCGTGGGTCGGGCGCCTCATCGCCGCGAATGCGGTGGTGCTGCTCCTGCTCATGACGGTCTTCACCTCCCCTGCGGTCCTTCAGAGCATCCAGTTCACGCCGGCCGGCGCGCTCACCCGGCCGTGGACCTTCGTCAGCTACATGTTCGCCCACGCGGGCCTCCTGCACCTGCTGGGCAACATGCTCATGCTCTTCGTCTTCGGCGCGCCGGTCGAGAGCCGGATCGGGAGCCGGAAGTTCATTCTCTATTACCTCTACTGCGGCATCGGGGCGGCGGTCTTTTCCGTCGGGCTCTCGGGGCTCATGTCGGTGGGGCCCTTCATCGGCGCCTCCGGCGCCGTGCTGGGCGTCGCCATCGCCTTTGCCATGTTCTGGCCCGAGGCGGAGCTGGTGGTCTTCCCGGTGCCGATCCCGATCAAGGCGCGCACCTTCGTCGCCATCATCGTCGGCCTCGACATCCTCGGCGCGCTCTACTTCAACGACGGGGTCGCCCACATCGCGCATGTGGGTGGAGCCCTCTTCGGCTATTTCTTCTTCCGGCTGCAGGCGTTCTCACGCCGGGCGCCTCATCCGCCGCCGCGCGCCGTCGAGCGGGTGGTGATGGTGCAGAGCGGCGCCGCCGAGCCCGAGCACGGCGTGCCTCCCGCGCCGCTGCGCCCGCACCGGGGCCCTGACTCCGATCCCATCGCCGCGGAAGTGGACCGCGTGCTCGACAAAATCAGCGAGAAGGGCATCGCGAGTCTCACGCCCGCCGAGCGCCGCTTCCTCGACGACGTCGCCAAACAGAAGAAGCAGGACAACTAGCACCCTTGCTTCCGTCAGCGGGATTTCTTATCCTGCCTCGTGCTGATCAATCTGCTTCCTGATTTTCTCGCGGTGCTCGACGCCGACGACAGGGAATCGGCGTATCAGCGCTATCGCCAATCCCACCGCCTGATCCTCGACGCCTACTGGCAGAACTACGTGCTCGACCCCGGCAGCCCGCAGGCGGGCGATTTCGTCGCGGCCGCTCTCCGCGCGGACCGCAGCGACCTGCGGATGCTCGCGAGCACGGTGGACCTCGTCCAGCTGGCCGAAGAGGCCATCGCGAAGGCCGAGGAGGTGCTGCAGATCGACCGGCCCACCGACACCTATCTCATGGTGGGACTGGGCGGCGCCAATGCGGGAGAGCTGGTGGTGGGCGGGCGCGGTGTCGCCTTCGTTTGCCTCGAGCACTTCACGGGCCGGGCCAACCCGGAGACGTACGGGATGGGGCTTCCGCCCGATCTGATCCCGGTCTGGATCGCCCACGAGCTCGCCCACACGGTGCGCTACACCTCGGCAACGAGCGACAGCGAGATGCGCCGGCTCGTCGCCGACCAGGGGGGGTACTACGACTACTGGTCCACCGGGAGCCGGGCGCTGTTGCGGGAGCTGCTGGTGAACGAGGGAGTGGCGGTGCACGCGGCCCAGGCGGTGGCGCCCGGATTCGACGCCGCCGACTACTTCGGGTACGCCCGCCGCCAGTATCACCGCCTGCGCGAGATGGAATCGTTCCTGAGGAGGGCGGTCGAGCCTGACCTCGAGGGCAGAGGGCTCGGCCTCAGGCTCCGGTATCTGTCCGGCGGGATGAGCCCGGCGGCGCGGCTGGTGAACGGGCGCGTGCTCCCCGAGCGCTCGGGATACTACCTGGGCCATCGCATGGCCGAGGCGCTGGTGGCGGAGCGCGGCCTTGCCGCCGCCGTCCGCGCCCCGGCCCAGGAGTTCCAGGCGGCGGAGCATGCCGCACGAGGAGTGCAGACGGCCTAGCTCACTTCCCCACGCAGAACCCCGCGAACACCCGCTCCAGCACCTCCTCCACGTCCACCGCGCCAAGCAGCTCGTCGAGCGCGGTTGTCGCCTCGCGCACATGGTGCGCGGCGAGGACGGCGTCCCCCGCCGGCGCGAGGTGCGGCAGCGCCTCCGACAGCGCTGCGTTTGCACGCCCGAGCGCGAGGCGGTGCCTCTCGCGGGTGAGCCCGGGCTCCAGATCGGCGAAGGTGATCCGGTCGCCGAACACCCGGTCGGCGGCGGCGCGGCGCAGCTCGCCCAGCCCTTCGCCGGTGACGGCGGAGACGCCGATCTCGCCGACCCGCGCCGGATGAAGATCGGACTTGGTGCGGGCCACGATGGTCGGCCGGGCCGCGACGATCGCCAGCTCGTCGGCGCCCGCCTCGCGCCCGGCCTCCACACAGAGCAGCACGAGATCGGCGGCGCCGAGGTACCGGCGGCTCACTTCGACCCCCAGCCGGTCGAGCCGGTCGCCCGGGTCCCAGAGCCCCGCCGTGTCCACCAGCCGCACCGGCCAGCCGAGGAAGTCGGTGTGCGCCTCGATGGCGTCGCGCGTCGTCCCGGGGAGTTCGGTCACGAGCGCCCGGTCGAGCCCGAGCAGGGCGTTGAAGAGCGAGGACTTTCCCGTGTTCGGCCGGCCGGCCAGGACCAGCGACGCTCCCTCCCGCACCCGCTCGCCGGCCGGCGATCCGGCGATCAATCGCTCGATCCGCCCGCGCACCTCCTCCAGCCGGCCAGCGATCCGGCCCGCCGGCAGCGGGCCGTCGTCCTCCCCGGGAAAGTCTATTTCATAGCTGAGCAGCGCCTGGACGTCGATGAGCGATTCGCGCAGCTCGCCCAGCCGGCGGGAGAGCCCGCCGTCGAGCTGGTGGAGGGCGGCGCGGGCCTGGGCCGGGGCGACGGCATCGATCAGATCGCCCACCGCCTCCGCCTGCACCAGATCGAGCTTCCCGTTCAGCACCGCGCGGCGGGTGAACTCGCCGGGCGCCGCCGGCCTGGAACCGGCCGCGTGCAGCGCTGTCAGGACCCGGGCCGGCGCCAGCAGCCCGCCATGGCAGGAGAGCTCCACCATATCTTCGCCGGTGAAGCTGTGAGGGTGGGGGAAGACGGTGTAGAGCCCCCGATCGACCGGCTCTCCGTCGGGGCCGCGGAAGGTGGCCAGTAGTGCTGTCCGGGGACGGTCGGCGCGGAACCCCTCGATGACCCGTGCGGCCACCGCGAACGCGCCGTCGCCGCTCACGCGGATCACGGCCAGGGCCGAGCGCCCGGCCGGTGTCGCGAGGGCGGCGATCGGATCGGAGAGCATATCGGTTGGCCGCCGCTACGCCTTCCGCTTCCTGGGGGCGGAGGTGGTGGGCGACGCCGTCTTCACCTCGACGATCTGCCGGGCCATCCGCTTCTGCCGCTCCCGCGCGATGAGCCACTGCTGGGGGATGCTCGCGATGTTGCTGACCGCGTAATACAGGTTGAGCCCCGACGCGAAGTTGAGGAAGAGAAACGTCATCATCACCGGCATGACGTAGAGCATCATCTTCATCTGCGCGTTCGGCTCCATGCCCAACATCCCCACCTTGCTCAACCCGAACATCGACACTCCCATGATGAGCGGGATGATGTAGAACGGATCGGGCCGGCTCAGGTCGGGGAGCCAGAGGAACGAGGCCCCCCGGAGCTCGATCGTGTTCTGGAAGACGAAGAAGAGGGCGAACAGCACCGGCATCGGCAGCAGCATCGGCCAGCACCCGCCCAGGGGATTGACGCTGTGCTCCTTGTAGAGCTTGAACATCTCCTGCTGCAGCCGCTGCGGGTCGTTCTTGTGCTTGTCCTGAATCTCCTTCATCAGCGGCTGCACCGCCTGGAGCTGCATATTGGCCCGCATCGCCTTCTGGTTGAGCGGCCAGAGGAGAATCCGGACCAGGATGCCGAAGGTGACCAGTACCAGGCCGTAGGGCAGGCTCAGATGGTCGTGCATCCAGACCAGGAGCCACCGCACCGCCCCCGCCACCGGTCGGATGACGGTCCGGACGCCGGGCCACCCGTACGGGTTGACGTCGTCGAAGTCGTGACCCATGGCGCGGAGCCGGTCGTACTCCATCGGCCCGGCGTATACGGTGTACCCGAAGGCACCACTCGGCTTGAGTGGCAGGCTGAGCCGCACGTCGGCGTTCGTGGTCTCCTTTTCGTCGGTCTTCCGCGCCGTGGCGGTCACACCGCTGATCCCTCCGCCGGTGCTGTCGAACGCGAGCACGGCGGTGACGAAGTACTTCGTCTTGATGGCCGCCCAGTCGAGGGGGCCGCTGATGGTGCGCGGCTCGCCCGGCTCGAGGCTGGAGAAGTCGGTCCGCTCGGTCTCGTGGCGTTTGGTAACCAGGGCGAGGGCGGTGCGATTTTCCTCCGCGTTGGCCTCGGTGTTGGCTATGGTCGGACCCATCCCGAGGAGAAGCTGGCCGCCGTTGGGGCCGACCCCCGTGACCTGCCCGGCCACCCCGATCTGATAATCATCGGGGCGGAAGGTGTAGGTGAGGGCAACCGACACCGCGCCCTTCGACCCGCTCAGGCGAAGCGGCGTGAGACCGGCGACGGGGAGGGAGTCGGCCGAGGCGGTGAAGTGCCAGTCGCGGAGCGAGATGGTGTCCGCACCGAGAACCAGCGCCAGGTCGAGCAGGCGGGAGTCGGGCGGCAGGATATCGGCGACGGGGCGGGCGTCGCCGGGCGCCATCGAGCGATACCGCTGCAGCCTGGCCTCGACAACACGCCCGCCCACTGTGCTGATCCCGTAGGTGTAGAGCGGAGAGGTGACGCGTACTGTGTCGGCGGCCCCCCCCGGCGTCGCCGGTGGAGCACTATCGGCTGTACCGACCGCCTGGGTATCGGTGCCGGCCGGCAACGGGGTCGCGGGGGCCCCGGAATCGGGGACGGCGGCCTGACCGGCAGGGGGCGCGCCCGTCGAGGCGGGGCGCTTGATGAACAGGGCGGGCGCAGTGGCGATGGCCATCATCAGCAGGATCGCCCAGACGGTACGACGGTCCATGGCTTCAGGTCACGAGGTCAGGGGACGGGATCGAAGCCGCCCGGATGAAACGGGTGGCATTTAACCAGGCGGGACGCGGCGAGCCAACTGCCCCGAAGGGCGCCGTGCCGGGTGACCGCCTCGAGCGCGTACTGGGAACAGGACGGGTAGAACCTGCAACTCGGCGGGAGCAGGGGCGAGATCAGGCGTTGATACACCCGGATGAGCCCGGCGAGGAGCCGGCGCGGGAGGGTCAACGGAGCGGTGTTCACCCGGCCCCCATGGTGGCGGCGCGCCAGGCGAGCATCTGGTTCCTGAGGGCGTCGAATCCGGCGCCGTAGGCCTCCCGGCGGGCCCGAATGACGACATCCCATGCCGGCTGGTGCGGCTGAAGCTCGACCCGCCAGATCTCCCGCAGCCGGCGCCGGAGACGATTGCGGGCCACCGCGGACGACCGAAATCTCGGAACGATCAGTCCCATCCGCGCGTGGCCCGTCGTGTTGTCCATCCAGATCATGTCCAGGTGCTCGAAACGGCGGCGGCGTCCTCCCGTCAGGCAGCGGCGAATGTCGGCCGCGCGGGCGAGCCGGTGGGCTCGCGGCAGGCGCGCCGAAGGCGTCAGGAGCCCCCGTGCTTCGACGGCAGCGAGACCGTGAGCCGTTTCCGGCCCTTCTTGCGCCTCCGGGAGAGCGTGGCCTGTCCCCACCGGGTGGCCATGCGCGCCCGGAACCCGTGCTTGGCGATCCGCCGCTTGTTGCGCGGCCTGTATGACGGCTTCATGCAAACGTTCCTTCAAAGTGAGCCGGGGAAGCTAGTTTGGGGGGAACCTGGGGTCAAGCCGAAGGGGTGCCGCACAGGAGCATCGGCGCGACACTGCGACCGTTTGTTTCTCCTGAAAGCGCGCGCAACATGAGCGTGATTTTTCCGCTGTCAAGACGCATTGACTTTTCAACACCCGCCCCGTAACATCTCCTGCCCTTAGAAATCTCCCACCGTTTTCGAGCACCGATGCCGCTGTCCGCCAAAGACGCATGGAAGCGGATCCTCGATGAGGCGCACCGCGAACTTCCAGACCACACGATCCGGACCTGGCTCGAGCCAACGGAGGCGATCGCTCTCGACGAGGGCCGTCTCATAGTTGGAGCCCCAGACCAGTTCGCGGTGGAGTGGAACGAGACGAAGCACGCTTCGCTGCTCTCCAGGCTGGCGGAGCCGGTGCTCGGGTCGCCCACATCCGTGGTCTTCCAGGTCGACGAGAACCGCCAGAAGCGGCCGCAGATGGACTTCTTTGTGGCGCCCACGCCCAGCCGCCCCGACATCGAAGGCGGCCGGCCGGTGCCCAATTCGAGCACCCAGCCGCTCAACGAGCGCTACACCTTCGACACCTTCGTCATCGGCAAGTCCAACGAGCTGGCCGCCGCGGCCGCCCACGCCGCGGCCGAGTCGCCCGGCAAGACCTACAATCCGCTCTTCATCTACGGCGCCACCGGCCTCGGCAAGACCCACCTGATGCAGGCGATCGCCCAAACGGTGCTCCAGCGGATACCCGAAACCCGGATCCTCTACGTCGGCGCCGAGCAGTTCATCAACGAGGTCATCGAGAGCATCCACAGCCGGACGATGCCGGAGTTCCGCCGGCGCTACCGCGCCGACGTGGACCTCTTCCTGGTGGACGACGTCCATTTCCTCGAAGGCAAGGAAATGACCCAGGAGGAGTTCTTCCACCCCTTCAATGCCCTCTACGAGGGCAACAAGCAGATCGTCCTGACCTCGGACCGCCCGCCCAAGGAGATCCCGGGTCTCGAGGCCCGGCTGGTGAGTCGCTTCGAGTGGGGCATGGTGGCCGACATCGGCCAGCCCGACCTCGAGCACCGGATCGCCATCCTGCGGAAGAAGCAGGAGCAGGACCACCTGGAGCTGACCATTCCGGATGACGTGCTCCGGTTCATCGCCGAGCACGTCCGGTCCAACGTGCGGGAGCTCGAAGGGTGCCTCATCAAGCTGCTCCTCTTCGCCTCGCTCAAGCACAAGGAAGTGTCCATCGAACTGGCCCGTGAGGCCCTGTCCGACCGGATCCGGCCCGGGGAGGACCTGCCGGGATCGCCCAGGGCCCTCCCGTCCATCAACAAGGTGCAGGAAGTGGTCGCCAGACGGTGGGGGGTCACGCCCGAAGGGCTCCGGTCGAAGGCACGCATCAAGACCCTGACAGTGCCGCGCCAGATTGCCATGTATCTGGCTCGGGAACTGCTCGAGATGCAGCTCGTCGAGATCGGGCAGGCGTTCGGCGGCCGCGACCACTCCACGGTAATCCACAGCGTGGACAAGGTGGGCCGGCAGATGTCGCGCGATCGCACCTTCCGTGAGCGGGTGGATCACGCCCGACAGGAGTTGTGCGCAGAATAATCCCCGCGCGCGTCACCTGGTGTGGGAACTCTTGATGACGGTGGACATCGGGCCCCGCAATCCCCATGGCCCACAGTGAGTCGACAGCCGGACTGAGCGACAAGTAGAGGTGGGGCTACCGCTTATCCCGCCACTCCACAATTCAGGGGCCTCTACTACTGCTACTGTTTATATAAATTGGAAGAGTAGTATCTGTTTTAGCATCCTCGAGGGAGCGGCATGAAGGTCACGATCACACGGGAACAGTTCCAGGAGGGTCTCGTCGCGGTAGCGGCCAGTGTGCCGGCCAAGACGACGCTGCCCATCCTGTCCAACATCCTTCTCGAGGCGACGAAGGACGGCATCCGCCTGTCGGGAACCGATCTCGACATCTCAGTGAGCACCACCGTCTCCGCCTCGGTGGACCAGGAGGGAGCGATCACGCTACCCGCCCGGAAGCTTGTCGAGATCGTGCGTGAGCTGCCGAATTCGGCCATCCGGCTCACCGCGTCCGGGGAGCACCGCGTCAGCATCGAGTGCGGGCGCTCCCGCTTCAAGCTCCTCGGTCTTCCTCGAGAAGAGTTCCCGGCGTTCCCCACCGTCAAGTTCGACGGCGCCTGGCGGACCTCGTCGAAGGACCTGCAGAAGCTGATCGCGCATGTGGCCTTCGCGGCCAGCACCGAGGAGAGCCGGCCCATTCTCAACGGGGTCCTGTGGGAGCTGCGCCCGGAGCGCATGCGCATGGTGGCCACCAACGGGCACCGCCTGGCGCGCATGGACGTCCCCACCTCTCCGGCGGGGAGCTCGGCGCAGGCTGATCTCATCGTTCCGCCCAAGGCGCTGGAGCAGATCCGCCGGCTGTTCAAGTCGGACGAGGAGGTGGAGATCGCCCGGAGCGAGAACCATCTCGGCTTCCGCTCGAGCTCGACGCAGATCTTCACCCGGCTGATCGAGGGGCCCTACCCCAACTACGAGCAGGTGATTCCGAAGGAGAACGACAAATCGGCCACGGCGGACAAGGGGGCCCTCGCGGCGGCGCTGCGGCGCATGAGCATCGTGGCGAGCGACCAGACGCACCGGATCCGGATGGCGTTCGCGAACGGCTCCTGCAAGCTCTCGGTGCAGACCCCCGACCTGGGCGAGGCCCAGGAGGAGCTCACCGTCTCCTACGAGGGCGATCCGCTGGAGATCGGGTTCAACGCCTCGTACCTGCTCGAGATCCTCAAGTACATCCCGACCGACGAGGTCCGCCTCACCTTCAAGGCCCCCGAGCGCGCCGCCACCTGTGAGCCGGTGGGGTGGGACGATCCCTCGAGCTTCCTCACGCTCGTCATGCCGCTGAGGCTGGTGGATTGACGAGGGGCTATTGCCCCACCTGCAGCGTCTCCACCGGCGCCCGCATCGAGTCCAGCAACGAATCCAGCCCCGGCGTCCACTGAATCGTGTCCCCCAGCTCCATCACCGGCTCGTCCTCGACCCTCGGCACCACCACCCCCTCCCCCCGCATCCGGCGCAGGATCAGGTTCTGCCGCCAGCGCATCCGGGCCGGCTTGTAGCCGGGGTTGGAGCGGAGCGGGAAGGGCAGCGTCGCCGCCAGGGCCGCGGCCTCGCTCTCCGTCAGCCGTTTCGCGGAGCGATTGAAGTACTTCCGGCTGGCCGACTCCACGCCCCACACTCCCGGGCCCAACTCCGCCACGTTGAGGTAGAGCTCGAGGATCCGCTTCTTCCCGAGCGTCCGCTCCAGCCGCCAGGCGGTGACCGCCTCCTTGAGCTTGCGGAGCGGGCTTCTGGAGGGTGACAGGTAGAGATTCTTGGCCAACTGTTGGGTGATGGTGCTCGCGCCCCGGAGCGCGTTCCGCTTCCCCCATGTCTTGCGCGCCGCCCGCCAGAGCTCGCTTCGATCGCGCCGGGAGCCCCAGTCGAACGTCGGATATCGGTAGCCGAGCGTCGCCCTCAGTTCGACGTAATCGATGCCGTAGTGGGTCCAGAAGCGGGCATCCTCGCCGGTCGTGACGGCTTCGCGCACCGCCGGAGCGATCGAGTCGAGCGGCACCGGATGGTATGCGCGTTTCACGTCGGACCCGGCTGCCCGCCGCATCTCCATGAAGGCCGTCTCCCCGGGCCAATGGCTTCGATACCAGATGGGCGGGGGCCACAGGGCGAAGAGCCACGCCGTGAACAGCGCCGGAGGCAGAAGGCAGAAGAGGAAAAGGCGGGACACGAGACGCCGCCGCACGGGCGGCCGCTAGCGGGAAGGGGCTGGCGTAATGGAGTAGCTGCCGGACTGCTTGACGGGGACGGTTTGACCGACGGCGGGCACCGTGATCGTCATGTCACCGCTGTCGTTGCCCTCGGTGGAAATGACGACGCCGTCGCTTCCGATCCGGTGCCGGCCGCGCCGCTCACCCGTGGCCGTCATCTCGAGCGATTGATCGGCCTGCTGCCGCGTCCCCGAGCGGGCGTAGCTGCCGTTGCTCTCCAGCGTGACCCCTTTCTTCGGGCCGCTGCCCTCGGACGCGCGATAGGTGGTGACCTGCCTCTCGGTGCCGGGGAAGGCATCGGCGACGAGCTTGTACTCCGACGAATCGGTCCACTCCATGCCTTCGCGCACTCCTGCTGCCGGAAGGCGGGGAAAGAGAAGCCGGAGGCGGCCGGCCAGCTCATCGGCGAGGGTCCCCCCGCGGTCGGACTGAAGCTGGGAGAGTGCGCCGTCGGGGCCAAGCGTGCCCGTCCACCGGGTTCCCCCCGCCAACACCGCGGAATCAACCGGCTGTCCGTTCTCGAACGCCTGCAGGGAATCGAGCACGATGGTGACCGGGTAGCTCGCGGCTCCCGCGGTGCCGCCCACGGTCACGTGGAGAAACCCGACCCGGTCGCGCACCTGCTCCTGCACCGCGCCCCCCGGATACTGGAGGGTGAGACTGTCATGCCGCTCCAGCCGGTACCCCGATGCCGGCGCGGGACGGTAGAGCAGGCCACCGGGCGCGGCCCCGTCCGCAGGTACGCCCGGCCTGCCCTTCTCGGGCGGAGGGGTGGCCCCCTCGGTCGCCACCGTTCCTCCGGCGCAACCGGCCAGGAGCCCGGCGGTGACCGCCGCCCGCCCCGCCCGCCGGCAAATCACTTGAGCGCCGTGACCCTGGTCGTCTGGGTGACGGTGATCGGCAACGGATGCTCGGCGAATGCACCGGTGACAGTGAGCGCCGAGCTCAGGTCCCAGTTGCCTCCGAGATAGCGCCCATCGGGGGTGACGAAGTAGGTGCCGGTTCCCTTCCCTTTCCCCTCGATCCTGGCCGGGCCGCTCGGCGTGGGCTGGGTTCCCGCCACGGTCGACGAGTAGTCGGTGGTGACCCGGATGGCCTGCTGGTCGTCGCGCTTGTCCTTCGCTGCCGCCTTGTAGGCGACGATACGACTGACGACGACTGTGTCGTCTCCCGCGATGGTGGAACGCGAACTGGTGTCGGCCCAGGTGTCGCCGACCTTCACCCCTGCCCTGACCCAGGGAAAGAAGTCGGTGAGAAACCCCTGCACCTCCCGGGTCGCGGTCGAGGTGCTCACCGGTTCGATCTCCGAGAGCTTGCCGGAGCTGTTCAGGAAGGCGTGATACTCCGCGCCCCGGGCGCTGTCGAACACGGCGGCCGGGATCGGCGATGTGCTGTCGCCGCGCATCGAGTCCACAACCATCCTCACCACCTTGCCGCCGGTGCTGTCGGTCATCGTGACCGTCAGGAAGCTCGAGGTGGAGAACGAGATGGCCTGCTTTCCCTTGCCGTCGGCGGACGCATCCATCTCCTGGGTGAGCGTCTGGTCGAGCCGGTAGCGCAGGGTGACGGGCTTGCCGGGCACCGCCGGCAGGAGTGCCAGCGCGCCGACGGCGGCCAGCCCGAAGATGTGTGAAGTCATTGTCTTCCCTTGGGAGTACGGACGCGAGGAAGGTAACTAAAGGGCGGAGAAGTCGGAAAGGACGCCCTTTCCGACTTCTCCGCCCTGCTGGTCGAGCCGTAAGCCGAGTTCTGTTCCCGCCGCTTGCGCGACGGGGATGGTCATCTGTCTGGGATGGCCGTCGCCGGCCACCTCGAGCAGCCTACCCGCGGCTTCCCTTGCGGGATGGTCGGTGCGGACCGCACCTCGCCGCTTATTTGGCCTTGCTCCGACTGGGGGTTACCGTGCCACCGCTGTTGCCAGCGGCGCGGTGGGCTCTTACCCCACCTTTTCACCCTTACCCTCGTCAGCCTTGCGGCTGCCGGTGGCGGTTCGTTTTCTGTGGCCCTGTCCGTCGCCTTGCGGCGCCCAGGCGTTACCTGGCAGCCTGTCCTCTGGAGCTCGGACTTTCCTCGAGCGCCTCTCGACGCCCGCGACCAACCCGCTCGGCCAGCGGGAGGAATGTAGCACGGCTCCCAGCTATCGGCTATCAGCCAGGTCGATGACCGATAGCCGCTAGCTGATAGCTGATGGCCCGTTCCGCCGAAAACGGCTGCCTGCCGCAGGCTTTGGAGATGTTTCGAGTTGAACGGATGTTGATATCCGCTGCGTACCCTCGTGCACCACAGGGGAGGGAGCACGCGGTGATCGAGCTGACCCAGGGGTCCACGACAGTGGCGGCGGTGTTGCTGCCCGGAGAGAGGCCTCGCGTCGAGGCGGCGGGGAACGGCTGCTTCGCTGTGGTGCATCGGGACTCCATCCCCGACGCCATGCGCGTGGTGCGGGAGCGGACGGTGGACGCGGTGCTCGTCTCGGTGCACCGCTGCGGCCCCGATCAGATGGAGTCACTCGGTCTCCTGGTTCGTGAGTTTCCCGCCATCCCCACCGTGGCCCTCGTTTCCCAGCACGATTCCGGCGCCATCGAAATGCTCTTGAGGCTCGGCGCATCCGGTGTGCGGCAGGTGGTGGACGTCACCTCGCCGACCGGGTGGAGCCGGCTCAGGCAGGTCGTGGGCCAACCCGCCACCCGCGCGGTATCGCGCATCCAGGGACCAGTTCTCGACAGCGTCCGCGACGCCCCGCCCGACGCCCGGCTCTTCCTGGAGGCACTGATCCGTCTTTCGGCCGAGGTGCCCACCGTCACCGGCGTCGCCACCCAGCTGTCAGTGCGTCCCAGCACGCTGATGTCACGGTTCGCCCGGGCCGGCCTCCCGTCGCCCAAGAACTACCTGGCCGCCATTCGCCTGCTCCACGCCGCGCATCTCTTCGAGACCTCCGGGCTCTCGGTGGCGGATGTCGCCTACCGGCTGGAGTACTCCTCGCCCCAGAGCTTCGGCCGCCACCTGCGCGCCATGCTCGGCGTCACGGCGCTCGAGTTCCGCCGCCGCTTTCCGTTTCCGGTGGCGCTGGAGCGGTTCGTGGAGCTGATGATCGAGCCGTATCGGGAGGTGTGGAAGGACTTTCATCCGCTGGCCGCCGGAGGCTGGGAGGCGCCGCGGTCAGGGGAGCGTTAGCGCTTGAGCATTCCGTGCCGTGCCAGCACCTCTCGCAGCCCGTCGTGGGGGAGTGCCGGCACCCGGTAGCCGTCGGCGCCGGTCATCGTCCGCGCGGCCACCAGGGCGTTGACGATCGCCTCCTCGGTGGCTTCCACTGTCGCTTCGTACACCGGATCGATCGCCTGCTCGGCAAGCATCTTGACGGTGGCCACCTGTGGTCCGCCCTCGCTGCCGGTCGGCGCGGTGGAAAAGGCGAGAAAGAGATCGCCCGATCCCATGCCGGCAATGCCACCCATGCGGCCGATGCCGAGCGCCGCGCGCCTGGCCACGCGGCGGAGCTGGTGCGGCAGGAGCGGCGCGTCGGTGGCCACCACCACGATGATCGACCCGTGCTCCTTGGTCTTGACGGCTCCGGCAGGGCATCGCTCGCGGGCCCGGGCGGAGTCGAGCGGTTCGGTGGTGTCGTAGCAGGGCTCCGGTGCGGAAATCTCCCGCCCCACCGGCACCCCGGCAATCCGGAGCTGCTCACGCAAGCCGAAGTTGCACTGCACCAGCACGCCCACGGTAAACCCTCCCTCGTCCTGGGAGAGCCGCCGGCTGGCGGTGCCGATGCCGCCCTTGAAGCCCAGGCATGTCATTCCCGTTCCGCCGCCCACGTTCCCCTCGGCCACTGGCCCGGGCGCGGCGGCGGCGAGCGCCGCCTCCACGTGCTCCTTGTGCACGTGAAAGCCGAAGATGTCGCTCAGGTCGCCGTCCCACGTCTCCGCCACCACCGGCAGGCAGCAGAAGGTGACATCGGTCAGCCGCTCCCGGCCCCATCCGATGATGGCGTCGCGTACCGTGCCGACGCTGTTGGTGTTGGTGATCCCCACGGGATAGAGCAGCAGCCCGTAGTCGTCTATCCACGGAGTGCCGGTCATTTCGCCGTTCCCGTTCAGGCTGAACCACCCGGCAAAGGCCGGAGCGAGATTGTCGCGCCCGCGGGGGAACACGACGGTGACACCGGTCCGCACCGGGCCCTGCCCCATGCGGAGGCGCCCCGCGCCTCGCACGATCGTCGCATGGCCCACCGTCACGCCATTCACGTCGGTGATCGCATTGTGAGGGCCGGGCGTGCCGTCGAACGGCACGCCGAGGTCGCGGGCCCGCGGCGGGCGCCCCTGGGCCGAGGCGACGGACGACAGGAGGAGCAGGAGGACGGAAAGGCGAGTGGTCATCGCGTCGCCGGGGCCCTGAGCGCCGCCGGGCGCAATTCGGCGTCCAGCTCACGGCCGGCGCGCGATACGATCTCGGGGACCGCGGCAATGTCGGCCTCGGTCGTGCGGAAATTCACGAGGCAGGCGCGTAGGGCAAAGTGACCGCCCACCACGGCGTTGGAGACGAACACCTCGCCGCCGGTTTTGAGCCGCTTGAGCACCGCCTCATTGAGCTCGTCGAGGTAGGCCTCTCTGCCGGCCGCGCCGGCCTCCAGGTCGGAAGGAACATACCGGAAGGTGGCGATGCTGAGTCCGAGACTCAGCGCCTCGAGCTCGGGATGGTCGGCCGCCGCCTTATGGAGCAGGCCCGCCAGCCGGCAGTTGTCGCCGATCATCCGCACGTATCCCTCGCGACCCGCCTGCCGGAGGGTCAGCCACACCTTCAGGGCGCGAAAGCCCCGCGAGTTCTGGAGGCCGATCTCGTAGTAGTTGATCGGCGGCTCCTCGCCCCCGGTCTCGAAGTGATAGTAGGTGGGGTGATACCCGAACGCCTCGGAGAGCTGACCGGGGTTCCGCACCAGCACGCATCCCGCCTCGAGCGGGGCGTACAGCCATTTGTGGGGATCGACGGCGAGTGAATCGGCAAGAGCGAGATGGTTGAGATCCTCCGGCGCATCGGGGAGCACCGCGGCCGGGGCGCCGTAGGCGCCGTCCACGTGGAACCAGAGACGTTCCTCCCGGCACACCGCGGCAATGTCCCGGAGCGGATCCACAGCGCCGGTGCTCACCGTGCCCGCGGTCCCGACGACCATGATCGGCGTATCGCCTGCGGCCCGGTCGGCGCGAATGCTCTCCCGGAGGCGGTCCACCCGCATGCGATGGCCGTCGTCGGTGGCGATCCACCGGATGGCATCCGTGCCCAGCCCGAACAGGTCGGCGGCCTTCTGGACCCAGGCGTGGGTCTCCTCCGAGACGTAGACCCGGAGACGGGCGGCGCCCGCGGCGGCCAGTCCCGCCGAGCGAGGCGCCTCTCCCAGTATGGCGCGCCGGCCGGCGAGGAAGCAGGTGAGATTCGCCATGTTGCCGCCGCTCACGAGGAGACCCCCGCAATCCACCGGATACCCCACCAGCTCGGCGACCCACCGCACGGTCTCGGCCTCGATCTCCGTGGCAATAGGCGACAGTTCCCACGCGCCGACGTTGGGATTGATCGCGGCGGCGAGCGCGTCGGCCAGTACCCCGATGGGCGCCGCCGACGAGGTGATGTAGCCCATGAACCGGGGATGGCCATTGTACAGCGAGTGCTCGAGGAGAAGCGGCGCGGTCTCGGCGAGGAGCCGCACCGGATCGGAGCCGGACCGGGGAAGCGGGCGCCGGCCGAGGAGGGCGCGAATCTCGGCCGGCGTATCGCCGAGGGTGACGGGGCGGGTGCGGATGGTGGCGAGCAGATCGGCGATCCGCTCCACCACCTCGTGGCCGGCGCGCCGGAACTGGTCCGGCGTCATCTCGAGTGGAGTGGCCCGCTCCGTCACACCGCCTCCATGCACGCGCGCCTCACGGCAGGTGACAGCCGGCCAGTCCGTGCTTCTCGTTGTAACGCTGATGATACTCCTCGGCGCGATGGAACGTCGAGGAAGGGGTGATCTCGGTGACGATCGGCCCGCGGAACCTGCCGCTCCGGTTCCAGCGCCCTTTCGACGCCTCGGCGGCAGCCCGCTGGGTGCCATCGTGGTAGAAAACGCCGGAGCGGTACTGAGTGCCGCGGTCAGGGCCCTGCCGGTTGGGCGTCGTGGGATCGTGACCCGCCCAGAAGACGTCGAGCAGCTGGTCGTAGGACACGCGCGCGGGGTCGAACAGCACCTCCACCGCTTCCGCATGGCCGGTGCGCCCGGTGCAGACGTCCTTGTAGGTCGGGTCCTTCGTCTGGCCGCCGGTATATCCCACCACCGCGTCCACCACCCCCTGCACCTGGCGGAACAAGGATTCGACACCCCAGAAGCAACCGGCGGCGAAGGTGGCCTTGTCGAGCTTGTCGTTCATTGGATCTCCTCTTCAGGCTATCGGCTGACAGCATCGGGCGCCACGAAACGAGCGGCAACCCCCGGCTTTCAGGTCCATCCCATCCGCGTACGAAGCGAAGTGATGTGCGCGACGTGATGCTCCCCGTGCCATGCGTACATCGCGAGCGTCTCGTCGAGACTCATCTCCCGCCCTTGCGCGGGATGAATAAACGCCCTGGACCAGTCTTCGGTTTTGAGCCGGCGAAGGAGGAAGACCCAGCGGACGTGCAGCGCTTCGAGCAGTGCTAGCGAGATCTCCACCGGTGCCGAGCGGCCGTCGGGCAGCTCGGCCCAGAGCGCCTCCTCGTATGGCCGGATGGTGGGGATGGCCTCGGTGAGCGCGAGATGGAAGCGAGTGTAGGAGTTGAGGTGACTGTCGGGAAGGTGGTGCACCACCTGCCGGACGGTCCAGCCGCCGGGACGGTAGGGCGTGTCGATCTGGGTGTCGGAGAGGCCGTTCACCGCCGCGCGCAGGCGGGCGGGTGCGGCAGCGACCCTGGTGATGCAGGCGTCCCGGCCGGCGGCGGTCAGTGTTCCCGAGTAGCTGAACTTCCCGATGGGATAGCGGAGGTCGTCCATCCGTTCGCTCGCCTTCCGCTACGAACCGTCGGCCACGCGACTGCGCTGGCCACCGCGCGGCGCCGGCTCCCCGCCACGAAACTCGAAATGCTCTTCGGGAAGTACCCGCATACTCGCGGGCGCCTGCGCCATTTCCTGCAGCATCAGGTTGGCCAGTACCGCCTCCGCGATCCTCACGGCGGACTCCCATTGACCAGGTGAGAGGCCTGGATAGATGTCGGCGAATTCTGGTCGGAGGCGGGCCTCGCGCATGGCCTGAATCTAGCTGTTCATCAGTGCGGGTGCGCGAGGAGCGCAACCATTTTCACCGGTCCCGCATTCTACTTGATACAGCAGGTCTCCGCAGTACCAGTCCCCGGAGTCGCGGCCCAGGCAGTTCGGCTCCGGGGACTACCCCCCTTCCCTCTCCAATCCAACGTCTCGACAAGCGGCAACGCGGTCGTGTCCGACCCAGGCCGCCCGACGCGACCGCTCGAGCATGGCCGCTCGTCGGTGCCGACCTGAATCGCGCACGGCAGCTCGTCCGTGCGAGAAGTTGCATGTCTGCATGAGGTTGCGAGGTCAAGCAACTTGCCGTGCATCTCGACTTCTGCATCCCCGCGCCTCAGGCGAGTACGACGCGCTCCTTCAGCACCCACACCTTCATTGCGAAGAACAACCGGATCATGGCGGCGTGATCGCCGGCGGCGACCAGCACCACCAGGCTGTCGGCATCGGTGCCGCGGGTGGATCGGACGTTTTCCTTCTTGCGCATGCGGCCGCGGAGGGCGTCGAACCAGGCGGGGAGCCGCTCTCGCTCGTCGGCGCGAATGATCGCCTTGGTCTTCGCGCCGGTCGGATCGGCGAGAGTGACCTTGCAGTACCACTTGCCACGGACTTCGGGACGGGTGGCCGACACGAAGATCAGCGACCGGTTGGGAAGCTCCGCCCAGATCTTGAGATTGGGCGTCGTCCGGGGACGCACCTCCACTTGCCCTCCACGCGCAGCGGGGACCCGGACCGCGAACTCCCACAGGTAGTGAGCGCCGCGGTTCTCGTCGATGGCCGAGTACACGTGCTCGGTCCCGCTGACGGGCTGCCGTCCGCCGCTTCCCGGAAAGGTCCAGGTCGCCGACCTCTGCTCCCGGGACTCCACCGTCACCTTGTCCAGGTCGTACCGCTTGCGTGATGCCATGCTCCGCCTCCACCGGTTGAGGGGGGTCGTCCGGTGAAAAGTAGCCAAGGCCGGCCACGCAGGACATGCAGCGACGCAGGCCCGAGCGTCACAGGCCGTACAGCGCCCCGTACTTCGCCTCGAGCGCACGCACCAGCGGCCGGTGGTCCGGCGGCGAGCCGGTCACCACCTCGACGAGACGGGTGGAGGGATACCGCGCTCCCTGGCGGTAGACCCGTTCACCGAGCCAGCGGACCAGCGGGGCATACTCGCCCCGCGCGAACTGCTCGTCCAGGTTCCCCAGCTCGGCCTCGGCGCGGGCAAAGAGCTGCGCCGCGAAGACGTCGCCCAGCGTGTAGGTGGGGAAGTACCCGAGGAGCCCGTCGGCCCAGTGCCCGTCCTGGAGGCATCCGTCGGCGTCGGTGGCCGGAACAATGCCGAGAGTGCGCCGGTACGCATCGTTCCACGCCGCCGGCAGGTCCGCTGCGGGGAGGTTTCCCGAGACGAGCGCCCGCTCGAGCTCGAAGCGCACCAGGACGTGCAGGTTGTAAGTGACTTCGTCGGCGTGAGCGCGGATGAGCGAAGGGCTGACCCGGTTCACCGCGAAGAAGAAGTCGGTGCAGGCCACGTCGTCGAGGCTCTCGGGAAAGAGGTCCCTCGCCAGGGGGAAGAAGTGCTCCCAGAACCCCCGGCTCCGCCCGACGCGATTTTCCCAGAACCGCGCCTGCGATTCATCCATCCCCACCGACAGCGCCTCGCCCATCGGCGTGCCGTAGTGCGCGGGGTCGAGACCCTGCTCGTAGAGAGCGTGCCCCACCTCGTGCAGGATCGTGAGCACGCCGCCCGCGAAGTCGCGGTCGTCGAACCGGGCGGTGATCCGGCAATCGCCGCGGCCGATGCTGGTGCAGGAGGGGTGGACCGCCAGGTCGAGCCGGCCGCGATCGAGGTCGAAGCCCACGGCCGCGGCCACGCGGGCTCCGAACGCGCGCTGGCGCTCCCGCGGGAAGTGTCGCCGGAGGAGCCCGCTCTCGGGCTGGCGCCGCGCCTCGGCGATCCGCGCGGCGAGGGGCACCAGCTCCCGACGCAGGGCGTCGAAGAGCCGGGCCACCACGGCGCTGCTGAGCCCTGGCTCGAAGTCCTCGATGAGCGCGTCGTACGGCTCGTTCTCGTAGCCCACGCACTCGGCCTCCGCCCGCTTCAGTTCGACGATCTTCTCGATCCAGGGGCGGAACGTCGAGAACTTCGAATCGGCGCGCGCGGTCGTCCACGCCTTCTGCGCCAGGGCGGTGGTGCGCGCCACCTCCTCGACCAGGCTCCTCGGCATCCGCACCGACCGGTCGTACTCGCGGCGCAGCACCCGCACGTTCACCGCGGCTGGCGCGAGCGGATCGGCGAGGAGATTGGACCCCTCGACATCCTCCAGCAGTTTGCCGATGCGGGGATCGGTGCCCCGCTCGTGCAGGAGACCGGCGAGAAGCGCCAGTTGCTCGCTCCTGTTCTCCACCCCGCCGGATGGCATGTACGTCTCCTCGTCCCACTCGAGGAGCGCTTCGACGGTGGTGAGGAGACCTTCCTCCCTCACCCGCCGGATCAGCTCGTCATAGGCCTTGTCGGCGCGCATGATAGCCCTAACATACACCTTCGGGTTTCGATCGCAGCAGCCTCCACCACGGGGACCACGCATGCTGACCGTCGCCGAGGAACAGGGCCTCAGCGGCCTGGCGCTGGCGAGCCAGGTGCAGCACGCGCTCTACCGGCTTCCCGAGGGGGCGATCGCGGGGCTGATCGAGCGGCTCCGGCAGGGTGCGCTGGAGCGGCACGTCTTCTACCTGCACGACGGCGCGCTCGATCCGATCCGCATCCTCCCCTGCCCGATCGCCATTCTGCCCTCGCAGCTCTCCTATATCCACGCGGTCACGCTGATCCTCCAGGAGGCGCTCAAGCGGTTTCCCACCCTTTACTTCTCGGACCCCCAGGTGCGCGAGATCCTGCGGCTCCCCGACGCCGAGGAGCAGTGGCTGCGCGAATGCTGGGGCCCCAGCCAGATGGCGCACAACCCCATCTTCGGCCGGCTCGACGCCCTCATTGACTTCACCAGCCCGATGTGGCGGGACTCATTCCGGTTCGTGGAACCGAACCTTACCGGCATCGGCGGGCTCCACATGGTGCCCACCAGCGAACGGCTCCTCGCCGAGATCGTTGTCCCCGCGCTGCAGAGCGTGGATCCCGAGCTGCGCCTGGAGGTGGGCCACGACATGCGCGAGCTGCTGGTGCGGGAGATCCTCGATCACGCCGCCGCCATCGGGAGCGGCTCGCAGGTCTGCTTCATCGAGCCGAAGTATTCGGGCGAGGGGCCCGACGAGCAGGAGCAGCTGGCCGCCTACCTGCGCGACCGCCACGGGCTCACCGTCAGTTACGCCGACCCCTCCGAGCTGACGCTCCACCGCGGCGCCGTGTGGTACGGCGGCACCCGTGTGGACCTGGCCTACCGTGACTACGGCGTGGTCGATCTTCTTGACCTCCAGGAGGAAGGAGTGGACGTCGAGCCGATGCGAACGCTGCTCCGGGAGAACCGGGTCATTTCCTCAATCGCCGCCGAGCTCGACCAGAAGAGCTGCTGGGAGGTGCTCACCGATCCGGAGATCGCCGAGCGCCACTTCACCGCCCAGGAGCGGCTGGTCTTCCAGCGGCACGTGCTCTGGACGCGCGTGCTCTCCGACCGGACGACCGTCCTTCCCGATGGCCACACCGATTCACTGCTCGAGTACGCGCGAACGAACCACGAGAATCTCGTCCTCAAGCCCAACCGCGCCTACGGCGGCGAAGGAGTGGTCATCGGTCCGGCGGCCACCTCCGCCGAGTGGGGGTCGGCGCTCGACTCGGCGCTCGCCGACCCCGACGACCGCTGGGTGGTGCAGCAGGTGGCCACCATACCGGTGCGCGAGTTCCCCGTGCTCGGCCCCGACGGCGCGCTGCACGCGGAGCCGTTCTATACCGTCATGGGGTTCGCGGGGAACGAGGAAGGAGTGGCGGTGCTGGCGCGCGCCTCGCAGAAGCAGGTGGTAAACGTCGCGCAGCGCGGCGGGATCTGCGGCGTGCTGGTCGGCCGCGCCCCTCCTCTCCTGGAGGCCGCGGGCCGGAACAGGCCCGAGTCGTAGGATCACCCGCCGGCCGGCGCCGGCTCCGGTGTCCGCACCGGTCCCGATCGCGCCGGCCGCCGGCCCACCTGCAGCGCGAGTACCGCGGCAAGCAGGCACAGGCCGCCCGATGCCCAGAACGCCGGCTGGTAATCGCCGCCGGTGGTGCGGACCCAGCCCGCCGCGTAGGCCATGAGCGCCGCGCCCATCTGGTGCCCCGCCCCAATCCATCCGAACATGATCGGCGCGCGCGCGGTGCCGAACGCATCGTTGGCCAGGCGCAGTGTCGGCGGTACGGTGGCGATCCAGTCGAGCCCGTACCAGGCCGCGAAGATCCAGAGCCCGCCCTGCTGGCCCGCGAGCGCATACGGCAGGTAGAGCAGGGAGAGCCCGCGGAGCCCGTAGTACCAGGCGAGGAGATGCCGGCTGCTCCAGCGGTCGGTCAGCCACCCCGATCCCGTCGTTCCCACCAGGTCGAACATGCCCATCAGCGCCAAAAGCCCTGCGGCGCGCACCTCGGGGATCCCGTGGTCGTGCGCTGCCGGAATCAGATGGGTGCCCACCAGCCCGTTGGTGGACGCGCCGCAGATGAAGAACGTCCCGAAGAGCAGCCAGAAGTCTCTCGATCGGGCGCCGTCGGCGAGCGCCTGAAGCGCGGTGCGCACTGGGTTGGCGGCAACAGTGGGGGCGGCCTCCAATGACGTGGCGCCGTATGGCGGGAGCCCCAGGACGGCGGGCCGCTCGCGGAGGAGGAGGGCCACGAGCGGAATCGCCAGCGCGGCGACGGCGGCCATGACGAGCGCGGCCGCGCGCCATCCCTCGCGCTCGATGACCCGCGCCAGCAGGGGAAGGAACACCAGCTGCCCCGTCGCCGCGCTGGCCGTGAGCAGCCCCATCGCGACCCCGCGCCGCGCCGCGAACCATCGGTTGACCACCGTGGCGCCGAGCACGAGCGCCACCATGCCGCTCCCGACCCCCACCACCACGCCCCAGGAGAGCACCAGCTGCCACGGCTGGGTGACATGGGTCGAGAGGGTCACTCCCACCACCAGCAGGGCGAGGGCGGCGATGGTGGTGCGCCGGATGCCGAGCCGCTGCATGAGCGCCCCGGCAAACGGGCCCATCAATCCGTAGAGCAGGATGTTGATCGAGATGGCGAGAGAGATGGTGGACCGGGACCAGCCGAACTCGTGCTCCAGCGGCACGATCAGCACGCTCGGCGTCGCGCGGACGCCCGCCCCTGCCAGCAGCGCGAGGAAGGTGACCGCGAGAACGACCCACGCGTAGTGCGGGCGCGGCCGCGTCACGTCTCGCGCCGTGCTCCGCCGACCGCCTGGATGAACCGGTACATGAACTCCACTCCCTCGTAGAATTCCTTGACGCCGACCCGCTCGTCCCGGCCGTGGGAGGTGATGTTGTCCATGTCCCCGAAGATGGCGGAGAGGCCGTAGACGGGAATCCCCGCGCGGCGGAAATGGAGCCCGTCGCTGGACCAGGGGTCCATCACCGGCAGGGTGAGCGTGCCGGGCCACATCTCGCTGGTGATGCGCTCGATCGTCGCCATGAGGTCGGGCCGGACCGGCGAGGCGGGGCTGGGGCGCGGCTCGTGAGTGGTCGTCACGGTAATCTGCGTATCAGCCACCACCCGCTCGAGTGTCCGGCGCGCTGCCTCCGGGTCCTCGCCGGGAAGGAGGCGGCACTGGATCGTCGCCCGCGCGCGCTGGGGAAGCGCGTTTTCGGCGTGGCCGGCCTGGAGCATGGTGGCGACGCAGGTGTTCCGCATCAGCGCGTGGTAGAAGGGCGAGGTGTTGAGCCGGGCGACGACTCGGGTGTCGGGGTTCGGTCGCGTGATCGCCAGCAGGTCGGCCGCCGCCTGCCCCTGCTCCTGCTTCGACACGCTCCGGAAGAATGCCCGCGTCGTCTCGGTGAGCTTGACCGGGAAATCGAAGCGAGCAAGG
>CAYYXP010000249.1:0-9164 GCA_964475685.1 uncultured Gemmatimonadaceae bacterium | reverse complement strand
CGGCGGCGGTCGCAGGCGGTAAGTGAAGCAAGGATCCCCCGGGAGCGATCCCGGGGGATTCTTCTTTCCATCTATCTGCGGTCAGGTCGGCGGGCGGTTTCGCCGGGCGTAGTCGAGGCCCCACTCCATGAGGTCGGCACTGCGCAGGCCCACTCGCATCGCCTGGTTGACTGCGTCCTCGTCGTCGACCCCCTGGTCGAGGATGAGCCACGGGATCAGCGCCCCTCCCACCCGGTTGCCGCTCCCGCAATGCACGAACACTGTCTTGTCGCCGGCCCCGCGTAGTACGCCCAGAATGCGTTCCAGCGTGGCATCGTCCTGCGTGTGCGCGGTTACCGGGATGTTGACGTACTCGAGACCGGCGGAGCGCGCCGCCTGCGGCTCGTGGAAGGGACGGGGCTCCATCGGATCGCGGAGGTCGAGCACGATGCCGCCCCCTGCCGCGCCCAGCGCTGCGAGATGTGTTGCAGTAGGCTGCCCGCCGGTAACCACTCGCGGAGTGAGGAGGCAGGCGTTCGCGACTCCGCCGAGCGCGTCGATGGGTGCGGTCACCGGGGGGATCCGGAAGGCGCCGGTGATGTTGAAGTGGAGGGTTTCCGAGGGGAAAGCGGTGTCGGGGCGCGCTGGACCACCGTGATATACCAGGGCATGCCTTAAGGTATACATTTCCCTCGTGCTCCGCCTCGCCATTGCCCAGATGCGGCCCCACAAGGGCGCCTACGAGGAGAACCTCTGCCGGCTCGGCGCAGTCTTCCGCGAGGTGTCGGCCTGGGCCGAGCCACCCGAGCTCGTGGTGGCGCCGGAGACCGCGCTTACCGGCTACTTCCTCGAGGGCGGGGTCCGCGATCTCGCCGTCCCGGCCGAACGCCTCTTCGACGATCTGACGCGCCAGCACAGGGAGTCGGGCGCCGCGCCGCTCGATGTGGCTCTGGGTTTCTACGAGATCCACCGCAACCGCCTCCACAATTCTGGCCTCTACGCCGCTCTCGGCGGCCCCGATGCCGGCATCCGCCACGTTCATCGCAAGGTCTTCCTGCCCACCTACGGCGTGTTCGACGAGGAGCGCTTCGTCGAGGCGGGCCGGAGCGTACAGGCGTTCGACACCCGCTGGGGGCGCGCGGCGATTCTCATCTGCGAGGACGCCTGGCATTCCTTCACGCCCATGCTCGCCGCACTGGGCGGCGCCCAGCTCATCATCATCCCGAGCGCGAGCCCCGCGCGCGGCGTCATTGCCACTGACGACACCGAGGGGCGCCCCACCAGCCTGGTGCGATGGGCGCGGATCGCGCAGGACATCGCCGGGGAGCACGGGGTGTTCGTCGCCCTCAGCCAGCTGGTCGGCTTCGAGGGAGGGAAGGCATTCCCCGGCGGATCCATCGTCGCCAGCCCGCGTGGGGACATCCTGGCCAATGGCCCGATCTTCGAGGAGGCGGTGATCCCGGCGACCCTCGATTTCGAGGAGATCACCCGCGCCCGGGCCGACCTGCCGCTGCTGGCGGACCTGGAAATGCGGCTCCCCCACCTGCTCGGCTCGCTCCACGCGGCGCGGCGCTCCAACGGGGGCGAGGAGGACGGCGGGGCGAAGACGCGGACGGCGCCCGCGGTACGCACAGTCAACCCGGGCGCCATGCAGGCGCTCGCCCGTATCACCGGCGATCCCCTGGCGATCGACGCGGAGCTGACGCAGCGGTGGCTGGTCGAGTTCATCCGCGACGAGGTGCGCCGCCGGCGCGGGTTCGACAAGGTAGTCGTCGGCCTCTCGGGCGGGGTGGACAGCTCGCTCGTCGCCTTCCTCGCCGCGCAGGCGCTGGGCCCGGAGAACGTTGTGGGGATCCGGATGCCCTACCGCACCTCGAACCCGGAGAGCCTGAGCCACGCCCAGCTGGTCATCGACGCGTTGAGCATCCCCTCCGCCACGGTAGACATCACCGCCGCTGTGGACGGGCTCGCCGCGGCGATCGGGGGCACACCCGATCCGGGCCGCCTCGGCAACATCATGGCCCGGACCCGGATGATCACGCTGTTCGACCTGTCCGCCGCCCACCGGGCGCTCCCGCTCGGCACCGGCAACAAGACCGAGCGGCTCTTCGGCTACTTCACCTGGCATGCCGACGATTCGCCGCCGGTGAATCCGATCGGCGACCTCTTCAAGTCCCAGGTGTGGGCCCTCGCCCGCCACCTCGGCGTGCCTGAGGTCATCGTCGCCAAGCCGGCGAGCGCCGACCTCATCGTCGGCCAGACCGACGAGGGCGACTTCGGCATCTCCTACCCGCGGGCCGATGGCATTCTGCACTGGGTGCTTCTTGGGTATCGCGACGCGGACATTGCCACCCTCGGCTTCACCGAGGCGGAGATCGCGCTGGTGCGCAAACGGCTCGACTCGACGCACTGGAAGCGGAGGCTGCCGACCGTCGCGATGCTGAGCGGCACGGCCATCGGCGAGTACTACCTGCGGCCGGTGGACTATTGATGCCACTTCCCGAATCCCGCCCGATGTCGTACTCCGTCGGCACGCTCACCACCATCGTCATGCCCCACATGCAGAACGTCCTCGGAGATCTCTTCGGGGGCAACCTGATGGCGCTGGTGGACCAGGCAGCGGCGGTGGCTGCCATCCGGCACGCGGGAGGCCGGGCGGTGACCGCGAGCATCGACCGGGTGGACTTTCGCGAACGGATACCGGTGGGCGCGCTCGTTACCTGCGCCGCGACGGTGGACTACGTCGGGAATTCCTCGATGGACATCGCCGTCGAGGTGTACTCGGAACGGGTGAGCACCGGCGAGCGGCGGCACACCCACACCGCCCACGTCGTCTTTGTGGCCATTGACGATGAAGGAAAGCCCACGCGGGTGCCCCGGCTCATCCCGGGGACCGAAGAGGAGAAGGCCCGCTACGCGCGCGCCGAGGCCCATCGCCGGAGCCGGAAACGGGCGTGAGCGTTCGTGCTGTGACGGTGGTGCTGAGCGGTGGCGGGGCCAAGGCCGCCGCCCACATCGGCGCCGTCCGTGCGCTGAAGGAGGGCGGGCTCACGCCGGTGAGGTTCGTGGCGACCTCGATGGGGGCGGTGATCGCGGCGGGGCTCGCCAGCGGGATCGCGGGAGACGAGCTGCTCGACCGGTTGACCGAGGTCGGGGCGCGGGGGATCTCGCGCGACCCGCTGGCGATCTTCCGCGGGCTCTTCGCCCGGTCGCTGATGCGGCAGGCGCCCTTTCGCCGCGCGCTCGAGGCCATCGTTCCCGCCCGCCGGTTCGCCGATCTCCAGATTCCATTGACCGTGAGCGTGACCGATCTCGACAGCGGGGAGCTGCTGCTCTATGGCGCGGGCGGCCGGGATGCCCCGCTCCAGGACGTGCTGGCCGCCACCACCGCCCTTCCTCTCTATTATCCGCCGGTCCTGCTCGACGGCCGGCGATGCGGAGACGGCGGGCTCCGCGGCGTGCTTCCGCTCGAGGCCGCCGCCCACATGGGGAACGAGCCTGTGGTGGCGGTGGACGTGGGACCGGGGTTCGAGGCGTCGCTGTCGGCCCCGCCAGCCGCGCCTCCGCTGGTGCGGGCGCACGATGAGGCGGTGGGGACCCTCATGGCGGCGCACACTCAGGAGCAGCTCGCCCGCTGGCGCGCGGAGGCGGGGCGGCCCCCGCTCACGTACGTGCGGCCGGCGGTCGAGCGGTACGCTACCTTCAGGGTGGAGCGCATGCGGGAGTACGCGGAGCAGGGTTACCGCGCCACGCGCGAGGCATTGGCCCGTTCGGCCGCGCGCACTTGACCGACTCGGGGTTCGGAGCAGATTGAGCGACTATGAAAGCCTCTGAAGCGATGGTGTCCGATCCCCACGTCGCGGTGGCCGGCGCGATGGCCAGCGAGGTGGCGATCATGCTCAAGAGCCGCAACATCTCCGTCGTTCCCGTGGTGGACGACCACCGCACCCGGCGCTTCCTCGGCACGCTCAGCGACCGCGACCTCGTCACCCGTTGCCTCGCCGAGGGAAAGCATCCCTGGCACACCCGCGCCGACCAGCTCATGCGCACCGGTACCCCCGTCATCAAGGCGGACCAGGACCTCACCGGCTTCCGGGTCCGCATGGATCTCGATCCGGGCGACTCCCACCTGCGGCCGACGATCACGGTGTTGGACGACCAGGGCCAGGTCATCGGCTTCATCAGTCATCCGGAGCAGATCGAAGGTGTCGAGATAGTCTGGGGAGGGTAGCGTGCATCAGTTCAAGCTCTTCACCCTGCAGGAGGCCGAGCGGACGCTGCCGCTCGTACTGCGTATCGTGCAGGACCTGACGGTGGAGTACCCCGCTTGGCGCGAGGCCGTGGGGCGGTTCGAGATCCTCACCGGGGGCGCCCGCGCCGACTGGGGAGAGACCCGGGAGCTGGTCGCGGCCCGCGAGGAAGTCGGCGTCCACGCCCAGCGGATCAACGGCTATCTGCAGGAGCTGGAGGCGGTGGGCTGTGTCTTCAAGGGGTTCGAGGCCGGACTGGTGGACTTCTACTCGCTGAGGGACGATCGCCCGATCTTCCTCTGCTGGCGGCTCGGCGAGGACCGCATCACTCATTGGCACGAGGTCGACTCCGGTTTTTCCGGTCGCCAGCCGATCGACGGCGCCATCCTCTCTGCGACGACCTCATGATCCGATTCTGGCTCTTCGTACATCTGCTCGGGTTCACCATGTGGCTGGGTGGCGGGTTCGCTGCCATGATCGCGGGCATCGCGAGCAAGCGCGAGGACCGGGCGGGCCTCGGCGCCGTGGTCCGGAGTCAGGCGGCGATGCACAAGATGGTCATCGCCCCCGGCGCCCTCCTGACCGTACTCTCCGGGTTGATCCTGACCTTTTCGGTGTCGGCGCGGATGGGCGAGTTGACGGGGTTCAGCCTGCCGCTCGTGGTCATGCAGGGTGCCGGGCTGGTGGGGGCGCTGGTGGCCCTGATGGTGGCGCTGCCGACCTCGGCCAAGCTCGCGCGGCTCGACCCGTCGGGCCCGGGGGCGGCGTACTTCGATGAGCTCCGGCAGCGGCAGAAGCTGGTCTCGTCGATTGCGGGAGCGCTGGCGCTGGTGGCGCTGGTGGCGGGGGCGCTGGTCCGCTAGCAGCGCCTTCTGCTCGGTTGCGGTGCTGTGTGCAGCCCGGGGCGATCGTCTCCCACTGCCGCAGTCTTCGCGCATCCGGTCGCGCACACGGCGCGCACGGGACACTCCCCGCACCTCGCCACTCGGGCCGTGCAGATCAGCGCGCCAAGCTCCATGATCGCCTGGTTGAACTCCCATGCCCGCTTCCCCTGTCGGGGAACCAGCGCCGCGCCCGTCGCCCAGAGCCGCCGTTCCGCTCCGCGCTTCCGCAGGCGCGGATGGAACGCCCGCCGGAGCACCCGGCCTACGTTCGTGTCCACCGCCGGCGTGGACCGTTCGTAGGCGAAGCTCGCCACCGCCCCTGCGGTGTACCTGCCGACGCCCGGCAGGCCGAGGAGGATCGCCGGGTCGGCCGGGATCACGCCCTTGTGTTCCGCCACCACCCGTCGCGCCAGCAGGTGAAGGTTGGCCGCCCGCCGGTAGTATCCCAGCCCCTCCCAGCTCTCCCGCACCGCCGCGGGCGGCGCGGCGGCGAGCGACCCCACCGACGGATAGCGGTCGAGGAAGCGCTCGTAGTACGCCTCGACCCGGGAGACCGGGGTCTGCTGGAGCATGAACTCCGAGACGATGACGTGGTAGGGGTCGCGGGTGCGACGCCACGGGAGGTCGCGGCCGTGCCGCCGGAACCAGCGGAGGAGGCGGCGCCGGAAGTCGGGCGCCCGCGACAAGGCTATCGGGAGTCGAGGGGTAGACTTACCTGCCATGCAGGGCGAAGATAGGGGGTCTTTATGGTCACGGAAACCCTCGATCCCCGCCGCAACATCGGTCGCTGGACGCTGGGCGCGGCGTCGCACGTCGGGCGCGTGTCGTTCTTGGTCCTCGACCTCGTTCGGAGCCTCCCCGAGTGGCGGATCTGGGTTCCCCGCGCCATGACCGAAGCGTGGAACGTCGGGGTGGGCAGTCTCTTCATCGTCCTGCTCATCTCGGGGTTTGCCGGGGCGGTAACGGCGCTCCAGGCCCGGTACCAGTTCACCGGCACCATCCCCATCTATTACCTGGCCGGGGTGATCGTCGAGTCGATCGTGCTGGAGCTGGGCCCGGTGCTCACCGGGCTCATCCTGGCCGGCCGGATCGGGGCCCGCTACGCCGCCGAGCTGGGCACCATGCGCGTCACCGAACAGATCGACGCTCTCGAGAGCCTGGGCCGGTCGCCTTCATCTCACCTCATCCTTCCGCGCGTGGTGGCGGGGCTGGTGATGATCCCGGTGCTGGTCATCTTCGCCGACGTGATGGGGATCGCCTCGGGCTGGTTCTCGATGAGACTGGTGCTGCCGATCACCAACGACGATTTCAGCTACGGCGCCCGGATCTTCTGGCGGGAGCAGGATGCGTATTTCTCGGTGATCAAGGCGTTCTTCTTTGCCGGCTCGATCACCATCATCTCCTGCTACATGGGTTTCAGCACCAAGCAGGGCGCCGAAGGGGTGGGCCGCTCCACCACCGGCGCCGTCGTGAGCAGCTCGGTGCTGATTCTCCTGCTCGACGTCGTGCTCACCAAGATCCTGCTCAACCAATGATCGAGCTGCGCAACGTCTCCAAGCGGTTCGGCCAGCAGGTCGTGCTGGACGGTGTGGACTTCAGCGTGAAAGAGGGTGAGACGGTCGCCCTGCTGGGTCCGTCGGGCACGGGGAAGAGCGTGCTGCTCAAGCACATCATCGGCCTGATCCGGCCGGACACGGGCACAATCTTCGTGGACGACAAGAACGTGGCCCGGCTCAAGCGCCACGAGCTGGCGGCACTCCGGTCCCAGATCGGCTACGTCTTCCAGAACGGCGCGCTCTTCGATTCGATGGACGTGTACGAAAACATCCGCCTCGGCATCACCGACGGAACCAAGTACCGGGACGAGGAGTACAGCCGGGCCCGGGTGGCCGAGTGCCTCAAGCTGGTGAATCTGGCCGTGGACACCATGGACAAGTATCCTGCCCAGCTCTCCGGCGGGATGCGGAAGCGGGTGGGCATCGCCCGTGCCATCGCCGGAAGCTCCAAGTACCTTCTCTACGACGAGCCTACCTCCGGGCTCGACCCGGTGAACGCCGACGTGATCGACAGCCTCGTGAAGCGCCTGGACAACGAGCTCGGGGTCACCAGCGTGATGGTGACCCACGACGTGCGCGGCGCGTTCCGGGTGGCCGACCGGCTGGCGCTCCTCACCGGCGGGAAGATCGTTCAGCAGGGGACCCAGGAAGAGTTCCTCGCATCCCGGAACCCGGCGGTCCAGGAGTTCCTGGAGCGCGACTTCCCCGACGCCACTTTCGCGGCATGAGCCTGACATGGACCTGAGCTATAAGCGGGAAGTCTCCGTCGGCACGCTCGTGATCGTTGCCATCGCGCTGTTCGTCCTGGGCAGCGGGTGGCTGAGCGGCCGGCCGCCGGGGGCGGACATGGACAAGTTCTGGAAGATCCAGTTCCGCGACGCCGGCAACCTCAAGGTGAGCTCCCTCGTCCGCATCTCCGGGGTGTCGGTGGGAAAGGTGCAGGCGATCCGCCTGCTGGACGTGGGGAAGGTGCTGGTCTCGGTGAGTCTTCCCGAAAAGATCACGCCCAGGGTGGACGCCACCGCCAGCATCGTGGCCATCGGCTTCGTCGGCGACGCGGCGGTCGAGTTCAAGCCGGGTCAGGCCGAACAGCTCCTCTCGAAGGACCAGATCATCCTCGGCACCCAGGCCGCCGGTCTCAGCGACCGGGCCCTGGAGCTCGGCGATCGCGCCGACAGCGTGCTGCTTGGTGCGCAGGCCATCGTGAACCAGAAGACCGCCGACGAGCTCTACGCGACGATGACCGCGCTCCAGGGGACGCTCAAGGCGTCCCGGCAGACGATGGAGATGTACGGCAACGCCACCTCGGGACCGAGCGCCGAGCTGACCCGAACGATGGTGAGCCTCCGAAAGGTGGTCGAGCGGCTGGACAGCACGCTGGCCAATCCCGCGCTCGCCCGCACGCTCGGGCGGGCCGACACCCTCACCGGCAACCTCGCGGACATGACGAGCCAGCTGACCACGACCGGCGCCCGGCTCGACACTCTCCTCGCCGACGTCAGCCGCGGCCGGGGGACGCTCGGCAAGTTCGCCACCGACAGCGGGCTCTACTACGACATGCGGGACCTCTCGCAGTCGATGAAGAAACTGCTCGACGAGCTCCAGAAGCACCCGGGCAAGGTGCCGGTGACGGTGAAGATCTTCTGAGGACGCATGCTCTCCGTCACCTTTCTCGGTACCGGCGCGGCCACGCCGACCATCGACCGTAACGTCGCGTCGCTGTCGGTGCAGCGCGAAGGGGAGATGATCCTCTTCGACTGCGGGGAGGGCACCCAGCGGCAGATGATGCGGTACGGGGTCGGCTTCTCCTTCACCGAAGTCTTCTTCACCCACTACCACGCCGATCACATGCTGGGCATCACCGGCCTGCTCCGGACGATGGGGCTGCAGGACCGCACGGCGCCGGTCACGCTCTACGGCCCCAAGGGGGCCGGCCGAGTGCTCAACGCGGCGGTGAATCTCGGCATCGAGCGCAATAAGTTTCCCATCGAGGTGGTCGAGGTTCGGGCAGGTGACCGGCTGTTGCGCGGCGAGTACGACATCGTCGTCTTCGAGACGGACCACCGCGCCGACACCGTCGGGTACGCTCTCGCCGAGCATGTCCGGCTCGGCCGGTTCAACCCCGAGCGTGCGGCGGAACTCGGGGTGCCCGAGGGCCCGCTCTGGGGGCGGCTGCACAAGGGCGAGACGGTGCCGCTCGACGACGGCCGGACGGTGGCGCCGGCGGACCTGGTGGGCACGCCGCGGCGGGGGAGGACGCTGGTCTACACCGGCGATACCCGGCCCTCGCCGCTGGTGATGGAGGCGGCGCGCGGCGCCGACCTGCTGGTGCACGAGGCGACGTTCGGAGGTGACGAGGCGGAGCGGGCGCGGGAAACGGGGCACTCGACGGCTGCGGAGGCCGCGCGGGTGGCCGCAGACGCCGGCGTGCGGCGCCTAGCGCTCACCCACATCAGCCCGCGGTACACCCGCGAGGCGCAGGAGCTGCTGGCGGA
>CAYYXP010000248.1:0-4992 GCA_964475685.1 uncultured Gemmatimonadaceae bacterium | reverse complement strand
GAGATGGCGAAGTTGGAGAACCCGCCCATCTCGCGGAAGAGCTGCTGTGCGTACCCCAGCCGGTGAAGGTCCTGGATGTCCTGCCGGATCAGCTCTTCGCGGCTGGGCGGGCGCGTCGCCATGGACTGAACTCCTTGTGGGGGTCGGGACGGCTGGGTCTTCGTGTCAGAAATGCAGCCCGATCCGCCCTTCGTCAAGGCTCAGGGACCCTAGCCCCGATCCATGTTGTTCCGTAGCTTGATTTGAATCAGTTCCCTCGCCTCAGTGCCGGAGGCACCCTATGCTCGCCGCCGCGGGAGTTGCTGAAGGCCTCGCAGCTCTGGCCCAGCCCTGGGCCACGTTCCACGCAGATCACACCTGGGTGCAGAACTCGGTCCTGTTCGCTCACCTCTCGGCGATCTTTCTCGGCGGCGGGTTCGCCATGGCTACGGACCGCGACACCTTCATGGCGATGCGGAACGCCCGGCAGTCGGGCCTGATCCGCCACCTCGGGCGCCTCCAAACCATCCACAAGCCCATCATGTTTGGGCTCATCCTGGCGCTGGGGAGCGGGTTCCTCCTCTACGCAGCCGACATCGAGCACTACAGCGGCTCGGTGGTGTTCTGGATCAAGATGGCGCTCCTCGGGGCCCTCCTGACCAATGGCTTGATCCTCAAGAAGACCGAGGAGGCCCTCAATGCCGGCGACCCCGACTCTCAAGCACTCTGGGGCCGGCTGCGGAAGATCTCGATAGCCAGCATGGTGCTCTGGTTGGCCGTCATCCTCGCCGGCACGCTGCTGGGGTCCGCTTGAGGGATCCCGCTCCTTCCTCTCCCCACACTTCCTGCGCGGGCTGTGACCCGGGTCCCGGCCGCCGCGAATTCCTGCGCCGAATTGCGGCCATCGCCGCGGGAGTCGCAGGCGCCCTGCAGATCAGCCCGAGACGCGCGGCGGCGTTGACGGTCGGCCTGTCCGCGCGGGGCGAAGAGGTGACCTACGCGATTCCGGCTCAGGATGGGGTGACGATCGACAAGGAGCACGAGGTGATCCTCGTCCGACACCAGCAGGTGGCCTACGCCTTTGGCATGTCGTGTCCCCACCAGAAGACTCCACTCCGCTGGCAGGAGGCGGACAGCCGTTTCCAGTGCCCCAAGCACAAGAGCAGGTTCCAGCCTGACGGGATCTTCGTCGACGGCCGGGCCACCAGGGGCATGGATCGCTACGGAATCTCGCGGAAAGGCGACAACTTGGTGGTGGATCTCGGCAAGCTCTTCAAGGAAGACGAGAATCGCGAAGGCTGGCTTTCGGCGGTGGTGCGACTTTGAGGTGGACGACAGGAAGCTTCGTTCTCCTCATGGGCCTCATGGGTATCGCCGTGGCCCCGGGGCGCGCCGCGGCCCAGGATGTCCGCGATTCGCTGGCGGCCACCGACCAGGTCTATACCGGGTGGAAGTATTTCCAGGTCTATTGCACGCGCTGCCACGGCGACGATGCCCTCGGCAGCATGGCGGCGCCCGATCTCACCTATTCGGTTACCGAGGAGGGGGGCGTTACCGCCGACTCGTTCAAGGTGATCGTGCGTCAGGGGTCGTCCAGCGCATCGGTCGCTCCGGACCAGCGGATGCGCGGGTTCGAGGATCTGCTGGACCAACCGCTGATTGACGCCATGTATCTGTATCTCCGGGCCCGAAGCGATGGCTCTCTCGCCAGGGGCCGGCCCCACCGGGCGCCGACCACGCAATAAGAGTCGATGCGACTACCCTTTGGTCTCGGCCAGGCGAAGGCTGCGCGCTTGCCCGACGAGCCGCCGCCGGCCCCCCCGGTGCCGGCCGCCCTGACCGAAGCGCTGAGCGACCGCTACTCGATCGAGCGCGAAGTCGCCCGCGGCGGGATGGCGACCATCTACCTCGCTCATGACCTCCGCGATGGCCGGCCGGTGGCCGTCAAGGTCATGCTCCCTGGCCCGGCCGCCGAGCTCGGCGCTGAACGGTTTCATCGGGAAATCGAGATCGCCGCCTCGATGGCGCATCCGCTCATCGTGCCGCTCCACGAGTCAGGCGCCGCGGGCAGCCTGCTCTACTACATCATGCCGTACGTTGAAGGGGAGACGCTCTACGACCGCGTGAAGCGGGAGAAGCGGATTCCTCTCGACGACGCGCTCCGGATCACCTATGACGTCGCCGCGGCTCTGGGGTACGCCCACAGCCGGGGGGTGCTGCACCGCGACGTGAAGCCCGAGAACATCCTGCTCGCGGGAGGACGCGCGCTGGTCGCGGATTTCGGCCTCGCGCGCGCCATCGGCGCCGCGGGTTACCAGAAGCTGACCAGGACAGGCATCATCGTCGGTACCGTTTTCTACATGAGCCCTGAGCAGATTCGCGAGGACCGTGACCTCGACCAGCGGGCGGATGTGTACAGCCTGGGATGCATCCTTTATGAGATGCTGACGGGGGTGCCACCCTACACCGGGACGTCGCTGGAGAAAATAGTCACCGGCATCATTCGTGGGCCCATACCATCGGTGCGACGGGTGAACACCGACGTGCCCACGGTGGTGGACGAAGCTATCACCCGGGCGCTCGCCAAGCTGCCGGCCGGACGATTCGGGACGATGGAAGAGTTTGCGGCGGCGCTTCCCCGTCCGGGCGGATGATCGCCCGCAGAGCCTCCGATGGAATCCTTCATGCGCGCCGCCCTCGAGGAGGCCCGCCTCGGCCTCCAGGAAGGCGGCATCCCTATCGGCTCGGTCCTGGTGCACCGGGATCGCATCCTCGGCCGCGGGCACAATCGGCGGCAGCAGGCGGGAAGCGTCGTTCTCCACGGGGAGATGGACGCCCTGGAGCGCGCCGGGCGGCAGCTGGCGGCAGTGTATCGCGAGTGCACGCTCTACACCACGCTCTCGCCCTGCGCGATGTGCAGCGGGGCGATCCTTCTTTACGGAATCCCCAAGGTGGTAGTGGGCGAGAACCATACGTTCAGAGGCGAGGAAGACCTGCTGCGCAGCCGGGGAGTGATCGTCGAGGTGCTCCAGGATACCGACTGCGAGCGGCTGCTGGCGGATTTCATCCGCGGGCATCCCGCCCTCTGGAACGAGGACATCGGCCGCTGAACGGTGGGGCGCTGTGCGCTACGGCTTGCTCAACCCCACGTACGTCTCCGGCCGCCGGTCCCGGTAGAACTGCCAGACGTTCCGCACCTCCCGTATCTGGTCGAGGTCCAGCTCCGCCGTGACCAGCTCGTCCCGGTCCCGCGCCGCTTCGGCGACGATCTTGCCGCGCGGGTTGCAGAAGTAGCTCTGCCCGTAGAACTCCCCGATCCGCCACGGATCCTCGATCCCCACCCGGTTGATTGCGCCGACGAAGTAGGCGTTCGCCACCGCGTGCGCCGGCTGCTCCAGCCGCCAGAGATACTCCGAAAGGCCGGCCACCGTCGCCGAGGGGTTGAAGACGATCTCGGCTCCGTTCAGGCCCAGCTCGCGCGCCCCCTCGGGAAAATGCCGGTCATAGCAGATGTAGACCCCGACGTCGGCGTACCTGGTCTTGAAGACCGGGTAGCCCAGGTTGCCCGGCCGGAAGTAGAACTTCTCCCAGAACCCCGGTGCGCAGTGGGGGATGTGGTTCTTCCGGTACTTCCCGAGATAGGAACCGTCGGCATCGATGACCGCGGCGGTGTTGTAGTAGATGCCTGCCCCGTCCTCCTCGTAGAGCGGCACGACGATCACCATCGAGTACTTGCGGGCGACTTCCTGCATGAGGCGGGTGGTGGGCCCGTCGGGAATCGCCTCGACCGCGTCGTACCACCGTGCGGTCTGCTCGGCGCAGAAGTAGGGGCCGGTGAAGATCTCCTGCATGCAGAGGATCTGGACACCTTCGCGCCCCGCGCGCTCGATCAGCGGCATGTGCTTGGCGACGTTCGCCTCGCGGATCGTCTCCAGCGTCTCGGAGGTGGAGCAGGCGTGGGTGGCCTGGATCAATCCGCATTTCACGATTCGGGGCATGGCGTTCCCTTCCTTCTTGTCTTCTCTGTTCACTGTGGTCTAACGGTCCGTGGTGGCAGAAGCGGGGCGAGCCGATCCGCGCATGAGCACGAGGTACACGACGAAGCTCAAGCCGAACGTGACGAACCAGGCGTAGGCGTAGAGCCGGTCGAAGAGAGTGGGGTCGGCCACCGTGCCGCCCGGCGTCGCCGCGGCGCGCAGGAAGCCGGGCACCACCGGAAGCACTCCGATGACGAAGGCCGCCACCGCCCGCCAGTTGATCCCGTTGCTATAGGTGTAGGCGCCCTGCTCGCGGTAGAGATCATCAATTACGAGCTGCTGTCGCCTCAACACCCAGTAGTCCGCGATCAGGATGCCGCCCAGCGCGCCCATCAGGCTGGAGTACCCCAGCAGCCAGGTGAAGATGTAGGCCGAGGCGTCGGAGTAGAGCCTCCAGGGCATCATGACGATGCCGATCACCGCGGTGATCAGGCCGCCGGTCAGGTAGCTGATCCGCTTGGGGCTCAGGTTGGAGAAGTCGTTCGACGGGGAGACGACGTTGGCCGCCATGTTGGTGGTCAGCTGCGCCGCGAGTACCACCAATGTCGCGAACACGATCACCCCGGTGCCGCCGATACGGGTGACCAGCACCACCGGGTCCCAGATCGCCTCGCCGAAGATCACGATGGTGGCACTGGTGACAGCCACGCCGATGAACGCGAAGGCGGTCATGGTCGTGGGGAGGCCCAGCGCCTGACCCAGCATCTGGGAGCGCTGGCTCCGGGCATAGCGGGTGAAGTCGGGGATGTTGAGGCTCAGCGTGGCCCAGTACCCGACGGAGGCGGTGAGCGCCGACGGGAACAGCGCCCAGAATGACGCGCTCCCTCCCCGGAGACGCTCCGATTCTCTCAGCAGATGGCCGAGCCCGCCGCCGGCCCGGATGGCCCAGAGGAGCAGGATGCCGCCTCCAGCCAGCAGCAGCGGCGCCGACCAGCTCTCCAGCAGCTTGATCCCCTCGGTCCCCTTGAAGATCACG
>CAYYXP010000247.1:0-2753 GCA_964475685.1 uncultured Gemmatimonadaceae bacterium | reverse complement strand
CGCGCAGATGGGCCTGGTACGAGGGCGCGCTGAACTTCGCCAGCGCGCCGCCGGCCTTCTGCGACACCTTGAGCAGGATGTCGCCGGCGGCCATCGTGTTGAAGACCGGTTCCATCACCGGCTGCATCAGTCCATGCACCCCCGCGCGCGGCGCGGCATCGTCCCACCGCTCCAGCGCGTGGTGCTGGGGCAGCAGCAGATCGCAGAGGGACGCGGTCTCGTCGAGGTACATCGACATCGAGACCTTGAACGGCACCTTCCCGAGCTTGTCGGCGAAGCCGCTCGACCGGGGGAGCGCGTAGACCGGATTGGCGTCGTGCACCAGCAGCACACCCACCTGGCCGCCGTCCATCGCCGTGGCCAGCTCGGCCAGCGCGGCGTAGCCGTCGCCCGACCCGAGGTCGCCGGCGAAGTTGACCGTCTGCCCGACGTTCCCCGCCACGTAGTTGAGGATGTTGACCGCCGCGCAGAGCTCGGTGGCCCCGGCGTGCTGCGCGCCGATGCCGCCCGCCACCGCCAGGCTCGGCGAGGCCGCCGCGAATTCCCGGGCGATCCTCTCGATCCGCTCCGCGGGTATGCCGGTCTCCTTCGAAGCCGCCGCCGGGGTATACGAGGCGAGCGCCGCGCCCAGCGACCCCTCGCTCCCGCGCTCCGCGGAGACCACCGAGGCCATGGCGAGCGCCAGCACCGCCTCGGTCCCCGGCGGGATGGAGAGCCACTCGTCGGCGTTGAGGCCGGTGAGATCCATACGCGGCCCCGCGTACACGAACTTGGCCACGTCGCCGCCGGCAAAGCCGTGCGACTCGGCGAAGCCGCGCTGGTTCTCGACCGGCGCCAGCCAGGTGTCGAGGAAGTCGGCGCCGAAGGAGACGATGTACTTTGCCTTCGCGAAATCGTGCGACGGCAGCGTGTCCGCACCGAACACCCGCCTGTTGGCGGCGCGCAGCGGCTCATGGTCGAACGGCTCCCACCGCACCAGCCGGCCGCCCAGCGCCCCGGTCCATTCGGCGAGCAGATCGGAGAATGTGCCCCGCCCGGCGCCGGAGATCACCGCCACCTTGCCGCCGCCGACCTTGGCCGCCAGCTGCGCGATCGCCTCGTCCCAGGTGATGGCCTTGAAGGCCCCGCCTGCGGTGCGCGCCATGGGCCCCTGGATCCGTCCCGGATTGTAGAGCCCCTGAAGCGCCGCCTGCCCCCGCGAGCAGAGCTTGCCCCTGTTCACCGGGTGGTCCGGGTTTCCCTCGAGCTTCACGGCGCGCCCCTCGCGCGTGCGCACGTGCACACCGCACCCGGCGGAACACTCGGTGCAGGTGCTGGCGTACCAGGTGGCGACGCCGGGCACCTGGTCCTCCGACTGCACCAGGTACGGCACCAGCTTTTCGACGTTGCTCGTCGAACAGCCGCTCAGCGCGAGCGCCCCGCCCCCGCTGACGCCGAGGACGGTGAGGAACTTGCGACGGTCGATTGACGAGGTTTCGTCAGCCATGCGGACTCCTGCTATCAGCTATCGGCTATCAGCCATCATCCTAGTAATGACATACCGAGCAGTCGCGCGAGACCTTCCGCTCGACGTGGCAGGTGATGCAAAAACCCATGTTGTTGATGTTGTTCACCTGGAACACCTGGGGCATGCGCGTCACGTCGCCATGACAGGTGGTGCATGCGTTGGGACCGAGCGCCTTGATGTGCCGCTGGTGGGGAAAATGTGCGTGGCGCGCGAGAGTGTGCACCCGCACCCATTCGACTGGCTTCTTGTCGGTCCACGCCTTCCGGAGCTTCTTGATCTCGATCTTCGCCGAGCTGTCGGTGCCGGCGATCACGAGGTGGCAGCCCATGCAGGTCTGGAGGGACGGAATGCCGGGCTCCGCCGAGACCGCCACGGAGTAGTGGCAGTACTGGCACTGCATCTTGAACTGCCCGGCGTGGATGTCGTGGCGGAAGAAGATCGGCTGGCGGGGGCCCCGGAACGATCCGGTGTCGCTGATGACCGTGGCGCGCACCGAGTCGGCGGCGGGCTTGGTGGTCTGCGCGAGGGTGCGGCTTCCTCCGAGCGCGAGGAGCGCCACGAGTCCGCCGGCACCGACGCCGCCGAGCACGATCGCCAACGTACGCATGATCGGTCTCACGCTAGGGGAGAGAGGCGTCCGCGGGACCGGACCGCCGCTACCTGGGCCTGCCGAAGGCTCGTGAAATCATTCACTTGCCGCCAATGTACAGTCCCCACATTCGATTACACAACCCGGCCGGAACCTTATTCCGAGCGGGTCAGTCGGCTTCCAGCGCGTCATTCCCTGCCCCGCGGCGGGGCCGGGCCCGAGGCGAACGCTGCGGTCGCGGCCGTTCCGCGAGCCACTCCGCCTTCCGCGCCGCCAGGCGGAGGAAGGCGTCAACCGTCCGGCGCTCGTCGAGCTCGAGCCAGCACCACTTGACCGGTCCGGTGCGTTGTCCCTCGTCTATCGCCCGGGTAATGGCGGCGGCCAGGCGCAGTCCGCGGCGAAGCCGGTCTTCCTCGCCGTCGCTCAGCGTGAAGGTCACCGAGATCCGGTCGCCGATGAAGTGGACCCAGCAGAGCTTCCGGTTTCCCACGCCATACTCCCAGGCCCAGCGCCAGTTCTCCCCCATGAAGCGCACCGTCTCCCCCACCTCGTCGAGCGCGAGGAGCCCCGACCGGAGCGCGCGGAAGCGGCCCGCCGCCTGCGCGGGGAGGCTCTTCAGCGGCGCCGTCGCCGGCGGCTCCTCCGCGCCATTCGGGT
>CAYYXP010000246.1:0-7990 GCA_964475685.1 uncultured Gemmatimonadaceae bacterium | reverse complement strand
GGTCGGCAGGTGCACCGTCCAGTTGCCCTCCTTGTCGGGCGTGAGGGCGTTCTTGATGCGGACGTTGCCGAACGTTCCGCGCATCATCACCTCGTGATGCCCTCGGCGCGCCCCGAAGGTGTTCCAGTCGGTCTGCTGCACTCCGTGCTCGAGGAGATAGCGGGCGGCGGGACCGCTCTTGGGAATCGAGCCTGCCGGTGAGATGTGGTCGGTGGTGACCGAGTCGCCCAGCACGGCGAGCACTCGTGCGCCGGCGATGTCCGTGAGCGGCCCCGGCTCCGCGCTCAGGTTCTGGAAGAACGGCGGCTCGGCGACGTAGGTGCTCTTCGGGTCCCAGGCGTAGCGGCTCCCCTCCGGTACCGGCAGCTTCTGCCAGACCTCGTCGCCCTCGAACACCGAGGCGTATCTCCGCTCGAACAGCGCCGGTTTGAGCGAGGCGGCCATCGCGTCGCGCACCTCGGCCGAGGTCGGCCAGATGTCCCTGAGATAGACCGGCTTTCCGTCCCTCCCCGTGCCCAGCGGCTCCTGCGTCAGGTCGATGTCCACCCGCCCGGCCAGCGCGAACGCCACCACCAGCATCGGGGACGCGAGGTAGTTGGCCCGCACCTGGGGATGCACCCGCGCCTCGAAGTTCCGGTTACCGCTCAACACCGCCGCCGTCACCAGCGAGTGCTCGTCGATGAGCCGGGCGACCGCCTCGGGGAGCGGGCCGCTGTTGCCGATGCAGGTGGTGCAGCCGTAGCCGACGGTGTTGAACCCCAGCCGCTCGAGGTAGGGGAGCAGCCCCGACCCCTCCAGGTAGTCGGTCACGACCCTCGATCCTGGGGCGAGACTGGTCTTGACCCAGGGCTTCGTGGTGAGGCCGCGTTCGACCGCCTTCCTGGCGAGGAGGCCGGCGCCGATCATCACCGACGGGTTGGAGGTGTTGGTGCAACTGGTAATGGCCGCGATGACGACGGCGCCGTCGTGGAGGGTGATGGCCTCCTCGCCGAGCTCGCCGGACACGACCGCATCCCCCTCGTCGGTGGCCACGCTGGCGCCGCCATTGTCCATCCAGCGCGAATAAGCGGCCTGGGCCAGCTCCTTCCGTGCGGCCGGTACTCCGTCGCTCATCAGGCTCGGCAGGTTGACCACGAAGTTCCGCTTGAGCGCCGTGAGGGGCACCAGGTCCTGCGGGCGCGTCGGCCCGGCGAGCGCGGGGACGACGGTCGAGAGATCGAGCTCGATGGTCGAGGTGAACTGGGGATCGGGAGTGTCATCGGTGCGGAAGAGCTGCTGCTCCTTGCAATACCGCTCCACCCGATCCACCACGTCCTTGCCCCGCCCGGTGCGCTCGAGGTAGCGCAACGTCTCGGCGTCCACCGGGAAGAAGCCCATGGTGGCGCCGTACTCGGGCGCCATGTTGGCGATGGTCGCCCGGTCGGCCAGGCCGAGCCCGGAGAGCCCCGGGCCGTAGAACTCCACGAACTTGTCGACCACGCCCTTCTTCCGGAGCATCTGGGTGGCCTGGAGGACGAGGTCGGTGGCCGTCGTTCCGAGGGGCAGCTCGCCGGTCAGCCGCATGCCGATGACTTCGGGGATCAGCATGAAGTAGGGCTGGCCCAGCATGACCGCTTCCGCCTCGATCCCGCCGACGCCCCAGCCGAGTACTCCCAGGCCGTTGATCATGGTGGTGTGGGAGTCGGTGCCGACCAGGGTGTCGGGGTAGGCGGTGAGCTCGCCGAACTGGGGACGGAGCTGAACCGCCGGCGCCAGGTACTCGAGGTTGACCTGGTGGACGATGCCGGTGCCGGGTGGCACCACCCGGAAATTGCGGAAGGCGCGCTGGGCGAACTTGAGGAGCTGATAGCGCTCGACGTTCCGCTCCATCTCGAGCTCGACGTTGAGTTTGAAGGCCCGGTCCGATCCGAAGTAGTCCACCTGCACCGAGTGGTCGATGACGAGATCGCAGGGGACCACCGGGTTGATCCGGTCGGGGTCGCCCTTCATCCGGGCCATGGCGTCGCGCATCGCGGCCAGGTCCACCACGCAGGGCACGCCGGTGAAATCCTGCAGGACGACGCGCGCCGGCATGAACGGGACCTCGTTCCTGCCGGCGGCCGCGGGGCTCCATGCGGCGACGTCGCGCACGTGGGTCTCGGTGACGAAGCCGCGGCCGGCGTGGCGGAGGGCGTTCTCCAGAAGCACGCGAATGGAGAAGGGGAGCCGGTCGAGGTCGGCGAGCCGCTGGCGGGCGAGTTCAGGGAGCCGGTAGACGACGGCGGTATCCGCACCGAGCCGGATGGTGCCTCGCGCGCCGAACGGATTGGTCGAATCGGGAGGCATGGGCGTTTGCGGTGAAGGGTGGCGTTGGGCCGGAAGTATACCGCTAAGTTACGGGCATGACCACGCCGCCGCCGATGCCCGTTCCGCATGCCATCAACCGCCGGGACGACGGCATTCTGATCGAGTGGGACCGCGCCGGCCACGAGGGGTTCTATCCCGCCCGGGCGCTCCGTCTGGCCTGTCCCTGCGCCGCGTGTGTCGAGGAGATGAGCGGGCGGCCGCTCCTCGACCCCGCGACCGTGGATCAGGCGATCCGGCCGGTTTCCCTCGCCCTCGTGGGTGCCTACGGCCTCAGCGTGCGATGGAGCGACGGCCACGGCACCGGCATCTACACCTTCCGCCACCTGCTGGATGTGTGTCCCTGCCGCCGCTGCCTGGCCGATCGGGATCGCGGGGCGGAACGGCCGGGACCGGGTTAGGTTCCTCCCTCACCCACCACGGCCGGGTCTGTGCGTCGTCGTTTCCTCTCCGTCGCGTCCGCGCTCCTGCTCACCACCGTCACCCTCTGCCCCCCCGTCAGGGCGCAGCTCGAGCCGCCGTCCACCGGCGGTCTGGTCGCCCGCGACCGCGAGCTGCGAATGCTGGGTCACCAGAAGCGGGTCCTGATCATCGGCGCGCATCCCGACGACGAGGACACCGAGCTGCTCACGGTGCTCGTGCGCGGGATGGGGGCCGACGCGGCGTACCTCTCGCTCAATCGCGGCGAGGGGGGGCAGAACCTCATCGGCCCCGAGTTGGGCGAGGCGCTCGGGCTCCTCCGCACCGAGGAGCTTCTGGCCGCGCGGAGGCTCGACGGGGCGGGGCAGTTCTTCACCCGCGGGTACGACTTCGGCTACTCCAAGACCCAGGATGAGACGTGGCTGCACTGGCCGCGCGACACGATCCTCAAGGACGTGGTGCGCGTCATCCGGCGGTTCCGGCCGCAGATCGTCGTGGCGATCTTCAGCGGCACGCCGAGGGACGGGCACGGCCAGCACCAGGCGGCGGGATGGGCCGCGCGGGAGGCGTTTCGCGCGGCCGGAGATTCGTCGCGCTTTCCCGAGCTTCAACGGGAGGAGCGGCTCTCCCCCTGGGCGCCCGTCAAGCTCTATCGCAGCACTCGCTTCGATACCGCCGCGACGACGCTCGCGATCGCGGGCGGGATGCTCGATTCCGCGGTCGGCCTCTCGTTTCATCAGATCGCCATGGCGGGCCGGAGCCTCCACCGTTCGCAGGACATGGGACGGCTGCAGCAGATCGGACCGTCCGTCGTGCGCCTCGCGCTTCTCGAGGATCGAACGGGACGGGGGAACGACGGCCTCTTCGCCGGCGTGGACACGCTGCTCCCACCCGGTCCGGAGCCGGCGGAGCAGCGGGCCCACCGGGAGGCCGCCGTCGCGGCGACAGCAGGCGTGCTCTGCGATGCCCGGAGCGACGACGACCGCGTGGTGCCCGGCCAGGTCGTCCGGGTGACGGTGGAGTGCTCGAACAACGGCGTAGCGCCCAGAACGGTCTCAGTCCGGCTCGAGGCGGGCGCGGGCGTCACCGGTGATGCGCTCGCCCCCATCCGCCTCGACGTGCCGCGGGGTGCCCTGGCCAGCCGCGAGCTGACCATTCGGGTGGCGGATTCGGCCCCGATCACCACACCGTATTTCTCGCTCCTGTCACATGAACCGGCCGTCTACGATTGGAGCCCCGCTTCCGCCGGTGACCGTGGAGCGCCGTTCGAGGGGCCAGTTCTCCGTGCCGCCTTCCGGGTTGACGACGCCTTCACTCTCGGGCGCGAGGTGAGCTTCCGGTACAACGATCAGGGGAGGGGCGAGGTGCGCCGGCCGCTCACCGTTGTCCCCCGGGTGGACGTGAGGCTCGATCCGGGCAACGAGGTCTGGTCCACGGTGACACCGACCTCTCATCGTTTCACCGTCACCCTCACCCACGGTGCCCGCGACACGACCGAAGCGACGGTGAGCCTCCGGGTGCCGCCGGAATGGCCGGCCGTCCCGCCGCAACGATTCCGCTTCACCCGGGAGAACCAGCGAGAGACATTCGTCTTCGATGTGAGGCAGCCGGCGGCAATGCCTCCCGGTCCCGTAGACTTGCGGGCGGTGGCGACCGATGGCGCCGGACGGCACTACGCCGACGGTGTGGTGACGGTAGACTATTCGCACATTCGTCCTCGATCCTACCGTCGGCCGGCCTCGGCGGCGGTTCGCGCGTCGGCGTTGCGGCTGCCGCCGCTCCGCCTGGTCGGCTACATCCGGGGCGCGTCGGATCGGGTGCCCGAGGCGCTCAAGAGCGTGGGGGTTCCGCTGGCGCTGCTCGACGCGCAGGCGCTCGAGCGCGGCGACCTCGCCCGATACGACGTGATCATCATCGGCCCCCGTGCCTACGAGACCGACTCCGCCCTCGTGGAGCACAATGGGCGGTTGCTCGACTACGCACGGAAGGGGGGACTCGTGGTCGTGCAGTACCAGCAACGGCAGTATTTCGACGGCGGGTTCGCCCCCTTTCCGATGACGCTGGCCGACCCGCATGACCGGGTGACGGACGAGGGCGCGCCGGTCACGATCCTCGCGCCCGAAGAGCCGGTGATGCGATCGCCCAACCGGATCGCCGCCGAGGACTGGACGGGGTGGGTCCAGGAACGCGGTCTCTATTTCGCCCGCAGCTGGGATCCCGCGTACCGGCCCATCCTCGAGACGCACGACCCCGGCGAGGGGCCGCGGGAGGGAGGGCTGCTCGTCGCCACTGTGGGGAAGGGGAAATACCTGTACACCGGGATCAGCTTCTTCCGGCAGTTGCCGGCCGGCGTGCCCGGGGCATTCCGGTTGTTTGCGAATATGCTGGGGTTGAAGAAATGACGGAAAGGACGGGAAGGACGGTCGGAGCGCGGCGGCCCTTCGCCGTCTTCTCGGTCCTCTCCGTCTTCTCCGTCTTCTCCGTCCTCTCCTGCCATCGCGACCCCCGCACCCCCGTAGTGCTCTACTCCCCCCACGGCCGCGACCAGTTGACACTGCTGGAGCATGCCTTCGAGGCGGAACACCCCGGGATTGACGTCCGGTGGCTGGATATGGGGTCCCAGGAGATCCTCGACCGGCTGCGCTTCGAACGGGTGAATCCGCAGGCGGATGTCTGGTTCGGCGGGCCCACCACGATCTTCGACCGCGGCATTCACGACTCGGTGCTCGCGCCGTATCGGCCGGCCTGGGCCGGATCGGTGGGGCCCGACGGGGTAGGGCCGAGGGACCTCTACTTTCCGGTCTACCGCACGCCCGCCGTGATCGCGTTCAACAGCCGGCTGGTCGCTCGCGCCGATGCCCCCAAGGACTGGGACGACGTGCTTGACCCGCGATGGCACGACAAGGTCCTCATCCGGGATCCGATGGCCAGCGGCACCATGCGAGCGATCTGGGGACTTATTCTCTTGCGCAGCCTCCGCGAGACGGGGGACACCGCCCGGGGAATGGCCTGGCTCCGGCGGCTCGATGCCCAGACCAAGGCCTACACTCTCAACCCGGCGATCCTCGACGCGCGGCTTGCCCGGGGCGAAGGGCTGGTTACCCTCTGGGACCTTCCGGACATCCTCATCAGCCGGTCGAAGGGGATGCCATTCGACTACACCTTTCCGCAGAGCGGCACCGTGGTGATTGACGACGCGATCGGACTCGTGCGCGGCAGCCGCCATCCCGCCGCGGCGAAGGAGTTCATCGATTTCGTCGGCAGCGAAGAGGGCCAGCTCCTCGCCGCGGAGCGGGTCTTCCGGCTGCCGGCGCGGCGCGGCTTGCCGGAGGACCGCATCCCGGACTGGGTGGCGGGCGTCGAGCGGGAGATGGCCGTGACCCCGATGGACTGGGCGCTGCTCGCCACCGACGGACCGGCGTGGATGAGCTACTGGGACCGGCACGTGCGCGGCACCGGACGCGAGCGCTCCCGGTGACCGGCTTCCTCCTGCTCGAGGGCCTGGTCAAGCGATTCGACGGCGTGCTGGCCGTGGACCGGCTTTCTCTTTCGCTCGAGCGGGGCGAGATGCTGGCGTTGCTCGGGCCCAGCGGGAGCGGGAAGACCACGACCCTCCGGCTGCTCGCGGGGTTCGAGGCGCCCGATGCCGGTCGGGTCGTGGTGGACGGCGAGGATGTTACCCGGATCGAGCCCGTGGCCCGGCGCTTCGGGATGGTCTTCCAGCACTACGCGCTCTTCCCCCACCTCGATGTCGGGCAGAACGTCGCCTTCGGCCTGGAGTCGGCCGGAGCGCGAGGCGACGACTTGAGGCACCGGGTGGGACGTGCCCTCGAGCTGGTGGATCTCGCCGGATTCGAACGCCGCCGGGTAGGCCAGCTCTCCGGGGGCCAGCAGCAACGGGTCGCCCTCGCGCGGGCCCTCGCGCCCGAGCCCCGGGTTCTCCTGCTCGACGAGCCGCTCTCCAATCTCGATCCGACGCTCCGGGAACGGACGCGCCGGGAGATTCGCGACCTCATTCGGCGCGTCGGCATCACCACCGTTCTCGTCACCCACGAGCAGGATGAGGCCTTCGAGCTCGGCGATCGTGTCGCCGTGCTCCGGAACGGACACCTGGAGCAGGTGGGCACCCCCGATGAGCTGTATGGCTCTCCGGCGAGTCTCTTCGTCGGCGGGTTCATCGGCCGGTCGAGCGCGCTCGAGGTGACCGTCGTGAACGTCGGCCCCGGCGGGGTCCGGGTCGCCGTGGACGGGGTCGAGTGGGAAGTGGATCCGGCGCCGGGAAGGTCACTGCCGGTGCCCGGGCCCGCGGTCATGCTGGTTCGTCCCGAATCGCTCCGGCTTGGACCGGTTGAAGCCGGCGCTGTCCCGGCTACCGTTTCAGGGCGGCGCTTCATCGGGCCCAACGCCTTGTTCGCGGCCGGCACCGACGGAGGCAAGGTGCTGGAGGTCGTGGCACCGCCCGATGCGGCTCGTCCCGGGGAGCGCGTCGGCATCCTGCCGAGCCGGCGCTCCGGCACCGGCATCCATTTCTTCCAGGCGGAGCCGGCGTGACCGGACAGCGGCGCACCTACGTCCTGGCTGGGGCCCTCCTCCTGGCGCTGGCGTGGCTGGTGGTCTATCCGATCGTCCTCGTCCTTCTCGAGGGGGTCCGGGGGCCGGGAGGATGGTCGCTCCACTTCGTGCGGCTCTTTCTCGAGCGACCCACCGAGTGGCGCGCGTTGTGGGGCAGCCTCTGGATCTCGCTCGCCAGCGTCGTCCTCTCGGCCGCCATCGGACTCCCGCTCGCCTACCTCTTCGGGCGGTTCGACTTTCCCGGTGTTCGCGTTCTCGGCGCCGTGGTGGCGTTGCCCGCTGTCCTGCCGCCGCTGGTGGGCGTGCTCGCGTTCCTCTTTCTCTACGGCGAGTCCGGGTTCGTCTCCCTCTTTATCCAGCGGCTGTTCCGGACGGAAGGCCCGCCCTGGCGGCTGGAGGGCGCCGGCGCGGTGCTCCTGGTCCACGCCTACTCCATGTACGTGTATTTCTATCTGTTCACCCGCGCCGCGCTCTTCTCCCTCGATGCCTCCCTCCTCGAGGCGGCCGCGAGCCTTGGCGCCGGCCGGTGGCGCACCCTCCGAGGGGTCGTGCTGCCCCACCTCTATCCGGCCATCGTCGGCGCGGCATTGCTCACGTTCATGACCTCGCTGGGGTCGTTCAGCGCGCCCTACATTTTCGGCGGCGGCTTCCGCGT
>CAYYXP010000245.1:0-3471 GCA_964475685.1 uncultured Gemmatimonadaceae bacterium | reverse complement strand
ACCCTCCCGTCGGACAGCAGCGTGTGTCCGGCGCAGAAGAGCAAGGCCGGGCTTGGCACGGTCGTGAGGTCGCCGCTACGTGGATCCAGAACCAGCGGCGCTCCCGACTTGCCGAACCCGAGTACCCGCCCATTGGGGAGGAGCACCATGTGGACGCCCACGATCGGCCAGGCGAATAGCGCGGACCACTGTCCATCCTGGGCCGGACTCGCGACAACGAAGGACGCCGCTGCCGGCGGAGGCGCGCACGGCACCCCGCCGTTCGCCCGGGCAACGAGTGGGCGTCCATCGAGGAAGATCTGTACTGTCCCGTTGGAGCGGACCTCCATCGGCTCCTCGCTGACCGCGGGATCGTCCGGCGGCGCGGCGGGCACCTCCACCGTCCCCACTTCGCCGGACCCGCCCACCCGGTAAGTGACGCTGATGGGCACGTCGTGGGCGTTCGACACCAGAAAGCGATTCCCGCAGACATAGGTGAGATCGACGGGAGCGTCCTGGCCGACCTCCACATCCGCGGGCAGGGGATCACTCAGCCTCGGGCCCGCCGTCGCCCGATCTTCCGAACAACCGACACCTGCCAGCACGACGACCCCGCGCAGCACCGCAGCGAGCGGCGCGGGGATACCCGAGCGACCACACGTCATGGACACCTCATCCCCGATCGGCGGGGCGACACGCGGGGTGAAACGATTGTAGGGGGAGCGGGAAATCCGGGAGACAAATCTTCTTCGCGACAGCATCGTCCGTCGCCACGCGCCTTCAACGACAACCTGCGCTCAGCAGTGAGCTCGTCCACGGGCAGGGACCATCGGACCTCGCGATGCTCGTCGCCGACGACATCCCGAGCTCCCGCGCCGCTAAGGAGCAAGGGTCAGAATCCTGTGCCACGCGTCGTGGGAAGACGCGAAACATGGCGAGAGCAACTTTCACGCCCATCAATTCTTTGATCGGGGACGACGGCTGACTGCGGTTGCTGAACTCGAGAATCGGAGTAAGTCGGTCTACTCGAGGCGGGCGGCCTTCAAGACGACTTCACATCAAGCGGGTTGTCATCCCAGGGACAAGGTCGAGGGGGCCGTCATCACAACCGTTCTCTGTTCGACACGATTCCAACGTGCCCATTCGCAGCGGGATAGAAACGACTCGGCCTGTTGTGTGAGACGGAAGAATGAGTTGAGTATTTCAGAACGGAGGGACGGCACATCGCCAAGCACTTACCGACGGAGCCCCCACCGGGCCCCGGCAAACACCAATGGCAACCCGCCTTCCCGGGACGTGGCCGAGCCTTCCCCCCCCCGGGGCTGGCCAGAAGTGCAAATAGTTGCGTCAGCCCGCCTCAATAGTGTGGCGCACGTTCGACACCATCGAAAAAGGGGAGCACACGGATCCGAATGCCCCATTCATGGCCGCCGACAATCTTTCCGCGGAAGTTGGGCCAGAGACTCGGCGACCGCCCTGACCGCCGCCTGGATGTCAGGGTCGTCGAAGTAGGCCGGCTCGTAGCGCCACATGTTCAAGGCGCAGCCGGCGGAACCCAGCGCCATACCCCAGCTGCGGACCTGCTCCGGGGACATCGGGCAGAGCTGTCCACCGGGGTCGTCCCCCCACTTCGGACAGGTGGTTCCTGGCACTCCGCCGTGGAGCACATTCAGGCTGAAGGCGATCTCGATACCGCTCCGCTTCGCGAAGGCCAGGCCCCGGTCCCGGAACGACTGGATGTCTCCCTTCGACAACCGATACTGCGAGAGGATGAAGTCGCATTGCCGGTAGTCCTTGTCGGGCTCGAACACCCGGTGGTCGTGGACGACACCCACCGGCAGGGTCGGAAACATGTCCTTCACGTAGAAGCACATCTGGTCCACCAGTTCCTTCGTCATCACACCGCCCCAGGACTTGCCGGGAGTCGTATTCTGCGGCTCGTCCATCACCGAGGTGCCGACGATGGTCCCATTCGCCACGGCCGCCGCGATAGCGGCCTTGACTGCCGGAGTGTTGTAGGTATCGACCTTGGCTCGCCACTTTGCCAGGTCGAAGGCACCATTGGTGATGTAGTTCCTGTGGTGGCCGCCGGTCATGTTCATCAGCACCCCGACGTTCGCGGCCCGCGCTTCGTCCAGGCGAGAGCTGATGTTGGCCGCGTCGTAACCGTCGAAGCTCATCGTGAAGGGTGCCGGGCCCACTTTGGCAAGGAGGAGACCCGAGACGCCGAAGGGGATGCCCAGTCTGCCCGTCTGTGCGGGAGGCGGGACCGGAGTCGGCGTGGGGAACGGACTCGGAGTCGTCGGTGTCGGCGTCGTGACCGGAGGTGAGATTGGTGAGGCAAGCAGCGTCACCAGGGCTGTGTCGGAAATTCCACTCGCAGTCGCGACGATCCTGTAGGTACCGGCCGCCTTGCCGGCGGTGTAGAGGCCGTTTCTGGTGATCGTGCCGCCGGTGGCGCTGTAGGTCACGCCGACGGCGACGCTGTCTCCGGTGGACGTGCGGCCGAAGACCCGATACCGTTGGCGGCCACCGGCGACCACCGTCACCAGTACCGGACGCAGGACCACGCGCGTGGCAGCGGGGGCGGGCGGAAGGGTGTCGACAGGAGTGGCCGGCGTGGGTGACGTGGAGGGGGGAACGACAGTCACGTCCGCCGTGTCGGCGACGGTTCCCGTCGCATTCACCGCGATCACGTGATACACGCCGCTGACCGAGTCGGCGGTGAAACGTCCGTCCGGGCCCATCGCGCCCCCGGTGGCGGACCAGACCAGGTCGAGGGGCACAACCGAACCGTCGCGCAGAGAGGCGACCCCGTTGAATGTGCGACTGGCCCCCATTGTGAGGGTTGCCTGTTGCGGGAGCACTCGGAGGGAGATTTCGGAGCGACCGGCCGTGCCTTCCGGGGCGGTGGCGTCGCCGGCACAAGCCGCGAGGAGCGCGAAGATCGGAAGCATGGCGGAATCTCGCGAGATTGCGAGCCTGCGCACAAGCTTGAACAGATAGGTCATGGGGATGCCCTTTCAGGACTCGCCCTGCCTGGATACCCACCCGTTCCCGGAAGGCGCCCACCACTCCTGGGCTGAGCATAGTTAGGGCATGGTACCGGGCTATGCAATCGTCAATTTTAGTACATTCCTATGTATCAGACGACTTTGAGCTTTAACTTAATACATTGGTATGAAATCTCTTATAGACCAGCAACAGGCGCCAATACTCCGACTATACTGTATGCAAACCAGTCAGCGTTCAGCCAATGATCGCCCGGTTTCCATCCGCGAAGCACGCCTTGACCACTCCGCCACCGAGCAACTGCGCCACCGGGAAGCATGGTATACTTTTCGCCGTCCGCGAAACCTTCCGAAACCACGCACAGCGACAACCTGAAGTTCAAGGATGGCCTTCATGAGCCGAAGCCAGACGTTGCGCCGAGCCATTCCCGGCTCGGGAATCACGGGCGCCGGCTCACACGCATGAGCACGGCTGTGGGTG
>CAYYXP010000244.1:0-8342 GCA_964475685.1 uncultured Gemmatimonadaceae bacterium | reverse complement strand
GAGCCTGACCTCGACAACAGCCGGTTGATCGGCTGAGCGCCCGCGCGCTCGGCCGGTTGCGGCTGTGCTCGCCGTTCCCGCGACCGACAGGTGACGGGCGACGGTTTCCATCTGTCGCGGCCTTCCGATTTTTCGCAACATGGCAAGGAGGTTCAACATGTGCCGCATGACGCCCGCCGAACGAGGCTCGCCATGATGTTCGCCCTTCGATCCGCCGCTTGGCCGGCCGTGGCGATGGCGCTCGGGATTCCGACGTCCCTGGCGGCCCAGTTAGCACCGGCCGACAGTACCCACGCACGGATCACCGCCGAGGCGATCGCGGCCAATCCCTCACTGGGTGCGAGCCGGGCGATGGCGCGAGCCGCCGCCGCGCGCGTGCGCCCGGCAGGGGCCCTCCCCGACCCGATGGTGAGCGCCGGGGTCATGGATCTCACGTTGCCACGGTTCGCCTTCCGGGAGAGCGACTTCACGGAAGTGGACCTGGAGCTGTCCCAGGAGTTCCCCTGGCCCGGCACGCTCGGCGCCAGAACGCAGGCGGCCCGGGCGGAGGCTCGGGCGCGAGACGCGGATGTCGCAGTGCGCCGACGGCAGATCACCGTCCGAGTCGCCGACTTCTACTACCGCCTGCGCTACGTAGTGACTGCCCGAACGACGCTTCACCACCAGCGTGAGCTGCTCGCAGTGGCCGTGGACATCGCGACGACCCGGTATGCCACCGGCTCCGCGCCCCAGAGCGATCCGCTCCAGGCCCGGGTCGCCGTCGCGCGGCTCGACGCGGAGGACGCGGCTCTAGCCGAGCAGGAGGCAACGCTGCGTGCCCAACTGAAGGCGTTGCGAAACGTCGCCGGATCCGAAACCCTGACCGTTGAACCGATCCGCCCAGAGGCGGTGCCATTTGGCCAGCATGAGGGCATGGAGAAGGGCACCGTTGTCTCCGACTCCCTCCGGGTGCACCCCCGTCTGGTGTCTCGGCAAGCGGCGATCGAGGCAGCCGAGCGAACCGTCCGTGTGGAACAGCTCGGCGGGCGGCCGGACTTCAGCATCACGACTCGCTATGGTGCCCGGCCGCTCGGCTCCGACTTCTTCTCGGCCTTCGTTGGTGTTCGCGTGCCGCTCTGGGCTGGACGCAAGCAGCATGGCCTGGCCGACGCGGCCCGCGCGGACGCAGATGCCGCCCGGGCAGCTTTCACGGAGGAACGAGTAGTCCTGGCTGCCGAGCTCAGTAGCGTGCTGGCGGGGGTCACCAGCGGCGAGACACGAATTCGTCTCCTCACGACGCAGGTCATTCCCGCGGCCGAAGCGACGGTGGAGGCCGTGCTCCGTAGCTACCGCGTCGGACAGGCGCCATTCCTCAACGTGCTCGCGGCCGAAGACTCGCTCTACCGTGCCCGTCTCGACACGGCCATGGTGGCCGCGGAACACCTCACTCACCTCGTCATGCTCGAGCAGCTTCTGCTTCGGGAGGAAACGCCATGAACCGGCTCTGGACCCTCGCCTTGGGAGTGGGGCTCGGCGTGAGCGCCTGCGCCAAGAAAGACAACACGCCGGGTCAGCCCTCTGCCGGTGCGAAAGGCATGGCGGGAATGGCGGGGATGCAAGGGATGGACTCCATGGAGGGCATGGAGCATGGCCCGCGCGACAGCTCGGCGGCGGGCGTTGCCGTCCCCATCGACCGCACGGCCGCTGGCCGTTTGGGCATCACATTCGCCCGCGCCGCTGTGCGCCCGCTCGGCCGGGAGACGCGCGTCGTGGGCACCCTCGCCTACTCGGAGCCTCGACGGCAGTACGTCAACGCGCGGGTGATGGGCTGGGTGGAGGGGCTCTACGCCGATTACATGGGCAAGCCCGTGCGTGAGGGCGAGCCGCTCCTGGAGCTCTACTCCCCGGAGCTCGTCAGCGCCCAGGAGGAGTACCTCTCCGCCCGGCGTCTTGGCGATGAATCGCTGACAGCGGCAGCCAGGCGGCGGCTCGACCTCTGGAACATCCCCGAGGACCAGATCGATTCGCTGGAGCGGACGGGGAAGGCTCGGCGGACGATCGTGCTTCGGGCGCCGATGTCCGGCGAGATCGCGGAGAAGATGGTCACGGACGGGCAGGCGGTGCAGGCCGGCGACAATCTCTTCCTCATCGCCGATCGAAGGGTGCTCTGGGTCGATCTGGCGGTCTACGAGATGGACGCGCGCTCCCTCCGCATCGGCACCCCGGTCGAGGTAACGGTGGATGCACTCCCGGGAAAGACCTACGACGGCCGGGTCACGTTCATTCACCCCACGGTCGACGAGAAGACCCGCACGCTCACTGGGAGAGCCGAGGTGAGGAACAAGGATGGCGCGCTCCGGCCGGGAATGTACGCCACGGCGATCCTGCGACCGGCCACCTCCAAGGTGCTGACGGTGCCAACCCAGGCCGTCCTGCCGACGGGGACCCGGAATCTCGTCTTCGTCAACCGGGGTGACGGACAATTCGCCCCCCGGCCGGTTCAGGTCGGCGTCCGCGGCGACTCCCTGGTCGAGGTCGTGGGGGGGCTCAAGTCCGGTGACGAAGTGATCGCGTCGGCGACCTACCTCCTCGACTCGGAATCCAACCTAGGGGCGGCCATGCAAGGCCTCATGTTGCAGATGGGAATGGGGCTCGACATGGGCGGCATGCAGACCGGCGGCGAGCGGGGGTCGGAGGGAATGGCGGGGATGAAAATGGACGGGATGAAGCCTGGGGAGAAGAAGCAATGATCGCCAAGCTGATCGAGTGGTCACTTTCGCGGCGAGGGCTGGTGGCCGCGTTCGCTCTGGCGCTGCTGATTGCGGGTGGACTCTACGTCCGTTCTATGCCGGTCGACGCCATCCCGGACCTCTCAGACGTGCAGGTCATCGTCTACACCGACTACCCCGGACAGGCGCCCCAGGTGGTCGAGAATCAGGTCACCTACCCGCTGGTGACGGCGCTTCTCGGTGTCCCCAACACCAAGGTCGTGCGCGGCCAGTCGATGTTCAGCACCAGCTTCGTGTACGTGATCTTCAAGGAGGGCACCGATCTCTATTGGGCCCGATCGCGGGTGCTCGAGCGGCTGAACGCCGTGCAGTCGAGGCTTCCAGCCGGGGCCAAGACCGAATTGGGTCCCGACGCGACCGGCGTCGGGTGGGTGTACCAGTACGCGCTCGAAGGCCCGGGGTACAACCCGGCCCAGCTGCGCACCATCCAGGACTTCCAGGTGCGCTACGCCCTCCAAGGTGTACCCGGTGTCGCGGAGGTGGCGAGCATCGGCGGCTTCGTTCGCCAATATCAGGTGCTGCTGGACCCCGCCCGGCTCCAGGGGTTCGGTGTGACGGCGCAGCAGATCGTCGAGGCGGTGCGGGGATCCAATCAGGACGTCGGCGCGCGGACGGTGGAGGTCGCGGGGAGCGACTACGCCATCCGCGGCCTCGGGTACTTCCGGGGCATGAGCGACATCGCCAACGTCGCCGTCGGTGCTGGGACGGGGGGAAGGCCGCTCCGGGTGGGGGATGTGGCTCAGGTGACCATCGGACCCGACCTCCGCGTAGGCATCGCCGAACGGAACGGCCGGGGCGAGGCCGTGGGCGGTGTGGTAGTCATGCGGGTGGGGGCCAACGCGCTCGACGTGGTGAACCGGATCAAGGACAAGCTGGCCGAGCTCGGGCCGTCGCTCCCGCCGGGTGTGCGGGTCGTTGCCACATACGATCGGACCGAGCTCATTCACCGCTCGATCGCCACGCTCTATCGCACGCTCATCGAAGAATCGCTGATCGTGGGCCTCGTCTGCGTGGTCTTCCTGCTCCACGCCCGGAGCGCGCTCGTGGCCATCGCCACGCTGCCGCTCGGCATCCTGGCCTCCCTTGCTCTCATTCGGTGGATGGGGATCAACGCCAACATCATGTCACTGGGCGGGATCGTCATCGCCATCGGAGCGATGATCGATGCCGCGATCGTGATGATCGAGAATCTCCACAAGCACATGGAGCACGAGCCCGACCGGCCGCATTGGGACCGGGTCCTCGCCGCGTCACGCGAGGTGGGGCCGGCGCTCTTCATGTCGCTTCTCATCATCACGCTGTCGTTCCTCCCGGTCTTCACCCTCGAGGACCAGGAGGGTCGGCTGTTCCGGCCGCTGGCGCTGACCAAGACGTTCGCCATGGCGGGGGCGGCGGTTGTCTCGGTGACGGTCGTGCCGGTCCTGATGGGATTTCTTGTCCGTGGCCGGATTCGCCCCGAGTCGGCCAACCCGGTGAATCGGTGGGCTGCATGGGCGTACCGGCCGGTCCTCCGCTGGGCGCTCAGAGCCCGGACGCTGGTGATCGCCGGTGCGCTCGTCGTTCTCGGGCTGACGTGGATTCCCTTCGCCGGCCTCGGCAGTGAGTTCATGCCTCCGCTCAGGGAGGGGAGCCTGATGTACATGCCCAACACGCTGCCGAGCGTGTCGCTCACGCAGCAGCGGCGGCTGCTCCGGGTACAGGACAGTATCCTGATGTCGTTTCCCGAGGTCGAATCCGTCTGGGGGAAAGCCGGCCGAGCCAACACGGCGACCGACTGGGCGCCGGTGTCGATGGTGGAGACGACCGTCAACCTCAAGCCGACATCGGAGTGGCGGACCGGCATGACACAGGATGCGCTCATCGCGGAGATGGACCGGGCGCTCCGGATCACCGGCGCGGTGAACAGCTGGACGATGCCCATCAAGAACCGCACGGACATGCTCTCCACCGGGATCCGGACCACGCTAGGCGTCAAGATCTTCGGCCCCGACCTCGAGGTCATCCAGCGGATCGGCGGGGAGATCGAGGGCGCATTGTCGGGGCTCCGCGGGACGGCGAGCATCTACGCCGAGCGCTCGTTCGGCGGGCGGTATCTCGATATCAGGCCCCGAGCCGAGGCGCTTGCCCGGTACGGTCTCACGACCGGGGACGTCCAGGAGCTGGTCGGGATGGCGCTTGGCGGCGATCAGGTGACCATCACGGTCGAAGGGCGCGAGCGCTTCCCGGTGCAGGTACGTTACGCCCGCGACTTCCGCGACAGCCCGGACGCGATCGGCCGGTTGCTCGTGAGCGGGAAGGAGGGGATGCAGGTACCGCTCGCTCAGGTGGCGGACATCGGCTTCGCGCCCGGGGCGCCGATGATCCGGAGCGAGAACGGGTACCTCAACGACCTGGTGTCGATCGATGTCCGGGGGCGCGACGTGGGAGGTTACGTGGCCGACGCCAAACAGATCGTAGCGCGAGAGGTGAAGATCCCCTCGGGTTACCGGCTGGAGTGGAGCGGACAGTACGAGGCCCTCGAGCGGGTCAAGGCCAGGCTTCAGGTGGTGGTGCCGCTCACGCTCGCAGTGATTGCCCTGCTGCTGTATCTGACCTTCGGCACCGTGACCGAGGCAGCCATTGTGATGCTATCTCTCCCGTTCGCGCTGGTGGGCGGGGTGTGGGCGATGTGGCTGCTCGACTACAACCTGTCGATCGCGGTGGCGGTCGGCTTCATCGCCCTCGCCGGCGTGGCGGCAGAGACGGGTGTCGTCATGATCCTGTACCTCGACCAGGCCTGGCAGGACATCGCACGCGGTGGGAGAACGCCGACTCGGCAGGAGCTCGTCGGGGCGATCGAGTACGGCGCGGTCAATCGTCTCCGGCCCAAGCTCATGACGGTGGCCGCAATCATGCTCGGCTTGCTTCCCGCTCTCTGGAGCCACGGGGCGGGTGCCGAGGTGATGCAGCGGATCGCGGCGCCGATGGTCGGGGGCATGGTGACTTCGACGATTCTGACACTCGTCGTGATTCCGGCGCTCTACTATTTGTGGCGCCGCCGGGGGTTGGAGGGCGTAGAAGAGGCCGCCCCGGCGGTGCGGTAATCACCTTTCATCTGTTGGAGGTAGTCATGTGGAAGACGGTTGTGGTCCTGCTGGTCGGCACGCTCGCAATCGCCGGTTGCGGAAAATCCGGCAACGATGCAGGCAAGCAACAGTCGGCGGCGACCGCGGCGCCGGCCGGCGATTCAGGGAAGATGAGCGGGATGGGTGGCATGGAGATGGACAGCACGATGATGGGCGGTCACCAAATGAGCATGGATGGACCGGCCATGATACCGATGATGCGTGCTCACATGGATTCGATGATGCGGATGTCACCCGAGCAGATGACGGCCATGATGGTGATGCACGACCGGGGGATGTCGCAGATGATGGACCGCATGGGCGCCGACATGCGGGGCATGCAGATGAGTGGAGACGCCAAGTGGACCGCTTTGGTGGACTCGGTCAAGGCCGACCTGGCGGACCTGCCCGGCCTTCAAGGCAAGGAGCTCTCTGCACGCATGGATGCGCACATCGACCGGGTGCGGAGGCTGATGGCTATGCACGAGGGCATGATGAAGGGAACGGAGTCCAAGTAGTACGCGGTCACCTGGGCTCGGCCGCCATGGCCGCCAAGTCGGCCTTGGCGCGCTCCACTACGGGCCGGAGCGCCGGATCGCAGGCCCGCCATAGTGCCACGAACCGGGAATACTCCTCTGCAGCCGCCGCGCGATTGCCGAGCCGCTGCTGGATCTCTGCGCGGAGAAGGTGCACCGGGGCGCGGTAGTGCAACTCGTTGGGAGTGCCGATGAAGGCGACCTCGGCCAGCCGGAGGGCCTCCGCGTTGCGCCCCGACCGCTGCAGGAAGAGGACCCGCAGGTAGCGTGCGTACTCTTCGGAGAAATAGGGGAGCCGGATCAACTCGAAGGGCACCTCGCCCTTGACATCGTCGAGCAGGGCGAGCGCCGCCGCGGTGCGGCCGGTCGCCCCGGCGAGGTCGGCCCGGATGGTCCTCCCGAGGTCGCGCACCAGCGCGCCCGACTCGGGTGGGGCAGGTAACCGCTGGATCTCGCCCGCGTAGCGGAGGGCGTCTGCGACGGCGCCCAGCCGCACGCTGAGCAGGCCGAGAAGATAGAGCCGCAGATGCCCAGTCAGCGGGCGGATCGACTCCGGCAGCGGGCTGGACACGTCGCTGCCGGGGGTCCAGCGATCCACTTCGCCGCGGATCGCTTCGAGAGCGGGCTTCGGCACGGCCAGGAACGGCAGCGACGCGGCCAGCGCCCGACCGATCAGGGCCGAATCGGGATGCGCGGCGGCGGCGGCGGCGAACTCGGCGTCGGCGGCGCTCCAGCGCCCACCCGCGACTCCGAGGCTGGCGAGAAGCTCATGGGCCGTCGCCTGCAGCCCCGGCGGGATCGAGCTCGCGGCGCCGAAACGGGCAAATTCCTCAGCCCGTCCCAGGTCCTCCTGGTAGGTCGCGAGGAACCATCCGGCCTCCACCGCCCACCCCTTGGTCCGCCGCCCCTTCTTGCCGGCCATCTCCGGCGCCTGCTCGCGGAGGCGCCGCTCGGCGGCGGTGTCGCCCCGCACGACGGCGTAGAGCACCTGGTCGCTGAATGGTACCGCTCCGAATTTCCGGCGGATCAGCGTGTCGGCCCGGGCCCAGTCTTCCTCGCGCACGGCGAGGTCCCAGAGGGGTCATATGGGACAGATGAACTTCGGGTCCACCTGGAGCACCAGGTCATACTGCTCCCGCGCCTCCGCCGGAGACCGTCCGCGGGGCGCGTTGTAATAGTAGAGGAGGTTGGCGAGCTCGAATCGGGCCTCGCGGTCGTCGGGATAAGCCTGGAGGAAATCGCGATACTCTCGCTCGGCCCGGTCGGCCGTCCCGCGGACCAGGTCGGTGAAGGCGGACAGCAGGCGGCGGTCGCGCTCGGTCAGCCGCGGGGAGAGTGCGAGGGCGCGCTGCATCGCAGGCCCGATCAGGCCCATCCGGCCGACGAACAGAGCGGAGACGGCGAGCCGGTAGTGCGCCAGCGCGAAGCTGCTGTCGGTCTCGATGGCGCGCTGGAAGCCCGCGATCGCCGAGTCATATTGGGCGGCACGCAGGTTTCGCTCCGCGTCGAGATAGAGCTTGAGCGCCGGCAGCGATCCGCTCGTCAGCGGCACTGTCCGGGCCAGCCTGGCGCCTTGCCCCTCCCCGCGGCCCACCAGGAGCTGCGCGGTGAGCCGGTCCACCAGCTGGAACAGCGCCGTGCTGTCGCCCTCGACGGCCGCCTGCGCGATGGTTCGTGAGCCCCCGGAGTCCTGCGCGTGGAGCTCGGCCTGGATGCGGAGTCGACCTCCTGCCGGAACCACGCTCCCGACGATGTACTGCCCGGCACCGAGCAGACGCGCCATGTCGCGACCCGTCTCGGCGTCCGACCCGCCCGCCTCCCCGCGCCCGGCCGCCGACATCACCTGGCCGGGGTCGACGGTCACCAGTGCTTCCACGCCGTTAAGGTTCCGGCTCAGGAGGTCGACCATTCCCTGGGCCAGGTAGGTGAAGCTG
>CAYYXP010000243.1:0-1868 GCA_964475685.1 uncultured Gemmatimonadaceae bacterium | reverse complement strand
CGTCGCCAGGTCCTTGCTGCTCTTCTTGTACTCGGCGGCGCTCCGGCTGGCGGTCACCTGGAGGCCGGGGATGGTGGCCAGCTTGCCCCGGATCTCGTCGGTGACGCCGTCGGCGAAGTATTCGTCGTCCGCGCTGCCGAGATTCTCGAACGGCAACACGGCGAGCAGCTTGGCGCCGCCGGCCTCCGGCGTTTCGCCTCCGTGACCGCGCCGCCAGGCGAAGAGGACCCCGAGCCCGATCAGGACACCCAGCCCGAGCGCGGTGGCCGCGACCGGGATCCGCCGCTTCGAGACCGGCGGAGGCGCCGCCGCCGGCCGGGCGGCCCTAGCGGGGCTCGTCGAAACCGTCGCCGTGGTGGTGAATGCGCCCGCCAACGCCCGGGAGAACTCCGCCGCGGTGGCGTAGCGATCGGCGGCCGTCCGCGCCAGCCCGCGCTGCACTGTCTGCTCGATGCTCTCGGGCACCGAGTCACGCAGCTGCCGGATGGGCCGCGGCGTTTCCATGAAGCGCCGTGCGATCATCGCCTGCGCCGTGGGGGCGGCAAAGGGCGTCTCTCCGGCGAGCATCTCGTACAACACGGTGGCCAGGCTGTAGACGTCGGTCCGGGCGTCGAGTTCCCGCTCGCCCGCGGCCTGCTCCGGGCTCATGTACGCCGGCGTGCCCAGCGCCATGCCGGTCTCGGTCAACTGCTGGTCTCCCGACTTCGCCAGCGCCTTGCTGATCCCGAAGTCGGCGACCAGGGCATGCCCCTCCGCGAGGAGGATGTTCTCCGGCTTGATGTCCCGATGAATGACGCCGTGGCGGTGGGCGTAGGCGAGGGCATCCGCCGTCTCCGTGGCGATCCGGAGCGCCTCGTCGACGGGGAGCTGCTTCTGTCGGTTCAGCCGGTCGCGCAGGCTCTCGCCCTCGACGAACGGCATCGCGAACCAGAGGGTGGGCGGGGTCCCCGGCGACCCCGGCGCCTCTCCCGAGTCGTGAACCGTCAGGATGTGAGGGTGCTGCAGCCGTGCGGCGAGCCTGATCTCGCGCTGGAACCGCTCGGGGCCAAGTGCCGCCGCCAGCTCGGGATGGAGCACCTTGAGCGCGACCGACCGGTCATGCCGGAGGTCGTGGGCGAGATACACGGTGGCCATCCCGCCCCGGCCGAGCTCGCGCTCGATCCGGTATCGCTCTGCCAGCGCGCTGCTCAACCCGGGAACCGGCTCTGCCATCCGTGGAAGCTCGATGTGTTATGGGGGTGGCAAAATAATACCGGCACGGGGGGCGGCGCGCCAATACGAAAGCCGCCTGATTCCGCTCCCCGAGAGCCCCTGGGTCGTTGGCGGTAACCCTCAATTGCGAATAGTTTTAGCGCTCACGTCATGGTAGAACCCAAGCGGCCGGCGGTGCATTACATGGAGAAGGGCTAAATGGACCCCTACCACCCCGAGGCCGTCGAGGCCAAGTGGCAGGCCCGCTGGGCTGAGCGGCGCACCAACGAGCCCGACCTCGATCGCGCCCAACGGCCGTTCTATAACCTCATGATGTTCCCCTACCCGTCGGCCGAAGGGCTGCACGTGGGGAACATGTTCGCCTTTACCGGGAGCGACGCCTACGGCCGGTTCAAGCGGCTGCAGGGATACGATGTCTTCGAGCCGATCGGGTTCGACGCCTTCGGCATCCACAGCGAGAACTACGCGATCAAGGTCGGGATCAACCCCGGCGAGCTGATCCCGCGGAATATCGAGAACTTCCGGCGGCAGCTCCGGCGGATCGGCGGGATGTTCGACTGGCGGCACGAATTGTCCACCACCGACCCCGGCTACTACAAGTGGACCCAGTGGATCTTCCTCCAGCTTCTGAAGGCGGGGAAGGCGTACAAGAAAGC
>CAYYXP010000242.1:0-2961 GCA_964475685.1 uncultured Gemmatimonadaceae bacterium | reverse complement strand
AGCTGGCCGCACAGACCCTGGTGGTACTGGGGGTGCCGCAAGGAACGTTGCCGGCCCTCGCGACGGCACCGGCGGAAAGCATGGCCCGGCATGAAATCCGCTCGCCGCTGGACGGCACGGTGACGGAACGCAACGTCACCGTCGGGGAAGCGGTGACCGCCGAGGAAAAGCTGTTCGTGGTCACCGACCTGTCATCGGTCTGGGTCGACATCACGGTATACGCCACGGACCTCGCGGCGGTGCATCAAGGCCAGGAGGCGACGGTCCGGTCAACCGATCTCGGCAGCGAGGTGTCCGGCCGAGTCAGCTTTTTCGGCCCGCTGGTTGGCCAGGAGACCCGGGCCGCCACGGCGCGCATCGTGGTGCCGAACTCCGGGGGCCGGTGGCGCCCGGGGCTGTTCGTGACCGTTCGCCTGGTTCGGGAGGCGGCCACGGTCCCGCTGGCGGTGGCCGCGGAAGCGATCCAGACCTTTCGCGACTGGCAGGTGGTGTTCGTGCGGTACGGTGACTGGTTCGAAGCCCGGCCGCTGGAGCTGGGACGCAGCGACGGGGAGTGGGTGGAAGTCCGCACGGGGCTCAAGGCGGGCGAGCAGTACGCGAGCAAGAACAGTTTTGCCGTGAAGGCGGAAATCGGAAAGCTGGGCGCGTCTCATGATCACTAAGGCACGAGGCCCCCATGCTTGAGCGCATTCTCGGAGTCTCCATCCGGCACCGGTGGGTTGTGCTCGTCGCGACGCTCGCCATGGCCGCGTTCGGGCTGTACAACTACACCCGGCTTCCCATCGACGCGGTGCCGGACATCACCAATGTCCAGGTGCAGGTCAACACCGAGGCTCCCGGCTACTCGCCATTCGAAGCGGAACAGCGGGTGACTTTTCTGGTGGAAACCGCGATGGCGGGCCTCCCGAAACTTCAGGAAACCCGATCGATTTCACGCTACGGCCTCTCCCAGGTCACGGTGATCTTCGAAGACGGGACCGACATCTACTGGGCGCGCCAGCTGATCGGGGAACGGGTCCAGGAGGTCAAAGGCCGGCTGCCGCCCGGCATCGAGCCGACGATGGGGCCGATTGCCACGGGTCTGGGCGAAATCTTCCTCTGGACGATTGAGCCACAACCGGGAGCACTCACGCCGGAGGGCCTGCCGTACACGGGCATGGACCTGCGGACGATTCAGGACTGGATCGTGCGGCCGCAACTGAAAACGGTGCCGGGCGTGGCCGACGTCAACACCATTGGCGGTTTCACGAAGCAGTTCCACGTGACGCCGTACCCGGAGAAACTCCTGGCGTACGGCTTCACGTTTCGGGACGTGCTCCAGGCGCTGGCCCAGAACAACAGCAATGTCGGCGCGGGCTATATCGAGCGCCGGGGCGAACAGTACCTGATCCGGGCCCCCGGACAGGTGCGGAACCTCGAGGACATCCGGCAGATCGTGGTGGGCAATCACCTGAGCACACCGATCCATCTGGACGACGTGGCCGACGTGTTGCTGGGGGAGGAGTTGCGGACCGGCGCGGCCACGGAAGACGGGAAGGAGGTTGTCCTCGGCACGGTGTTCATGCTGCTGGGCGAAAACAGCCGGGTGGTCTCACGGCGGGTAGCGGACAAGATGGAGGAGGTCAACCGCACGCTGCCGGCGGGGGTGGTCGCCAAGACCGTGTACGACCGGACGGCGCTGGTCGACGCCACCATCGAAACGGTGCGGCACAACCTCACGATTGGCGCGCTGCTGGTGATCGTGGTGCTGTTCCTCTTTCTGGGCAACGTGCGCGCGGCGATCATCACCGCCTGCGCCATCCCCTTGTCGATGCTGTTCGCGATAACCGGCATGGTGGAGCGCGGCGTCAGCGGCAACCTCCTGAGTCTGGGCGCGCTCGATTTCGGCATCATCGTCGACGGTGCCGTCGTCATGGTCGAGAACTGCCTGCGCCGGCTGGCCGGGCGGCAACATGAGACCGGCGCCGTGCTGACGCGGGCCCAGCGCCTGGACGTGGTGTTCGACGCGTCCCGGGAGGTCTGGCGGCCGACCCTGTTCGGTCAGCTCATCATCATGGTGGTCTACCTGCCGATCCTGACGCTCACCGGCATCGAAGGGAAGATGTTCTTTCCGATGGCGTTCACAGTGCTGGCCGCGCTGTTCGGCGCCATGCTCCTCTCGGTCACGTTCGTCCCGGCAGCGGTGGCGATTTTTGTGAGTGGCAGAGTGTCGGAAAAGGAGAGCCTGCCGATGCGCTGGGCGGCGAAGGCCTACCTGCCGGCGCTGACGTCGGCCCTGCGGAACCGCGGGGTGACCGTGACCGCGGCGGCGGTCCTCATGGCGGTTACCGGGGCCATGGCAACCCGCCTGGGGAGCGAGTTCCTGCCGAGCCTCGACGAGGGCGACCTGCTGGTCCATGCGCTCAGGATCCCGGGAACCAGTTTGTCCACGGCGGTCGAGATGCAGCACGCCCTGGAACGGAAATTCAAGACCTACCCAGAAGTGGACTACGTCTTTTCGAAAATCGGGACGGCGGAGATTGCCACCGATCCGATGCCGCCGAGCGTTGCCGACACCTATGTCATGCTGAAACCCCGGGAGCGGTGGCCGAACCCCCGGCGCCCGAAGTCGGACCTTGTGGCACAACTCCAGCGAGAGTTGCCGCTGATGCCGGGCAACAACTACGAATTCATTCAGCCGATCCAGATGCGGTTCAACGAGCTGATCGCCGGCGTGCGCAGTGATGTGGCCGTCAAGGTCTTCGGCGACGACGTGGAGGTCCTGGCCGAGGTCGGCAACCGGATCGAGGCAGTGCTCACGACGGTGGCCGGCGCGGCGGATACCAAGGTCGAGCAGACGACAGGCCTGCCGCGTCTGACGATCAACCTCAAGCGGGCCGAGATGGCCCGCCGTGGCCTCAATGTCGCCGACGTCCAGGATGTCGTAGAGGTTGCGTTCGGCGGGAAGGCGGCCGGTGAGGT
>CAYYXP010000241.1:0-1827 GCA_964475685.1 uncultured Gemmatimonadaceae bacterium | reverse complement strand
CCGCGGCACTGTCGGGGAGCGGGAGGCGGCCGAGCGACTGGCCGATGATGCCGGCGACCCAGGGGGAGGCCTCGATGGCGAGAGCGCGGGAGAGTGCGGCGGCAGCCCCTGACGCGCTGAGTTGGTCGCTGCCAGCCCTGGCCGTGCCGCGCCGGGCCTCCCGCAGCGACTGGGCAGTGGCGTTCGCCGCCTCGGCGCGCACCGACGGCTGCCGGTCATCGAGCAGCGGGACGAGGAGCTTGCCCAGGTCGGGCCGCTGAAGCCGCCCGAGACCGCGAACCGCCACCCGCCGCAGCGTCGTGTCGGCGCTGGTCAACGCGGCAATCAGCGGATCCACCCCGCCCTGCGCCGTGCCCCGCGCGTCCTCGGCGACGAGCAGGCGCTGGAGGGCCACGGTGTCCACCGGTGTCGTCCCCGGTGCCTGGGCGGCGGCGGGAACGGGCACCATCAGCACGAGGCACAAGGCGAGTTGTCGGACGCGTGCGGTATTATTCATCCCCATGTCGCGCACTCCTTCCCCCACCCTGCTGTTGCTCACCGTGCTGGCGTTCGCCGCCGCCCTGGCGCTGGCCGTGCCGCAGGGTATGCGCCAGCATGTCGGCCACGATTTTCACGTCTTCTGGCAGGCGGGGTGGAACTTTTCCCACGGGGCACCGCTCTACCACGACTATCTCCCGGGCGCGAGACAGTTCAAGTACCCGCCGTTCGCCGCCCTCATGTTCACACCGCTGGCGTTGTTCCCGCTGCCGGTGGCCGGGGTGCTGTTCTCCCTCCTCAACCTCGGGCTCTGGGTGGCGGCGGTGTTCCTCACCCGCGACATCCTCGGGCGCACCTTCCCCGATCGCAATCGGTCGGCGCTCCCGCTTATCCTGGCGGTGATTCTCAGCGCCCAGTTCTTCCTCGACAACTTTCACCACGTGCAGGTGAACGGGATCACCTTCGTCCTCGCCCTGCTCGGCGTTCGCGCCTATCTGCGCGGCCAGGACCTGCGGGCGGCCCTCGCCATCGTCGCCGCGACCGCGTTCAAGATCACCCCGATATTCTTCGCCGCCTGGCTGGTGATCCGCGGCCGGCGCCGAGCGGCATTGGCCGCGTTTCCCATCGCGCTCGCCTGACTGCTCGTGCCGCTGCTCCTGCGGGGGCCGTCGTCGGGCGCGGCCGAGCTGGTGGAGTACTACCATACGTTCCTGGAGGGACATCAGCATGGGGAGGTCGGCTCGTACACGGCGGGGCAGAACATCGCCGCGCTGGTGAGCCGGATGACCCGCCCGCCCGAGACTCCCGAGAGCGCGTCGTTTCAATACCTCCCGCTGAGCGAAGGCGCTGCGCAGAAGGTCTACGTGGTACTCTGGGCGGCGGTGCTGCTCGTCTTCCTGGCCAGGCTGGTGCTGCTCCGGCTCCGGCACGCGCCGGTTTCGGCGTTCGAAGTGGCGATGATCTTTCTCACGTCCATGCTCCTCAGTCCGATCACCTTCCTCGCCCATCTGGTTCCGCTGCTCTTCGTGTTCGCCACGACGCTCTCCATCCGGCCGGCAAGGATTCGCGGCCCCGGTCTCATCCTGGCAGCTGTGCTCCTGCTGGGCATCGCGGCGAGCGGGCTCAGCGGCCGCGACCTCGTGGGAGACGCCGTCTACGAGGGCGTCGCCGGCTACAGCGTCCACGCCTGGACGATGCTGCTGCTGTTCGGCGTGATGGTGGCGCTCGCGGGCCGCGGCGCGCCTGAAGAGCCCGCCGGGATTTCACTTCGGGAACCCGCGTAGCGGCGTTCCGGATACCCGCGGCGCTCAGGAGGCGCGGACCCGGTCCCCCCTGGGATCGTACAGCGGC
>CAYYXP010000240.1:0-2923 GCA_964475685.1 uncultured Gemmatimonadaceae bacterium | reverse complement strand
TGCACGGTGGTGGCGCCGTGGTCGCTCACGACCAGCAGCAGCGTTCGCTCGAGCTCCCCACGCCGACGCAGCCGCTCCCGGACCACGCCCACCGTCTCATCAACCTTCCGGAGGGCGCGCCGCACCGGGGCGGCATCGGGTGTGGTCTGGTGGGTGTAGCCGTCCACCGCGGGAAACTGGGCGAAGACGAATCGCCAGTCGGCATCCACCGCCCGGAGGAGGTGCCGCGCCACGGCGTCGTCCGATGGCTGGTGCCACAGGGCGTAGTGCGCCAGCGAGCCCCAGAGCTGGCGCTCGAGGCGGGAGGGATCGCGTGACGGCGTGAGGCCTCGCGTGATCGGCGTGAAGATGCCGATGCTCTCCGGCACGAGCTCGAAGAGCGTCCGGACGTCCGGCGCGATGTCGCCATCGAGTCGCGGTGCCTGGTAGCCGCAATAGCTTCGCACCGCTTCCCGGTCCCGCCACCAGCGGCCTCGGTACGCGCGGCGATCGAGCCAACGGATCGAGGGGACATTGCAGCGGCCGGGAGTGCATCCGGTGAGGAATGGAAGGTACGCGACGCCGGTAGTGGAAGGGAACACGCTGATCGCCCGGTTCCGGCCGCCGTGCTCCATCATGGCCGCAAGGTGGGGAAGGTCGCCGGCCGCCAGCATCGATTCGGCTACATCGGGCCGGAGTCCGTCAACGAGAAGGAGGAGGCAGCGGGTGGATGGGGACGGCATTCGCTCGCTTCGTTGAAGTGAGGCCGGGCTCGAAAAAAGAGTCCCCGCCGTCGTCACAGCGGGGATGTCCTCTTGTCCAATCGGGGCGCCCGGATTTGAACCGGGGACCTCCTGCTCCCGAAGCAGGCGCGCTAACCGGGCTGCGCTACGCCCCGTGACCCGTCTCCATGCGCCCTGAGGGACTCGAACCCCCAACCTTTTGATCCGTAGTCAAATGCTCTATCCAATTGAGCTAAGGGCGCGGCTCGATGGGCGGTACAAGACTCGAACTTGTGACCTCCACGATGTCAACGTGGCGCTCTAACCAACTGAGCTAACCGCCCGCCAGTGGACGAGAGGACGGAGAGGACGGAAATGACGGAGAGGACGAACGGTGGCTCCGGTGTGCGGAGGCTGTCCGCGCGCGGAGCACACGCTCCGTCCTCTCCGACTTCTCCGTCCTCTCCGACTTCTCCGTCTTTTCCGCCCTGTCCGTCCTTCATAGCGGGGGTGGGATTTGAACCCACGACCTCCGGGTTATGAGCCCGGCGAGCTACCAGACTGCTCCACCCCGCGACGATATCCGCCCGTGCTCCGATCGGTGCCGCTGTCCGACTGACGAGAGCGGGAAACGGGACTCGAACCCGCGACCCCAACCTTGGCAAGGTTGTGCTCTACCAACTGAGCTATTCCCGCAGGCGGATGAGGATTCTAGCGTTCGCTCAACACCCGCGCAACCATCATGGGACCGAGAATCCATCTGGCGCCCGGACCGCGGCAATGGAGGCGAGGGGGATCGAACCCCTGACCTCGTGAATGCCATTCACGCGCTCTCCCAACTGAGCTACGCCCCCGTTATTTTCCCGCCCGACCGGCGCCTCGGCAGCACGGAAGCATAGCGGCCGCGCCGGGGAGCGTCAAGGTGATTCTACTGCGCGCACTTACGCGTCACAGCGCTGGCCCCGGAGATATCTTCCAACCCATGCGCAAGAAGAAGCACGAAGGGCAGGACCTGCCTTCGCGACCGTCCCAACGACCGGCCGACACCTCTCCCGGGGCGCTCCCGGCGGACCTGTCCCTCGCCGAGATCCTGGCCCAGTCTCCCCCCGGCAAACCGCGCCGCTCGAAGAAGAAGGAGACTTCCGCCAACCTCGGCATCTACGACGCAGACAAGGACATCCTCGACCAGTACCTCCACGAGGTGAGCAAGACTCCTCTGTTGTCGGCCCAGCAGGAACTCGCCATCGCGAGGAAGGTGCGGGCCGGCGACGAGGAGGCGATGCAGGAGCTGGTGAAGCGGAACCTCCGCTTCGCCATCTCGGTCGCGAAGAAGTATCAGAACCGCGGGCTGGCGCTCACCGACCTGATCGGCGAGGGGAACGTCGGCCTCCTCACCGCGGCCCGGAAGTTCGACCCCGACCAGGGCGTCAAGTTCATCTCCTATGCCGTCTGGTGGATCCGCCAGTCCATTCTCGCCGCGCTGGCTCGCCACGGGCGCACGGTGCGGGTGCCGCTCAACCGGACCGCCGATCTCTCGCGCATCATTCGCACCGCCGAATCGTTGCGGCAGGACTTGCGCCGGGAGCCGACGCCGGAGGAGATCGCCGACGCCACCGGGCTCGCGATCGACGTGGTGCAGTCGCTCTCCGCGCTCAACACCACCGAGGTGCGGCTCGACGCGCCGCTCGATCCGGAGGGCGACCGCGCGCTCATCGATCGGTTCATCGCCGACGAGCAGGGCGACCCGGAAGAGCGGGCGATGGAGGGCTTCCTGTCCGAGGAGATCGACCGGGCGCTCCGCACGCTTCCCCCGCGCGATGCGAAGGTGCTCCGGCTCTACTTCGGGCTCCACGGCGGGCGGGAGCACACCCTCGAGGAGATCGGCGGCATGCTGGGGGTGACGCGGGAGCGGGTCCGCCAGCTTCGCGACCGCGCGCTCAAGCGGCTCAGGGAGGGAGACGTCGGCCGCGCGCTTGCCAGCTTCGCGGCGTAGGGCTATCGGCTGTCGGCTATCGGCCGGCCACGTTACCTTCCCCCCCGTGACTTCCCGCTTCTCGGCCCGGGACGGTTACGTCGCGGCGATCGGCCGGCGCGGCCTCGAGACCGCCCGTGCCCTCGCCGCCGTCGGCACCTGGGCCCCGCTCCTGGTCATCCAGATGCGGCGGCTCGGGGTCGACTCCCTGCCGATCACCATCTTCAGCGCCCTCTTCACGGGCATCGTC
>CAYYXP010000239.1:0-3951 GCA_964475685.1 uncultured Gemmatimonadaceae bacterium | reverse complement strand
GCACGACTCCTCAACACGGTTGTCTTCGACAAGACCGGCACGCTGACGTTGGGCGAGCACCGGGTCGTCGGAATGGATACCGCCGGCGGGCTCGGTGAGGCCGATGGGCTCCGTCTCGCTGCCGCCCTCGAGCAGGACGCCGAGCATCCCGTGGCCCGGGCCGTCGTGACGAGCGCGCGCGAGCGCGGGCTCGAGATTCCGCGCGCTACGGGATTCGAGGCCATCCCCGGCTACGGAGTCCAAGGCGTCGTCGATGCACGGCGGCTCGCCGTCGGCGGGCCCAATCTGCTCCGCCGGATGGGCGTCCACCTGCCGGCCGAATTCGCCGGATTTACCGAAACCGCCGCCACTCAAGGGCAGGGTGTGATCTACCTGCTCGAAGGCCAGCGCGTCCTGGCCGCCTTCGCCGTGGCGGACGCCATTCGGCCGGAGTCGCCGGAGGCCGTCCGTCGACTGCACGCCCTGGGCATCGAGGTCGCGATGCTCACCGGCGATGCCAAGGCCGTGGCGGACGCCGTGGCCGCGGAGCTCGGCATCGACACGGTCATCGCCCAGGTGCTGCCCGAGGAGAAGGCGGCGAAGATCCAGGAGCTGCAACGGCGGGGCAAGCGGGTGGCCATGGTGGGCGATGGGGTCAACGAGGCGACGGCGCTGGTGACTGCCGACGTGGGCATTGCGATCGGGGCCGGAACGGACGTCGCGGTCGAGGCCGGCGACATCGTGCTCGTGCGGAGCGACCCGCGCGACGTCCCGCGGATCATCGCGCTCTCGAGGGTGAGCTACCGGAAGATGGTCCAGAACCTCTGGTGGGCCAGCGGCTACAACATCGTCGCGATCCCGCTCGCGGCGGGGGTGCTGGCCGGGGCCGGCATTCTCCTCTCGCCGGCGATCGGGGCGGTGCTGATGTCGCTCAGCACGGTGATCGTGGCGATCAACGCGCAGCTGCTGCGTCGGGCACGCCTCTGAGGTCAAGAACTTTCGTGCGAACCTCAGCCTTTCTTCATCCTGAGGCTGATACCGTTTCTCGCATGCCGTGAGTTCTATCAGCGGGCGTCACGGCCATGCGGCCCATTCCGGGTCGCGAAGCGATCAGTCGAGAGCCGCCACGTCACTGCCCGGGGATGCTCGGGCTGGAGGTGATCCATGAGACTCGACGCGCGGGCCTTCGGCGTCGCCGCGGGTGCGACGGCCGCGGTGCTCTTCATTCTTTGCGCAATGGCCGTGGCGATCGCGCCTGGCGCGACGACCGCCTTCGCCGGCTATCTGATCCACATGGATGTGTCGGGAATGTCGCGCTCGCTGACGCTCGGCAGCTTCGTGGGCGGGCTCCTCTGTTGGACGGTCGGCACGGCACTGACCTTTTGGCTGGTCGCCGCGATCTACAACCGGCTCATCGGGTCAGGTCCACGGCACCGGTGACCGGAGTGCGGCCCGCGTAGCAGGGGGGGCACGGTCGTCGTGCTGAAATCGATCGCCGCGGCCCCGTCCACGGGGCGGCCATGCGGCTCGGGAGGGTTCGACATGCTCGGTCTGTCGTCAGGGGAGGAGCGGCGGCCCGAAGGCGAGCTTCGTCGAGCCGAGATATCGGGCCGGGGAGCGCAGGAAACGATCGCAGCAGTTGGCCGAGCAGAAGTAGTATAGAATTCCTTCGTGGGTGGCCGTCGCCCGAGCCCGCATCGGGTGGATCACCATCGAACACACCGGATCGAGGTGGCGGCTGAGCGCCTCGGATGTTTCCGCGGACCGATGTCGGGGGGATGCCAGTTGGTGCACCAATGCCGGGAGTGCTTCCTCCATAGCCGGTGGCGGGAATGGCCCCCGCCGCGGAAGGGAAGATTTGCTCCCAGCCGAGCAGGCCGCCGGGGAGGAACCACCGGGGGAGCCGGAAGTTTCGCGTGATCTCGATCAGATCCTGCGACAGCAGGCCGCTGGCGCAAAGCGCCCCGACCAGACCCCCCATGCTGCTCCCGGCGATGAAGCCGGGCGCGAGGCCCTCCTGCTCGAGCACCTGGAGCACACCGATGTGGGCGAGTCCTCGGGCGCCACCGCCGCCGAGTGCGAGGGCGAGACGGGGCCGCCGAGCCGGACGGGTCATCCCGAGGCCGGAAACGTCTCCACCACCAGGACGGCCGGTGCCGGCGCGCCTTTCGCGTCCAGAGTCCGGACCTCCCGCTCCTTCCAGAGCGAGTAAACCGCCGGAATCACCACCAGCGTCAGCACGGCGCTGCTGATCATCCCTCCGACCATGGGGGCCGCGATCCGCTTCATGACACTGGCGCCGGCCCCCGATCCCCAGAGAATCGGGAGCAATCCCGCCATGATTGCCGTGACGGTCATCATTTTCGGGCGGACCCGGTCCACCGCTCCCTCCATCACCGCCTGGTAGAGGTCTTGCAGCGTGGGTCGCCCGCCGGCCGCCCGGCGCGCCGCCCAGGCATGATCGAGGTAGATAAGCATGACCACGCCGGTTTCCGCCGCCACACCGGCGAGGGCGATGAAGCCGATTGCCACCGCCACCGACCAGTTGTACCCGAGCAGCCAGATGAACCAGATGCCACCGACGAGGGCGAAGGGGAGGGAGAGCATCACGATCAGGGATTCCCCCACGCTCTTGAAGTTGAAATAGAGCAGGAGGAAGATGATGGCGAGCGTGGCGGGGATGACCAGCTTCATCCGTTCCTTGGCGCGCTGCATGTACTCATACTCGCCGCTCCAGACCAGCGTGTAGCCGGCTGGAAGAGTTACGGTGCTCTCCACTTGCCGCTTGGCGTCGGCCACGTAGCCCCCAATGTCGCGTCCGACCACGTCCACGTAGACCCACGCGGTGGGTTGCGCACCTTCGGTGCGCACGACCATCGGGCCGGCCACCTGCCGGATCGTGGCGATCTGTCCCAGCGGGACGAAGGCCCCTCCTCCACTCGCCAGGGCCGGGGCGCCCATCGGGGCGCCAGCCATGCCCCCCCCAGTGCGCGCGGGGCTTCCGATGCCGTGGACTACGGGAATGAGGACCGAGGCGAGCCGTTCCGGGTTGTCGCGCAGCTCTAGCGGATATCGGATCCGGACCCCGTAGCGCTCGCGACCCTCCACCGTCTGGGTGACGGTCATCCCGCCGACCGCGGTGGCGATGACAGTCTGCACGTCACCGACGTTGAGTCCGTGGCGGGCGGCGGCGGCCCGATCGATGTCGATGTCGAGGTAATATCCGGAGACCGCCCGCTCGGCAAACGCGCTCCGGGTCCCCCGGACCATCTGCACCGACCGCTCGACCTCCTTGCCCAGCCGTTCGAGCACGGCCAGGTCGGGCCCGAAGATCTTGATCCCCACCGGGGTGCGGATCCCGGTCGCGAGCATATCGATCCGCGCCTTGATCGGCATGGTCCAGGCGTTGGTGATTCCGGGGAGCCGGACCGCCGAGTCCATCGCCGCCACCAGCCCGTCATAGGTCATCCCCTTCCGCCATTCCGACTCCGGCTTCAGGGTGATGGTCGTTTCGAACATGTCCAGCCCCGCCGGATCGGTCGCGGTATTGGCCCGCCCCGCCTTGCCCCAGACGTGATCTACTTCCGGAAAGCTCTTGAGGATGCCGTCCTGGATCCGGAGGATCTCGCGCGCTCGCGCCACGCTGACGCCAGGCAAGGTGGTGGGCATGAACAGGATGGTGCCCTCGCCCAGCGGCGGCATGAACTCGCCTCCGATGCGCGACCAGGGGATGAAGGTGAGGACGAGGGCCACCAGCGCGGTACCCACCACCGGCCACCGGCGCCGCAGGACAAAGGTGATGACGGGGCGGTACAGGGCAATCAGCCAGCGGTTGATCGGGTTGGCCTGCTCCCGGTAGATCTTTCCCCGGATGAAGAGTCCCATGGTGACCGGCACCAGCGTCACGGACAGGAGGCTCGCCGCCGCCATGGCGAAGGTCTTGGTGAAGGCGAGCGGCTTGAACAGCCGGCC
>CAYYXP010000238.1:0-1752 GCA_964475685.1 uncultured Gemmatimonadaceae bacterium | reverse complement strand
TCGTAGAGCTTCGCGGCCTCCGCCAACTTTCCCTCCGCGAACCGCCCGTTGGCGTAGTACAGGTAGCCCTCGTAGAGCTTGGGGTCGAGCCGGAGCGCGGTCTCGAACTCCCGGTTGGCCTCCTCGTGATTCCCGCCGAGGGTCAGTGCGAACCCCCGGGCGGCATGCGCCTCCGCCAGGTCCGGGGCCAGCTCCAGCGCCTTTCGGCTGGTGGACTCCGCCTGCTCCAGGTTGGCCGCGCTGGCGTCCCAGTACTTGTAGAGCTGCGAGCTGCAGTCAGCGATGCCGGCGTAGGCACGGGCGTAGTTGGGGTCGATTTCGATCGCCCGGCTGAACATGCGGCGGGCGAACTGGAGCCCCTTCTCCCGAAACTGGTAAAAGAACTGCCGGCCGCGGAGGTAGTACTCGTAGGCCTCCACGTTGCCGGTATGGGCCCGCTCGATGGCACGCTTCTCGTTGTCGGTGAGGACCAGCCGCAGCGCCTTCACGATGTTTTCCGCGATCTCGTCCTGCACCGCGAACACATCCTCCAGCTCACGGTCGTACTTCTCCGACCAGAGGTGATACCCGTCGGCCACCTTGACGAGCTGGGTGGTGATCCGGAGACGGTTCCCGGCCTTGCGGACGCTTCCCTCCAGCACGGTGGCCACGCTGAGCTGCTCGCCCACCTGGCGGATGTCCTGGTTTTTCCCCTTGAACGCGAAGGCCGAGGAGCGCGAGGCCACATGGAGCGCGTCGATCTTGGTGAGCGCGTTGATGATCTCCTCGGCGATCCCCTCGCAGAAATAATCCTGGTCCTTGGCCGGGCTCATGTCGGCGAAGGGGAGGACGGCGATCGACCGGACCGCCTGCTGCTGCGCAGTAACCACCGTGGGGGCCCCGTCGGGCGGCGTGCGTGTGGCCGTGGCCGACAGCGCCTGGGCGAACTGCCCGGCGGCGGCGAAGCGGTCTTCGGGCGCCCGGGCGAGAGCGCGCGCGAGGGCCCGCTCCACGTCCTCGGGCACCTCCGGCCTGAGCACCCGGACTGGCCGCGCCGTCTCCGTGAACCGCCGCACGATGATGGCCTGAACGCTGGGGCCGGTGAACGGCGGCTCGCCCGCGAGCATCTCGAAGAGCATGCAGCCCAGCGAGTAGATGTCGCTCCGGCCGTCTATCTCGTGTTCGCCCGACGCCTGCTCCGGACTCATGTAGGTGGGCGTGCCCAGCGACATGCCGGTCTGGGTGAGCGATTCCGACCCGCCGCTCACTGCCTTGGCAATGCCGAAGTCGGTGATCATCGGCTCGCCCTCGTGCAGCATGATGTTCTCGGGCTTCACGTCCCGGTGCACCACGCCCTTTCCATGCGCGTAGGCCAGCGCCCCGGCCACCTTCCGTGCGAGGTCCACCGCCTCGGCGACGGGCAGGCGGCCCTCCCGCGCCATCCGCCCGCGCAGCGACTCGCCCTCGACGAACGGCATGACGTAGTACAGCAGGCCGTCGGCGCTGCCGGAGTCAATGAGCGTGAGAATGTGGGGATGGTTGAGGCCCGCGGCGATCTCGATCTCGCGGAGGAATCGGTCGGTTCCGACGCTCGCCGCCAATTCCGGGTGTAGCACCTTGACCGCCACCGGGCGGCGGTGCTTGACGTCGTGCGCTATGTAGACCGTCGCCATCCCGCCCCTGCCGACCTCACGCTCGATGCGGTATCGGTCGGCAAGCGCTTCCTGCAAACGATTTTCGGTGACGGTCACCACGAGTTCCTTTGGCTGGGCT